>JALSHD010000035.1 GCA_026982395.1 Chromatiales bacterium | reverse complement strand
TGGCTTTCCATTTCCTGGCCCTGGTTTGATTGCTGACCAGATATGTGGGTTATGGCAGGTGGGGCAGGAGAGAATGCCTGCGTCAACCTTGTGCCCTTTTTCATCATACACGGGAGCGTAGAAGTCCTGTCCCGGGTGGTTTTGCTCGGTGATGGTGATATCGCGGGGGTGCGTGAATTCGGTGACTATTTTGTTTTTGGCAATGCCGCTTTCTGAATGACAGCTGAGGCAGACCTGTTCTTGTGGCAGATCACTTCCCGTTCCAAGTTTTCTGGCCCATAGCAGATAGCCTCCTGCTGTAGAACCGTGTGGTTCATGACAGGCGCTACAAACGCCGCTTTGTTTTACAGTTTGTCCTAAACTGTTTTGCTGTTGAGGCGCAGTAACTGACATATCATGATCAGTGCCAACCACGTATTTCTTGCGGGTATGGCAGGCGGCACAAAGCCCTGAGTCCGGAAGATTTGATTTACGCAGGAAGCTGTTCCCGCCGTTTCCTTCAATATTTTTATTATTGCCTTTGGCCCATAGTTCAGGATCCCATCGGTGGACATTGTGACAGGTGGAGCATGTGATATCGCCGTCTTGTGAACGTTTTCCATCAGCTTTGAACAATGGTAACTCGATATTTGTCCCATCTTTTCTGGAATGCTCGTAAAAAGCACTGGTTTCCCGCCTCAGGGTAGGGCGAGCATCTGAAATGGCTTTATTCATTGGATGACTGGGTTCTTCAATGATTTTTTTGGAACCGCTTTTTCGTCTTGCGTGACAACCTTTGCATAGTGCTTCGTTACGGTTTTCTCCCGAGCCGACCCCACGCGCCCATAAAAGGCTGCCGAAGGCGTTGTGCACGGCATGACATGGACCACATACGCCGGATTCTTTGACCGTTTCGCCACTAAGATTTTTTGCTCGGGCGGCAGTTACATTCATGTCATGATCTGTGCCGACAACCAATGCATTCTCTTTGTGACAAGCGGCACATAGCGTTGCTGAATCATCATTGGGTCTGCGCAGGAAGCTGTTGAATCGATCCCCTTCGATTTTTCGTTTTCCAGGCCCCTTGTCTACTCCGGCTTGCCAGCGGTGTACGTCATGGCAAGTAGCGCATGAAACGGTTCCTTTCTGGCTCCGATCTCCATTTTTTGCAAACAAGGGTAAACCGCTTTCCTTCGCAATGGCCTTCGACGGTTTGACACCTAATGGGTGGCTGTTTTCGCCGGTTGTCTTTTCCTCTGCCTCCCGTCCCTTGGCGTGGCATGAGGTGCATAGACGTTCGATAACGTCATCACCTTGTTTGGTACTTCTTGCCCATAGTTTTTCGGCCTTGGCATTGTGTGGTGTATGGCAAGCTCCGCATACCCCCGATTCTTCAATGGTTTGTCCTTTGCTGTTTTTTGAGTGAGGCTCCATCAAGCCCATATCATGTTTGCTGTCGAGTATTGACCATTTACCGAAATGACATGTCTTGCATAGCTTCCCGTCGGGGGTGCTGGCCTTTCTCAGGAAGCTGTTGTTGACGTCACCATTTTTTGTATTTGCGCCGCGGTCTTCGTTGTTTGGTGACCAGCGGTGCGGATCGTGACAGGATGCACATGATATTTTTCCATCCGGACTCTTTTTTCCCTTGTCAGTAAAGAGCGGTAGCGCTACTCCTTCCTGTTTTATTCGCTGAGGTATGATCCCTACGGGATGGCTGAATTCTCCGGTGAGTTTATCCTCCCCAATCTGGCCTTTTGTGTGGCATGACAAGCATATTCCTTCCATAGTGGCGTCGGCCCCTTTCCTTGCCCACATTTTGGGGCCATAACCCTTGTGCATGAAGTGGCAACTTCTGCAGGTTCCTTTTTCTGAAGCTTTTTCCCCTTCTGCATTTTCATTTTCAGGGAAATGTTTGGCAATGTCGTGTTTGGTATCATAAATTGATTCTTTGGAAGTATGGCAGGTTAAACACATCTGATCT
Source organism: Chromatiales bacterium (assembly GCA_026982395.1). GTDB lineage: Bacteria > Pseudomonadota > Gammaproteobacteria > Thiohalospirales > Thiohalospiraceae > DRMK01. The sequence goes on along the minus strand of JALSHD010000035.1, from coordinate 25,873 downwards.
CCTTTATTATGGGTGGTCAGGAGGTGGTTGCTCCGTGTGCCGTTGTGTGGTGAGTGGCAAGTGCGGCAGTTTACGGTGTCACCCTTGCCCAAATAGGGTTTTTCTCCGTTGTCCCATTTTTCCGGCAGCTCCGCCTCCTCAGGAAGCTTGACAGCTACAGGATGGGAAAAATGCCGCAGCCGATCTTTGCTGCTGATATCCGGCGAGACTGTATGGCAGGCTTCACATAACATGGAGTGTGTCAAGCTGCCTTTTCCCTCGTTGGGTATTACCAGGAAATGTTCCGCAGTGCTGCCATGGGGGGTATGACAGGACTCACAAATAACCGTATTTTTTTCTCCGGCCTTTCCTCCAGCTTGCAGGATTTTTTGAGGAAAATCAGGAAACTCTACGTCAACCGGATGTGAGCCTTCGTCGGGACCTTTATCCTTTCCTTGATGACATTTGCGGCACATGGACGAGTTGATATTGGGTTCACGCAAGAAGATGGCGGTGGCCATATCGGTTCGTCCCTCGACACCATGAGCCGAGTGGCAAGTGTAGCACTGAATATTGCCGTTTTTATCCAGCGGATAATTTTCCGGCACAGTTATCTTGTCGGACGGTTTTTTCCCCGTTTTATGGCGAGAGGTTTCCCATACTTTCCAGCGGGAGTCTGCAATTGACCCGTCATGGCAGCTGTAGCACATCATTTCATCAGCAGCTTGTTTTGTCTTGGGGTAGTCGATTAGCAGGTTGCTGGTCTTTTCGCTCTTGAACTCATCCATCCACCTGATGTGACACATGGAGCACTCTCTGGAGGAGTTTGGAGTAAGTTCTTCTGAGGCAGCAAACAGATCGGTTGTGATAATCGGCAGTAATAACAGCAGAAGCACCAGCGACTGGGAAGGTTGCCTGTTCATCTGTTGATCTCGAATATGGCAATCCGGTTGGCAAACATCTCTACCACATAAAGTCGATCATGTTGGTCAAAGAACAACCTGGCAGGCGTTGTAAAATAGTGAATTGTTTTGTCGGAATTGCTTAATACAGACAGGAACCGGCCCTTCTCCTCAAAAATCTGTACTACGCCCAGATAGGAGTCGGAGACAAACAACTCTCCTTTGGAGTTGATTGCCACTCCTTTGGGGCGGAAAAACTCTCCTTTTTGAATGCCCCATTTTCCAACGTCATACTTGAATGCCCAGTTATTTTCCGGGTGGATGGTTCTGACGGTCGTATTAACCACATCTACTACGAAGACCACCCCTTTTTTATTAATTGCGATAGAGAATGGCCATCGTAACTCACCTTCTCCCATGCCCATTTTCCCTATGGACTTGATTAAGGAGTTTTTTTTGAGATTATAAATCAATATTCTGTGATTGTTATTGTCAACGATATAGAGAATGCTTCTTTTGCCGTCAACTGCCACGTCAACGGGCTCTGTGGGGGTTCCTTTTTTTCCTTCAGGCAAGTTGATTTGCTTCAGGTGCTTTCCGCTGGAAGAAAACAGTTGGATTCGCCCGTTTCCTGTATCGGTGACATAAAGAAGACCATTGGGATCCATAGCCATGCCTAACGGTCTGTCGAGATGTGCTGAGCCAAAATTATAAAGGAACTTGCCGGTTTTTGAGAAAACGGCAACCCGGTTTACTGCACCATCAAGTACAAAAATCCTCCCATCGTCGGCTACCAGGACGGAGCTGGGCTGACGAAGTCTGGATTTTCCCTCTTTCCCCCCGATTGTTGCTACAAGCTTGATTGGGGAAAGCTCTTTGCTGGTGAATGCAACAGAGTATTTTGGCAAGAGAAAAACAGTAGAAAAAAAGAGCAGAAAACAAATAATCTCTTTATAAAAAAATGTCCGGTTTTGATTGGTGGATATGGGTTTCCGTATGCTTGGGGATATGCTCAAATCTTATTCTCCAATCTGAAATTCCCGGATATCTTTTTCATCATGGCAGCCGAGACAGAGATGGGAATCTTTTTTGCTTATTCTGAGACGCTTGTGGGCGTCCGCACCGACATCAGCCTTGTGTTGGCGCTGTACTCCCAGTTCATGTGGATTATGGCAGGTTCCACAAAAAATATTGCCGGTGACCAGCTCCATAGGCAGGATGCTTTCCTTGGTGCGCTGGTCGATTCTGGCCAGCATTTTTTCATTGGGTCTGTCGCCGTGGTAGACCGGACTGCCATCATCTTTATATCCGGTTACACACCCGTACGCATAGGCATCATCTGTGTGGCAACGAAGGCAGAGCATATCGAGTTTTTTATACTCAAAAGTTACATCGGCAATGCTCTTGGCTTTTCTCCGATCCGGAAGTTTGGCGTGACAGTAGGTGCAAACGTCGGTCATGAGCTCACCCTCATCATTGATCTGATCGTGAGGGTTGTGCTTGTCTTTATATTCTGATTTGTTATGGCAATTATAGCAAAGATCAGTGCGCTTTTTGTAGGGGGCACCGCGATGAAACAGTGGGTTGTCAACCCTACGATAATACTCATCGCTGAGACACTGGTATTTGATGGTATGACAGACCCTGCAGGTTATTCTTCCCTGAGGATCCTGTTCTAATGCCATCTTGAAATCATCCGGCATCCTTTCTACCATCTGCTGCGGTGGAACCATGCCGCTGGCGTGAATGTATTTATCTTTTGAAATGGTAGCGTGACAGCGGTTGCACAGGTTGATTATGTCGCCGCCGAGAAGAAGGGCGAGGGGCTCTCCAGGTTGGGGGATTTTCTCATGACACTGCAGGCAGGCATCCGGGGAGTCAGACCAGTGGGGGTTTTCGTATGACTGGTAATCTTCTTTTGCCCACGCAGCAGACGAGAGAAACACTAATAACAGAACAGATCTCCATAGCGGGATTTTGTTGCTCATCTGTTTTTACCGTCTTTTCCCCAAGCAATGAAATAACCATTCAGGGTACCCATATAAAGGTTATTTCCTGACAGAGCCGGTGAGGCATGAAAGCCGTCTCCCGAGACAATCTCTTTCCAGAGAATTATTCCTTTGTCGAGATCCAGCGCGTATATCTCACCGTCTTCGTTTCCAACGTAGCCGATACCTTGTCGCGAAATGACCATGGTTGAACTGATGGTACCACGCAGATCCAGCGACCAGAGTTTCTGTCCGTCTTTTCCCTTGAATGCGGTAAAGATTCCATCTTTGCTGCCAACATAGATATTTCCCCTGTATGGGACAGGGGTGGAATAAATCCATTCGTCCAGCAGGGACTTCCACTGGAGCTTGCCGGTTTTGGCATTAATTGCGTAGAGATACCGGTCATAGCCTCCGATATAGACCAGTCCGTTCATTACAGCAGGCGAAGAGTAGACGGCGGAATCGGTAGCATATTGCCATAGAACCTTGCTCCCGGCGGTATCGAGGGCGTATAGAGTATGTGCTTTTTCCGCAACATAAAGCGTATTTCCGGTGACCGCTGGAGTAGAATAAATGCCGCTTGCCGTGGCTTTGCTGGGGAGTCTGGTTTTCCAGAGTATTGTGCCGTCCTTTGCCCGGGCGGCATAGATGTTCATGTCGTGAGAGGCAAAATAGACGATGCCGCGATCAATAACGGGTGAAGCGGTGATTTTTCCATCGGTATCAATTTTCCAGAGCACTTCGCCATTTCTGGTGTCCAGACAAAACAGTGTGCCTCCCTTGGAGCCGATGTAGAGTTTTTCTTTTATAACGGCTGGGGAGGAATTGATCTCGGTATCGGTTTCGAATGTCCAAACCGGCTGCCCAGTAGCAGTTTCAAGTGCAAATACCCGGCCGGGCAAGGAGGCAAAATAGACATATTTGCCAGATACGGCGGCGGAGGAGTAGATAGCACCTTCGGCATCGAAGCTCCATAGCTGTTTGAGGGGGGGGGAGAGTTCTGACTTTGCAATTGCACTATGTGCGGGGTCGCCGAGGAACATTGGCCAATCGGGGGGTTCTCCGGCTGAAGTTTCAACCGCTGTTAACGCCAGGAGCAGCAATAACAGTATTTTTCGGCAGGATTTGCTAGTTGTCACTTTCATCCATTTTTCTGTTGTAACCCACTACTGAATATTACCTTATTTGCCGCAATATTACAGGGGTTTATTATGACTATGATCAGGATAAAATGCTTTTTCAAATCGAGGCCGTGCAAAAAATCAATATACCGGTGTTTTACATGTCATGACAGTTCCTGCAAATCTCGATTGCTCCTCGCCTTAGCCGCTTATAGCCGTCAGCACCTTTGTCAGCTTCCGGGCGGTATTGAATACCGCGCTCATGGGGGTTATGGCAGGTTGCACAAAAGATCCGTCCGGTTTCCGGCTCAAGGGGCAGGATGATGCCTTGTTTTTGGGCAACGCGCTCCATTCGCTGTTTGATTTTTTCCGGGGGGATGAGCAGGTGATCCGGGCCTTCACCTTCTTTGTTACCCGCCCAGATCCCACCAGGGTGAGGTCGCCACGGGTGGCAACCTGTACAGAGCTTTTTCAGGTCTTCCGCCAGATTAAAGCTTACATCGTCGATACTGCGCACTTTATGTCTGTCAGGGTAGATGTTGTGGCAGTAGAAACACTGTTTGGTTCTCAGTTCACCTTCGTCCGTGATCTGATCGTGAGGATTGTAGCGCTCATACATTTTGGGGTCATGGCAGTTGTAACAGAGTTTGGTACGGGTAAGATATGGCCCACCACGGAAGAAAAGGGGGTTTGTTTTTTTCTTTGCAAAGCTCTTTTCATCACACTGTATGGGAAGATCATGACATGTAATACAGCTTACCTTGTTATCTTGCAGGGAGTTTCTGAAGTTATCCGGCATGCGTTGCATAAAGTTATCGTCTGGAACCATACCGACGGGGTGGATGAATGCTTCTACCAGTTCCTGCTCATGGCAGTTGGTACACAGGCGATTTGGATCTTTTTCGCGTAGCTGTACCGGTTTTGGTGCATCTGCGCTGGTATGGCAGGCAATACAACCATTTTTTTGCCAGTGAGGGTTGGGGATCTCGTCTTCGCTGATTTCACCTTCGTTGAGCAGGCTGATAATTTGTTCGGGGTGTTCAAGGAGTTGCAGTTGTTTTTGTGTTAACGGGAGGTTCTTTTGGGGCCTGTCCTGATTTGTGTCAGTGCTTGCCGGAGAAGAAGGTTCCGGTACGGAGGAACATGATACCAGAGCGAGGAAAAAAACAAATAACTGCAAATAGACCATCACTGCATCCCGTCTCCGTAATTTTCTTCCTAACGCAACAGCGTTACGACACCATCTTCAGTTACCGCTACCAGGCCATGGCTGGATATGGCCAGAGGGGCTTTAATTGGACCAGAGAGGTTTTTTTGCCACAACCGGCGCTGATTCTGCAGGTCAATTGCAAACAACTCTCCATCTGTAGCGGCGATAACGCCGATTTGATTTGAGCCCACTACGAACCCATGGCCCACGCTGACACCCAGATCATCCCGCCATTTAATCTCCCCACTGGCAGCACTGAGTCCATAAAGCTTGCCGCTACGGCTGGCGACATATAACGTGCTGTTTACCATTACCGGGGTTCCCATCGGCCAGTCGTCCAGCACTGGTGTGCGCCATACAACGGCACCATTTGCGCTGTTCAGGGCGTAGATCCGGCGGTCATAGCTGCTGACGTACAGGCGTTCTCCTGCCAGCATTGCAGCTCGATATACGGACGAGCCAACATCTGTTTTCCAGGCAAATTTTCCGCTGTCGCGGTATACAGCGTAGAACTCACCGTCTTTCGTGCCGATGTAGATTTTTTCATTGTCTGCTGTAGGTGGGGAAAACAACCCGCTGTATGTATAGCCGTGAGTGAGAAAACGCCAGTGAACTTCACCGCTGGCCAGATCGATAGCATAGAGGTGAAGATCATTTGAACCGACAAAAACGGCACCTTGATCGATAATCGGGGATGAGATGATTTTCCTTTCGGTTTTTATCTGCCATTTGATCTTCCCGCCGCGCGTATCCAGCGCGGTCAGAAAGCCATCTTTGGCCCCCACCACCACGATGTTTCCCGTTATCGCGGGGGTAGTGGATATCGCTTCCCCCAGCTCCTGTTTCCAGCGAACACTCCCTGTTGCGACATTCAGGGCCCATACTCGTTTGTCATGACCAGCTACAAGGATTGTGTGACGTGTTATTGCAGGACCAGCATATACCGGGCCATCAGTTTGTGTCTGCCAGGCAATGTGGGGGCTGCGGGGTACCGGTGCAGTGCTGCGATTGGTGTGTTGTGGATTGGCCCCCGCCATAGGCCAGTCTGTTGCAGATGTCGTTCCGGACAGCGTCATTCCCAGTGCAAGCAGCAGGGCTGTGGTACAGCGGTGCAAAAAACTGTTGCCCTTCAGGTTAGCATAAGTTATTGCCACAGTATTAGATCTCCTTGAATTGGGGATTATAATCCCGGCTGCCGTTCTTGAACAGGTGTAGTAGCCGGCTTTAGTCAAACAGGTTCGGGAACTATGCCGTTTGTCGTGCAATGCCAAGCTGGTATAAAATGCCCCCGACAAAATTATGGAGAATGAATGGTGTTTGATGAAGCCGCTTCAGGAACGTCTGAAGATAGAAAAGTGGGAGAAACCGCCACCCGTAGCCCTTTTATTGCCCTGATACTGTCTGTTTGCCCCGGTTTGGGGCAGCAGTATGCCGGTTATCTGGTAAGGGGGATAATGTTCTATATCCTGCTGGTGGTGATTTCATGGCTGGCCGCTATTGCGTTTATGTACGTTGACAGTCGCATCAGCATGATTTTTCTGGCTGTTCCTTTCGTTGGTATGGCAATTATTGCCATTGATGCCTGGCGGCTTGCCGACAAACAGCCGGAGGATTATCAGTTGAAGTGGTTTAACAGGCCGGTCATTTATGCTGCCGTATTTTTGTTTCTGCTGGTTACGGTGAACCCTTTGATGGATATGCTTGTTGGCGCGAACGTTGTTCGCGCGTTCCCTGTTACTTCTTCAAGCATGGCGCCTACTGTGCTCAAGAACGACCTGCTGGTCATCAACAAGCTGGCTGAACCCGGTCGCGGTGATGTGGTGCTGCTGGATTATCGTGGTGACAATGCAAGTTCCAGGTTTTCTGATGTTGTTGATATCGAGCTGTTCAAAAGGGTTATCAACTCGCTTTTCGGAAAAGATGAAATACCCTACAAGGATGGACAACTGGTGAGGAGAATAGTTGCTGTTTCTGGTGATACAGTGGAAATTCGTAACGGAAACGTGTTTGTAAATGGCGAGAGACTGGATGAGTCTTATATCCATCCGGCTGGTTCTGGAGAAACAGCCGACGATGAAGAGGGGCCATTTGGTGAGGATTTCGGGCCGGAGACGATTCCCGAGAACAGCTTTTTTGTATTGGGAGACAATCGCAGCTTCAGTATCGACAGCCGGATTCTCGGTGCCATTCCCGGACAAAGGGTTGCCGGGAAGGTGACCAAGGTTTTCTGGTCATGGAATTTTGACGAGAATCATATTCATTGGGAAAGGACAGCTTTGCCGGTCAGATAAGTTCGTTCTCTATCGCGGTATGGCGTCATGGGGCCCCGATATAACCGGGAGTCCGTCAGCGGGCAGGTATGATTACAGGATGTAATCCGCGTTGGTTATTATGGCACAGTCCACCCCCTTGTTCTCCCCACTCCGGGAGCACGAAGCGTGTAGCGGGCTTTCCATCCAGTTCAAAGCGGTGCTCGGCAGGGCGATGTGTATGTCCGTGGATCAGTTGAAGCGTCTTGTGGGCGCGCATTGTCTTCTTTACGGTTTGCTGGTTGACATCCGTGAGTTCCGCACTTTTTTTGCCGGTAGCGGTGCGGCTCTCCTGCCGCAGCTGCCTGGCAATCTCCAGCCTCTCCTGCATTGATTTGCCGAGCAGGGATTTTTGCCATTCAGGATCATGCACCATGGTACGAAACTGCTGATAGGCCACATCGTCGGTGCAAAGCAGATCACCATGCATCAGCAGGGTGGGGGTTCCGCCAAGGTCGATAACAGCGGGGTCGTTTAATAGTTGCGCTCTGGTCATGGCCAGGAAATCATCACCCAGCAGAAAATCGCGATTGCCGTGCATGATGTAGAGTGAAACACTACTGTCAGTCAGCGCCCGCAGCGCCTTGATGAATGGCCGGTATGCCGGGAGGATAGCGTCATCTCCCAGCCACAGCTCAAAAAGATCGCCCAGAATGTAGAGAGCCGCAGCTTTGGACGCCCGTGTTTGCAGAAATTCGATAAACAGGCGACCGGTTCCGGGCTGCTCCGGGTTGAGGTGAAGATCCGATATAAACAGGATCTCCCTATTCATCAACGGTAACTTTTTCGATAATGATATCCTCGACGGGCACATCCTGATGTCCGCCACTGCTGCTGGTTTCGACCTGTTTGATCCGGTTTACCACATCCATACCATCCGTTACCTTGCCAAATACGCAGTAACCCCACCCTTGGCTGTCTTTTGCGGTGTGATCAAGAAAGCCGTTGTCGGCAACATTGATAAAAAACTGTGCGGTAGCAGAGTGGGGATCCATGGTTCGCGCCATTGCAATGGTTCCACTGAGATTGCCCAAGCCATTGTCGGCTTCATTTTTGATTGGTTCGCGGGTGGTTTTCTGGATCATGCCGGGCTCCATTCCTCCCCCCTGGATCATGAACCCATTGATGACGCGGTGAAAAATGGTGCCGTCATAAAACCCTTCGGTAGCATACTGCAGAAAATTGGCTACTGTCTCCGGTGCTTTTTCTGCATTCAGCTCCAGGGTGATTACGCCGTGATTGGTGTGTATTTTTGCCATTGCGAAAGGCTCCTTCTTAGTTGGAGGGTTGCAACGAGATTTTTTCGATGATTACCGGTTTGACCGGAACATTTTTGAGAAACGGGCCGCCAGCACCGGTGCGTACCTTGCGGATTTTGTCGACGACATCCATGCCTTTCACTACTTTGCCGAATACCGTATAACCCCAGCCGTTCTGCGTAGGCCGTGTGTGATCCAGGCGCTTGTTGTCGGCAACATTGATGAAAAACTGCGCGGTCGCCGAATGAGGGGTGTCGGTTCGCGCCATGGCAATGGTACCACGCCTGTTTTTCAGGCCATTATCCGCCTCGTTTTTGATGGGAGCATAGGTTTGCTTGCGCTCAAAATCTGGTGTAAAGCCACCACCCTGAATCATAAACCCGTTAATAACACGGTGAAAAATAGTGTTGTCATAAAAACCTTCTTGTACATAGCGCAGAAAATTTTCCACCGTGCCTGGCGCATGCTCACGATCGAGCTGCACCACGATGTCACCCAGGTTGGTCTGTATGGTCACCTGTGGTTGGGGATCGGCGCTCTGAGCCGCGGAAAAAGGTAGTAGCAGGAATAAAAGCAGGAATAGTGGTTTCAACAGGTTCACATCGGGTCTCCAGAGAAATATTCAATCGGCTGTATAGTATCAGGTTGATGTGATTTAGGGGATACCTGTTCGTGATTGGCATATCGGGTATACTCACTCTTTTTCCAACAGGAGAGAGGAAACCATGCGTCTATTGCTTACAACTGTTCTGGTCTCATTCAGTCTGACCGCGTTTGGTGGCACGGTAATCGAAAGCAGGGAAGCCGGGGGAGGGAGCAGCAAGATCAGCATTGACGGCAACTGGGTTCGTTTTGACCGTGCCGAGGGAGACAAAAGCGGCTATCTGTTGGTGAATTCCAAGGCGAAAAAGTTCTATATGATCGTTCCGGCCGAGCGTACAATTATTGAGTTTTCTGCTGATAAAAAGGGGAAAAATACCGCCGTACGGAAAGTGAATGCCCAGATTGAAGAGGTTGGTGCCGGGCCCAAGGTGGTAGGTTACGCTACCCGGAAGTATGAACTGACCGCAAACGGCGAGAAGTGTGGCTCGATGCTTGTCTCAAAACAGGCTGCCAAAATCGGTGATATCGAAAAATTGCTGTCTGCAACGGGAAGTCTTGACCCGGAAGCCTTTATGCCCGAAGAGATGTTGCGGGGTTTGCAAGGTATGGCCGATTCCTGTGATATGGCTGAAATGCAACTTGGGGAACAGGAGCTTGCCAAATTGGGGCTTCCCATGAAGTCACTGGATTCCGAGGGAAAAATGAAGCATGAGGTGGTTTCCATTGATGAAAAGGCCAAATTGAAATCCGAACTCTTCGAATTGCCGAAAGACTATACCCGGACCACAGTGAAACAGATGATGGAGGGCATGCGAAAGGAGATGGAAGGGTCTATGGACAAACTCAACGAGATGATGAAAGAGATGTCTCCCGAAGAGCGCGCCAAAATGAAGCAGATGATGAAGCAATTTGGCGGAAATTAGCGATAAACTATTGTTTTTTCTGGATAATTTGAATTGTACGCTGATATTGTAAAAACCCGTTTCGCGCCCAGTCCGACCGGCCATATCCATCTCGGAAATGCCCGGACGGCTTTGTTCAACCTGTTGCTGGCGCGCCACTATGACGGTGTGTTTCTGTTGCGAATGGAAGATACCGATGTTGAGCGCAGCCGCGAAGAGTTTATTCACTCCATTCAGCTCGATCTACGCTGGCTGGGACTGAACTGGCAGGAGGGTGAAGGGGAGGGGGGGGCGTATGGTCCCTATCGCCAGTCGCAGCGCAGTGCTATCTACCAGGAGTATTATGCCCGGCTGGAGCAGGCCGGGCGGGTTTATCCCTGTTTCTGCACACCCCGGGAGCTGGCGGTTTCCCGCAAGGCCCGGCTCAATGCCGGTCAGCCGCCTCGTTATAGCGGGAAATGCGCACGCTTGAGCCCGGATGAGCAGAAGATGCGACTTGAACAGGGAATAAAGCCCACCTTGCGGTTCCGGGTGCCCAAGGGGCGAACCATTGAGTTTGATGATCTGGTGCGAGGGCTACAGTGCTTCAAAACAGACGATATTGGTGATTTCATTATCCGTCGAGCGGATGGTACACCGGCGTTTTTCTTCACCAACGCGGTTGATGATGCGTTAATGAAGGTGAGTCATGTGGTGCGTGGAGAGGATCATCTTACCAATACACCCAGACAACTCCTGTTGCTGGAAGCGCTCGACCTGCCCTGGCCGCAGTATGCTCATATCTCCCTGATTACCGGAAGTGACAACAGTCCGTTATCCAAACGGCATGGCAGTCTGAGTGTTGCCTCGTTGCGTGAAGCGGGCTTTCTGGCTGGTGCGATCATCAATTTTCTGGCGCGGATGGGGCACTACTATGGCCATGATGAGTTTCTTGGCCTGTCGCAACTGGCGGAGCAGTTTGACGTGGGGCGGCTTTCCCGTGCTCCGGCGGCCTATGATGATGCTCGCCTGCTGTACTGGCAGCGTGAAGCGGTCAGCCATGCGGATAGCGCCGAGTTGTGGAGCTGGGCCGGGGCGGATGTGCACGCCATCGTTCCAGAGAGTGAGGCGGAGTCATTTATCAATGCGGTACGTGACAACGTGCAGATGCCGGACGATGTGTTGAATTGGGCCCAAATTATCTATCAGGATGAATTGGAACTCGATCATGAAGAGATTGCGATAGTGCAGGGGGCTGATGGGGATTTTTTCCGCCATACCCTGGAGGCGCTGGTGTTGCACGGAACCGATTTCAGGGCGCTGGCCAGTGAGGTCAAACGGCGTAGCGCTGTGAAAGGAAAGGCGTTGTTTATGCCGCTGCGCGTCGCCCTTACTGGTCAGCAACACGGTCCCGAAATGGGACGGATCCTACCGTTAATCGGCATTGAGCGGGCGCGCCAGCGCTTTGAAAAATGGGTCAGTACGGATTAAAAAAATGAACGGGCAACATGCTACATATTCACAATAACCTCAGCAAGAAAAAAGAACTGTTCAAACCAATCGATCCAGCCAATGTCCGCATGTATGTCTGCGGTATGACGGTGTATGACTATTGCCATATTGGCCATGCCCGTGTGCTGGTGGTATTTGATATGGTCAATCGCTATCTGCGCCGTATTTATGGCGATGATTACGTTACCTACGTGCGCAATATCACCGATATCGATGACAAGATCATCAAGCGGGCTCAGGAAAAGGGCGAGCCCTATACCGGGTTGACCAGTTATTTTATTGAGGCCATGCATGAAGATGCCCAGGCGCTGGGAGTGAAGCTGCCGGACGAAGAGCCCCGTGCCACCCTCTCGATGGAGCAGATTGTCTCCATGATTCAGACCCTGGTGGAGAAAGGGTATGCCTATGCAGCGGACAATGGTGACGTCTATTACGATGTCAGCAAATTTCCATCCTACGGCCAGCTCTCCGGCAAACGGCTCGACGAACTGCGTGCTGGAGAGCGGGTGGCCGTGGATGAAGCGAAAGACGATCCTCTGGACTTTGTGCTGTGGAAAGCTGCCAAGCCTGGTGAGCCGAGCTGGGACTCCCCCTGGGGCAAGGGGCGGCCCGGCTGGCATATCGAGTGTTCAGCCATGTCCACCCACTGCCTGGGATGCCATTTTGATATTCATGGAGGCGGTCTGGACCTGCAGTTTCCGCATCATGAAAACGAGATAGCGCAGAGTGAGGCAGCCACCGGGTGCAAATTTGTCAACTACTGGATGCACAACGGTTTTGTGCGGGTGGACAACGAGAAGATGTCCAAGTCGCTGGGCAATTTCTTTACCATCCGGGAGGTGTTGAAACAGTATGATCCCGAAGTGGTGCGCTATTTTATTCTGGCCAGCCACTACCGCAGTCCTCTCAACTACTCTGATCAGCATCTGGACAATGCCAAGGCCGCCCTGACCACGCTCTATACCGCCCTGCGTGGCCTGGCGCTGCCTGACACAGAAGGGGATGATTCAGATAAAGCTGCGCAACAGTTTTATGCCGCACTGGATGATGATTTCAATACTCCAGAGGCCATGGCCATTCTGTTCGAACTCGCGCGGGAGATCAATCGTCTGCATAGCGCGGGCAGATCTGATGAAGCGATACAGCGGGGGTTGCTGTTGCGCCAGCTTGCCGGGTTGCTTGGACTGTTACAGAACTCCCCACAGCAATTCCTCCAGCATGGCTCAGGGGATACGGATGGTCTGGATGATGAACAGATCGAACAGCTGATTGCAGCACGAAACCATGCTCGGGCAACAAAGCAGTGGGCTGAAGCCGACCGCATCCGGGATGAGTTAAAAGCAAAAGGAATTATCCTGGAAGACAGCTCCGGAAAGACCACCTGGCGGCGGGAGTAGTTGCTTTCTGTGCTTGAAAGGCCTCCAGATTACAACTCACGCCGCCCGGTAAAGGCGTGTGACAGGGTGTCTCCGTCGACATACTCCAGTTCACCACCCAGTGGCACACCATGCGCGATGCGGGTGATCCGAATCCCCAGTGCCCGTACCCGCTCGCTGATATAGTGGGCGGTGGCTTCCCCCTCAACGGTGGGGTTAGTGGCCAGAATCACCTCTTTTACCTCGTTATCACGACAGCGGCTCTCCAGTCGATCCAGACCTATCTCCTGCGGCCCGATGCCGTCCAGGGGTGAGAGGTGGCCCATCAATACAAAATAGAGACCGCGATAACTGCCGGATTGTTCGATGGCCTCTACATCTGCTGGCATCTCCACTATACAGAGCTGGGAACGGTCGCGGTTGCTGCTCGCACACAGGGGGCAGATATCGGTTTCGCTCAGGGTGCGGCAGATATCGCAGTGGCCAATTTCGGTGGCAGCCAGTTCAAGAACGGCAGCCAGCCGCCGGGCGCCGTCCCTGTCGCGCTCCAGCAGATGATAGGCCATACGCTGTGCCGACTTCGATCCGACTCCGGGCAGGCAGCGCAGTCCATCCACAAGCCGGCTCAGGAGGGGGCTGATGGCCATTGGGTTATTTCAGGAGGCTATGTCAGAACGGCAGCTTCATGCCGCCGGGCAGGTTCAGCCCTGCAGTCATCCCGGACATTTTCTCCTGCGAGGTTTTTTCCACCTGGCGCACGGCGTCATTCACTGCGGCTGCCAGCAGATCCTCCAGCATCTCCTTGTCCTCTTCCATCAGGCTGTCATCGATGCTAACCCGCTTGACATCGTGCCGGCCGGTCATCACTACTTGCACCATGCCGCCGCCAGATTTCCCGGTAACCTCCATGCTGGCCAACTCCTCCTGGGCTTTCTGCATTTCAGCCTGCATTTTCTGGGCCTGCTTCATCAAATTGCCTAGACCACCTTTCATCATTGTGTTTCCTCAAAGTTAATCTGGATTTATCCGGTACTGAACGATCATTATAACCTTGCAACAATCACGCAAGGTAATTGCTGTCTCGTTTAGTCCGCCGGACTGATAGAGTCTACCTGTATCTGCGCATCGAAGACATCGATCATGTTCTGTATATTGCTGTCGTATTTTATCGCCTGTTCCGCCATTTTCTGACGCTCCTGCTGTAGGCGCTGCTGAATGGCCATGGGACTCTCGCCCTCATCGGGTGTGCACTCTATAGCCAGCTTCAGTGATTTTCCATAGTGCTCCCGCAACGCTTCTTCCAGCCGCTGCCGGTGTCTGTCATTGAGCAGATGCTTGTGCGGCGGTGTCAAGACCAGATTCAGGGTGCCATCCTGCTCCTGTTTCCAGATGCAGTTAAGTGCCAGTTGGCGAGCCATTCCTTTCAGTTTCAGGTGGCCAACGGTTTCAGCCCACTGCTCATCTTTCGCAGTGCCCGCAGAGCTGGCGGGAAGTGGTTCAGCAGCAACTTGTTTTGTTTCCGGTTTTTCGCTGGCAGCCGGGGTGGCGGCAGTCGTAGATGATCCAGCACCGCCATTGTTGCTGCCAGGCCGGAATGCCAGCATTCGTAACATAATCATTTCAAAACCGCTGCGCGGCTCGGGTGCCAGCTCTAGATCCCTGCGACCCAGTAAAGCGATTTGGTAGAAAAGCTGGACATCTTCAGAAGCAAGCGTGGTAGCCAGATTAAGGTATCGTTCCTGTTCCACCGGCATTTCATCAACTGCCCGGGGGACTGTCTGGACAAGCGCGATCTGATGCAGGACGGAGATCAGTTCGGCCAGAGCGGCGGAGAAATCCGGAGCACTTCGGGCAAGTTTTTCAACGGCCTGCAGCAGCGCCATGCCGTCAGCGGCGCCCAGTGCCTCCAGCAGTTCAAATACATGCGTCTGTTCGATACTGCCCAGCATGGTGCGCACATCGTTTTCCCGGAGCTCGCCACCTCCATAGGCAATGGCCTGATCCAACAGGCTGAGCGCGTCACGCATGCTGCCATCGGCGACATGGGCTATTTGCACAAGTGCCGCTTGTTCAAACGGAATATTTTCCCGGGAAAGAATCTGTTCAAGATGGTTGCAAATCTGATCCGGGAGCAGGCGCCGCAGGTTAAATTGCAGGCAGCGGGACAGTACGGTCACTGGCAGCTTTTGCGGATCAGTGGTTGCCAGCAGGAACTTCACGTGGGGAGGCGGTTCCTCCAGCGTTTTCAACAGGGCGTTGAAACTATGAGCCGAGAGCATATGCACTTCATCGATAAGGTACACCTTGTAGCGCCCCCGAACAGGAGCATACTGGATATTTTCCAGCAGTTCACGGGTGTTTTCCACCTTGGTACGGGATGCCGCGTCTACCTCGATGAGATCCACGAAGCGACCTGTATTGATCTCCTGGCAGGCATTGCATTGCCCGCAAGGTGCAGAGCCGACTCCCTGTTCACAGTTCAGCGATTTGGCCAGAATGCGTGCAATAGTGGTTTTGCCTACTCCCCTTGTGCCTGTGAACAGGAAGGCATGGTGCAAGCGATCATTATCCAGCGCATTTGTCAACGGCCGCAGGACATGCTCCTGCCCCACCATTTCACTGAAGGTGCGGGGCCGCCATTTACGTGCCAGAACCTGGTAACTCATACGGTCAAGTTTACATGAAGGGTGGCGACCCATACCAGCCGCACCCCGGCACCCGTAGTCACTGCTACCGCTGCTCCCTTCCGGGCCTGACGGGGTTCACAGTCTTTCGTTGCGGGGGAGCCGATACGGGTCACCATAAATCGAAAGTATGTATTATCCCTGAACCGCGCTGCTTCCACAATCACCACGACACATAATTCATGTTGCTCGTGCGAAAACCTTTTCAACCACCTGACAGATAAGCTCCATCTCTTTTGCGGTCAGTGTCGGGTGAACAGGAAACATCAACGCTGTTTCACCAATCTCTCTGGCCACGGGAAGACGGCAGGCAGGGCGGAGTGTTGTGTTTTCAAATGCCTTTTCCAGATAGATCTCTGAACAGGAGCCGACGAAACAGGGAGCACCTGCCGCATTGATCTCCGCCATCAGGCGATCCCGGCTCCAGCCGGATTCAAGTTTTTCCGGACGCACATACACATGATATTTGTACCAGGCATGCTGTATCTGTTGAGGTGGCTCTTCAACCCGCAAGGCGGGAATAGAGCGAAAACAACGACTCAGGACAGCAGCATTTCGCCGGCGGATTTCATGCCACCGGGACAGTTTGCGCAGCTGCAAGCGGCCAATGGCTGCCTGCATTTCGGTCATGCGCCAGTTGGTGCCAAATGATTCATGTAACCAGCGAAACCCCGGTGGGTGTTTCTTCCGGTAAACTGCGTCATAGCTCTTGCCATGATCCTTGTAGGCCCAGGCGCATTCCCACAAATCCGTGGAATTGGTGACCAGCATTCCCCCCTCTCCGCCTGTGGTCATGATTTTGTCCTGGCAGAATGAGAACGCCGCTGCGTCACCGATGGAGCCAATTGGATGTCCCTTGTAGCTGGCACCATGCGCCTGTGCGCAGTCCTCAATCACCTTCAGGCCCCGTTCAGCAGCAAGTTCCATAATGGGATCCATATCACAGGGCCAGCCCGCCAGATGTACAACAATGATCGCTTTGGTAGCAGGTGTCAGAACTGCCTCAATGGTCTCGGCCGAGATATTCCCCGAAACGGGCTCAATGTCAGCGAACACCGGTTTTGCTCCGCGCATGACAACTGCACTGGCCGTAGCCAGAAAAGTGCGTGGAGTAACCACCACTTCGTCACCGGCACCGATATCCAGTGCTGACAGGGCCAGCTCCAGCGCAACAGTTCCATTTGCTACTGCTATAGCGTGGTTTGTCTGGCAGTGAGTCGCAAACTCTTTTTCAAATTTATGTCCCTCCTGTCCGGTCCAGTAGTTGACTTTGCCGGAGCGCAAGACCGCCTCCACTGCGGCAATTTCATCTTCTGAAAAATGTGGCCACGGTGTCATATGAGCGTCTTGAGATGATTGTTGATGAAAGTCAAAAATTGTCCCGGGAGGCGATGTTGATTTATCGCCCACGTCCCATCAGCGAACCCAGCACCCCTCTGATAATCTGCCGTCCTACCTGGCTGCCTATGGCGCGGGCGGCGCTTTTCAGGAAAGACTCCAACACTGTCTGCCGACCTCTTGAGCTGCGTTTTGGCTTCTGCTGCTCCTGAATGGCGGTCTGTTCGGCGCGGGCTTTCAGTATTTCGTAGGCTGATTCCCGATCAATCTCCTGCTCATAAACACCGTTGACCAGTGAACGGCTCATTAGCTTTTTACGTTGTTGAGCAGTGATTGGCCCAATTTGGCTGTGGGGAGGGCAGATCAGCGTGCGCTGAACCATGCCGGGACGCCCCTTCTCATCCAGCGTGGACACCAGCGCCTCACCAACGCCCAGATCGGTAATTACCTTGACGGTATCCAGTTCGGGGTTGGTCCGGAAGGTTTGGGCAGCGGTGCGCACCGCTTTTTGCTCGCGCGGTGTATAGGCCCGCAGGGCGTGCTGAATCCGGTTGCCCAGCTGAGCCAGCACGGTGTCCGGGATGTCGAGCGGGTTCTGGGTGATGAAATAGACGCCAACGCCCTTGGAGCGGATCAGACGCACCACCTGTTCAATTTTATCCAGCAGTGCATCCGGAGCATCATCAAAGATCAGGTGCGCCTCATCGAAAAACAGTACCAGTCGGGGTTTGTCCGGATCACCTACCTCAGGCAGCTGTTCAAAAAGCTCGGCCAGCAGCCACAAAAGAAAGGTTGCATAGACCTGGGGGCTGTTGATTAGCTGATCCGCCGCCAGAATATTCAGTATGCCCCGGCCACTATCATCGGTTTGCATCAAATCCTGCAAATTGAGGGCGGGTTCGCCAAACAGCTGGTTGCCGCCCTGGTCTTCCAGACTGATTAGACGGCGTTGAATGGCACCAACGCTGGCTGCCGAGACGTTGCCGTACAGGGTGCGGAACTCTCTTGCGTTCTCTGCCACATACTGGAGAATCGCGCGCAGATCCTTGATGTCCAGCAGCAGCCAGCCATTTTCATCCGCCACCCGGAAAATCAGCGCCAGCACTCCCTGCTGGGTATCGTTCAGGTCCAGCAGGCGGGCAAGCAGCAGGGGACCCATTTCGGAGATGGTGGTGCGTACCGGGTGTCCCTGTTTGCCAAAGACATCCCAGAAGGTGACGGGTGAAGCATCGAAAGAGAAATCTTCAAGCCCGATATAGTTGATACGTTCTGCTATTTTGGGATGCGGTTTGCCAGGTTGACTGATGCCGGACAGATCGCCCTTGATATCGGCCATAAAGACCGGAACACCGACTCGGCTGAAACCCTCGGCCAGTACCTGCAGCGTTACCGTCTTTCCGGTACCCGTGGCACCGGCGATAAAACCGTGCCGGTTTGCCATCTGCGGTAACAAATAAACGGGTTGTTGGGCCTTGCCGATTAACAGCGGTTCGATCATCTATTCCCTCCGGTTGGTATTGCAATTAAACACATCGGCCTGTCTTTGAAAACCGGTCTGTTGGCAACCTCAGGCATGTACCGGCTCAACGTTGCAGCGCTTGACAATGGAGCAACCATTGTCCGCGTACTGCGCCTTGATCCAGCACATGTTTGAAGCCCTGAATACGACCTGTTTGGTTGTCGGGTTAATATATACATGACATATATCAATAATGGGGCATCTAAACAGGCTTCTGATGGTTGCAGAAATCGGCATGATACACCAATCTTGTTGTACCACGCTCAAGCGTGATATTTAAAACTGGAGTCCCGCTGTGCAGGCAAAACAGGGTGCAGCGGTATTATTTGATGGAATAGTCAAGAGGTCGGGATCCTCTGATGATAATATGGGGATAGTAATATGGTTGATAAAAAAATTGAGACTATAGAAGGGATAGGCTCCAATGGCATAGAAGCGCTATCCAGGGTTGGCATTACCAGCACCGATAAGCTGCTGTATGTTTGTCACACCAAAGAGGCGCGCATGGATCTGGCAGAACGTACCGGTTTGAGTGAATCTGTCATTCTGAACTGGGTAAATATGTCTGATCTTTTTCGCGTCAAGGGCATCACGGGCCATACCGCAGAACTGCTGCTGGCTTCCGACATTGACACTGTCCAGGAGCTGGCTGAAGAGGATGCGGAGTGTTTGTGCAGAAAGATGGCTGAAGTAAATGCCGAGATGAATCTCAATTTGCAAGTACCTGATGTAGCCGCTGTGGCAACCTGGATTGTACAGGCAAAAGAGCTGCCTGCAATCATTACCCATTAGTCTTGCGTTAGCCTATAATGGAGCTGGCATTAGTCAGCTCCATATTCCGGGTTAACAAATTCACATGAAAGAGCTTGTTCAATGCTGGGCGGTCGTTCCCGCAGCCGGCACCGGCTCCCGTATGGGAGAAAAGATCCCCAAGCAGTATCTGCCGTTACGTGGCAGTACGATTATCGAGCATACTTTGCAGCGCCTCGCATCATCGAGTTGCATTGCCGGTATCGTCGTGGCAGTGGCGGCGGATGATGGATGGTGGCCTACTGTTAAACCAGATATCAATAAACCACTGGTTACAGTCAGCGGCGGGGTAGAGCGTTGTCATTCGGTATTGAATGCAGTTAACAAGCTGATCGCCATGAGTCAGCGTAACGAGTGGGTATTGGTCCATGATGCTGCCCGTCCCTGTGTGCGTGTGGCTGATATTGAAAGACTTGTTTCGACGCTGCAGGACTCTCCTGTGGGCGGATTATTGGGAGCGCCGGTCAACGATACAGTGAAACGGGCTGACAGCAGCGGAACGGTTGTTGCTACTGTGGAACGGGAGGGATTGTGGCGTGCTCTGACACCGCAAATGTTTCGTCTCCAACCGTTGCATGATGCCCTTGTCTCAGCGATCTCTTCCCGGAAGCTGGTGACTGATGAGGCCTCAGCCATGGAGCTGGCTGGTTTTGCGCCGCTGCTGGTTGAGGGACATGCTGACAATATCAAGATAACCCGTCCCGCCGATCTGGCCATGGCGGAGTTTTTTCTTCAACAACAGGACAATCCAGGATAAACCGCCATGCGTATAGGACATGGTTATGATGTGCATAAATTCGGGGCTGGTGATCATCTGGTTATCGGCGGGGTAAAGATCCCGCATGACTATGGCATGGTGGCCCATTCTGATGGTGATGTACTGATTCATGCGGTATGTGATGCGTTGCTGGGGGCTGCCGGGCTGGGTGATATTGGCCGCCATTTCCCTGACAGCAGCGATGAATTCGAGGACATCGACAGCCGCATTTTATTGCGCAGGGTGGTGGCTCAATTGCAGGAACGAACGCTTGCGGTAACCAGTCTCGACGTTACCCTGGTCGCCCAGGCTCCCAGGATGGCGCCCTATATTGAGTTGATGCGGCATCATCTGGCCCAGGATCTTGCTCTGGAGGCCGGGCGGATAAATATAAAGGCAACTACCACCGAACGTCTGGGTTTTACCGGACGAGGGGAGGGTATCGCCTGTTATGCGGTGGCTCTGTTGAAAGAACATGGCGACTGACCCGCTGCCCCATGCCTGGGGCAGGCCACCGGTTGCGGCGGTGATACGCACTGCGCCTGAAGATTTTCAGGTTGACGAGGAGCCGGGTTTCATGCCAGATGGCGAAGGCCAGCATGTTCTGCTCAGGATCAGAAAGCGCAATACCAATACCCAGTGGCTGGCTCGGCAACTGGCGCGTTTTGCTGAAGTCCCCGTCAGAGACGTTGGTTTTGCGGGCCTCAAGGATCGCTGCGCAGTTACCACTCAATGGTTCAGTATCGACCTGGCTGGAAAGGCCGAGCCGGACTGGTCTGCTCTTGATTCAGAAGATATCCAGATTATCGAAGCGGTCCGTCATGGCCGGAAACTGCGCCGGGGAGCACTGCGGGGCAACCGTTTTGTTTTGGTGTTACGCCAGATTGAGGGTGATCGCGAAGAGATCGAGCGCCGTCTGTACCAGATCAGCCGTAAAGGGGTACCGAACTATTTTGGCGAACAGCGCTTTGGTCAGAACGGCTCCAATCTAGATCAGGCCGATGGCATGTTCAAGGGAAAAACACGGGTAAGAGATCGCCACAAGAGAGGGTTGTATCTCTCGGCTGCCCGTTCACAGCTGTTCAACCGGGTATTGGCGGAACGGGTGAGAAATGGCACCTGGCAGAGTGTCCTGCCGGGGGAGGTGGTGATGCTGGCTGGCAGCCGCAGTTTCTTTACCGTTGATACGTTGTCGGAACAGATTGAACAGCGCCTTGCGAGCGGAGATATCCTTCCTACTGCTCCCCTGTGGGGGAGAGGGCGCTCAACTGCGCAGGATCAGGCATTGGCACTGGAAACAGAGGTGCTGCAGGAGTTCCAGTCCTGGCGTGACGGACTGGAGTCAGCCGGATTGAAACAGGAGCGACGGCCGTTGCAACTTCAGCCAAAGGATCTCGTCTGGGAATGGATCGATGAAGAGGCGCTTCGCTTGGGTTTTTTCCTGCCAGCGGGAAGTTATGCCACGGTGGTACTGAGGGAACTGGCAGCCATCGCCACCGTGAAAAAAACTGAATCATAGCTGCCTGCAACAGATACTAATTGCTCTTCAAATTAGTACAAACTTGGCTTTGCGATCGGTAGCAGGTAAACTCCCAAGTTCAACCAACCACCCTGCGGGAGAGAGTGGCTGTGGCGAAGGCCGTGGCTGCCGCCGAAGGCGCAACACGCCCGGAATCGCTCAGGCAAATGGACCACAGGAGGGGGTTGACTCTGGAGAGAGGCGCGACAGGCGCCCACCGAAGGGGCTGAAGCTCTCAGGTTACCGGACAGAGGGGCGGCAGCAGACACAAAGGTCTGCTGCCGCCCCTTTTTGCATTTTCGGAACCGGCTTATGAGCAACTTGCAGAACAGTTACATCCCGGTATTTAATCACTCGGCACAACCCAATGCGGGGCGTATGCCGGAGTGGATTCGGGTTTCCCTCGCTGACAATATCCAATACCGGCAGACTGCCGTTCAGTTGCGCGGCGATCGGCTGCACACCGTGTGTGAAGAGGCGCGCTGCCCCAATCGGGGAGAGTGCTGGAGCCGGGGGACGGCAACTTTTCTGTTGTTGGGCGATACCTGTACCCGGGCCTGTGGATTCTGTGCAGTGAAAACCGGCCGCCCGCCTGCGGTGGATGAACGGGAGGCGGAGCAGGTGGCGGATGCAGTGGCTGCACTGCGGCTTCAGTATGTGGTGCTTACCTCGGTCAATCGCGATGACCTGCCGGACAGTGGCGCGGATCTGTTTGCGCGAACGATTAGCGAATTGCGGCGCCGTGACCCAATGGTTGGAATAGAGCTGCTGACCCCCGATTTCTACCGCCGCCGGGAGTATGCACTGAATCATATCGCCACGGCCGCGCAGAACTTCCCGACAACTGACCCCGATGCCGTAAACCTGATCTGGGGTCATAACATCGAGACGGTGCCAAGACTGTACCGAACGGTGCGCAAGGGTTCAGATTATCGACGCTCCCTGGCTCTGCTGGAGCAGGCGGCACAGCTTTCTGGAACAGAAACCAAATCATCGCTGATGCTGGGGCTTGGCGAAACTGCTGAAGAGGTGCTCCAGGTGCTGAAGGACCTGCGCTCTGCCGGGGTGAAACGCCTTTCCCTGGGTCAATATCTGCGCCCCACCCGATACCATCTGCCGGTGCAGGAATATATTACGCCTCTGCAATTTTCGAACTATGAAAAGGAGGCCAGAGCCCTGGGTTTCTCCTGGATCAAAGCGGGGGCGATGGTGCGTTCGTCCTATCATGCGGAAGCAAAATCATGACCTTGAAAACAGCTTTATACGAACAACATCTGGCCATGGGCGGAAAAATGGTGGATTTTGGCGGTTGGCAGATGCCGCTTCACTACGGCTCCCAGATTGAGGAGCATCATCAAGTGCGCCGGGCGGCGGGAATGTTTGATGTCTCCCACATGATGATCGTGGATATAACCGGGCCCCAGGCGCGGGAATTCATGCGTTTTCTGCTGGCCAACGACGTGGGAGCAGAACCCAGGCCAGGCAAGGCCATGTACTCCTGCATGCTCAATGAGCAGGGCGGTGTGGTTGATGATGTCATCGTCTATGATTTAGGGGACGATGGCTTCCGGATGGTGGTCAACGCCGCAACGCGGGACAAAGATCTCGCCTGGATTGATCAACAGGTGAACTCGTTTGATGTTGCCATACAGGCCCGTTTTGACCTGGCCATGATCGCAGTCCAGGGACCTGCCGCCCGTGACAGGATTGTGCAGATCATGGTGGAAGAAGCGGCTTCGGTTATTGATCTGAAACCGTTTTATGCCTCTGCCGGAAATGGATCTTTTGTCGCCCGTACCGGCTATACCGGAGAGGACGGGTTTGAAATAATTCTGCCGGAAGAGCAGGCAGCTGCGTTGTGGCAACAGCTTCATCGTGCTGGTGTGGAACCGTGTGGACTTGGTGCCCGTGATACGCTCCGCCTGGAGGCGGGAATGAACCTCTACGGGTCGGATATGGATGAGAGCCGCTCACCGCTGGAGTCCGGACTGGGCTGGACCGTGGCGTGGCAGCCGGAGGAGCGGAATTTTATCGGCCGGGCTGCGCTTGAGACGCAACGCGATGTTGGTGTATCCGCAAAGCTGACCGGACTGGTGCTGGAGGGGCGGGGTGTGCTGCGCAATCATCAGCGTGTGCTGTGCGAGAACGGAGCGGAGGGCAGAATCACCAGCGGCAGTTTTTCGCCCACGCTGGGCAAGGCCATCGCCCTGGCGCGGCTGCCGGCAGGTGCCAGTGAAACCTGTGAAGTGGAAATTCGTGGCAAGCGGGTGCCGGCCACCATTGTCAAACCACCTTTTGTGCGAAAAGGACAATTCTGTCTATAGAAGGAGTAACCCCTCATGAGCAATATACCCGAAGACCTGCAGTACACCAAATCCCACGAGTGGGTGAAACAGAACGAGGATGGCACGGTGAGTGTCGGCATTACCGACCATGCACAGGATCTGCTCGGCGATATGGTATTCGTTGAACTGCCGGAACCGGGCCGACAGCTTGCTTCCGGTGACGAGTGTGTGGTGGTGGAGTCGGTCAAGGCGGCCTCTGATGTCTACAGTCCGTTGACGGGTGAAGTGGTGGATATCAACGATGCGGTAGCCGATGGACCCGAGTTGATCAATCAGGATCCCTATGGTGAGGGGTGGCTGTTTCGCCTGCAGCCGGAAGAGGGGGGAGAGCATGAAGAGCTGATGAGCGCCGAGGCTTATCAGGAGTTGCTTGAGTCCGAGGCATAACCATGCCCTTCATTCCCCACACTGCTGATGAAATTCGCGAGATGCTGTCTGTCATCGGTGTGCAGAAAATTGATGACCTGTTCTCCGAAATTCCGCTGGAGCTGCGTTCGCAGGACAGTGGAGAGATTCCTCCCGCCCTGACCGAAATGGAGCTGGCCCGGCTGATGCGGGAGCGGGCGTCCCGGGATGGTCAGCCGCTCTGTTTTATCGGGGCGGGGGCGTATGAGCACCACATTCCCGCTGCCGTGTGGGAGATCGCCGGCCGCGGAGAGTTTTACTCCGCCTATACTCCCTATCAGGCTGAGGCAAGCCAGGGAACGCTGCAACTGTTGTATGAGTTTCAGACCATGATGGCAAGCCTGACCGGCATGGATCTCTCCAACGCTTCACTGTATGACGGTGCTTCCGCGCTGGCTGAAGCGGTGCTCATGGCCATGCGCGTCAATCGCAAATCAAAATCAAAACGTGTATTGATGCCCACTACGGTACATCCCGTCTATCGACAGGTGGTACGAACCATTGTGCATAACCAGGGTATTGAGCTGATTGAGTTGCCCTACTGCACAGAGTGCGGGAATATTGTTCCAGACTCCCTGCAGCACTTTTCCGGTGAGGATTTTGCTGCGCTGGTCATTCCGCAGCCCAATTTTTTTGGTGTGCTGGAGGAGGTGGATGCCCTCACTGACTGGGCACATGCTAATGGCATGCTGGCAATTGGCCTGGTCAACCCCGTTGCGCTTGCACTGCTCTCTCCCCCGGGTGAGTGGGGTAAGCAAGGGGTCGATATTGCCTGTGGTGAAGGACAGCCGCTCGGGGCACCCCTCTCCTCCGGTGGTCCCTATTTTGGTTTCCTGTGCTGCAGGCAGTCTCACGCAAGGCAGATGCCGGGGCGCATCATCGGTCGTACCGTGGATGTTGATGGAAACCCCGGCTACACGCTTACCCTGCAGGCCCGTGAGCAGCATATCCGCCGCTCCAAGGCCACCTCGAACATCTGCACCAATCAGGGGTTGATGACCACCGCCGCGACAATTTACATGGCGCTGCTGGGCCCGGCAGGGCTGGAACAGGTTGCCAGCCGTTGCCATGCAACCACCCGGCGGTTGCTGGAAAAAGTTGTTGCAATTGAGGGTGTGGAGTTGCTGTTCGACCGCCCCTTTTTTCACGAGGTGGTGGTTGCCCTTGACGTGCCGGTGCAACCATTGCTGGACTTGCTGGCGCAGCGACAACTGCTGGCCGGTTACAGTCTGGGTATGGACTATCCCGAGCTGGGCAATGCCTTGCTGGTGTGCTGTACCGAAACCAAAAGCGATGACGATCTGGAGCAGTTTGTAGCCCTGCTTGATTGGGCGATGGCTGATTTGAGGAGAT
>JALSHD010000034.1 GCA_026982395.1 Chromatiales bacterium | reverse complement strand
TGGAAAAATGAGGTCTGTGGAAATGGCGGATCCGTTGAGAATTTCAAAGATATCAATGTTCTCTATGGCAGGAATTATTCTGGAAAAACCACCCTATCCCGAATCCTGCGAGCTATGGAGACAGGCGTGGTTTCCGATAAGTTTGGGAGTCCGTCATTTGAAGTTGCCTTTAAAGACGGGACAGTGGCAACATCGGACAATCTGAATGAAGCGGGAAAAGCAATTCGGGTATTCAATGAAGACTTCATACGTGACAATCTGCGGTTTATAGTGGATCCAGATGATGATATTGAGCCATTTGCTATCCTTGGCGATGACAACAACAAGATTGAGGCAGAAATCAAAGCACTCGAAGATGAGTTGGGCTCGAAAGAAGAAGGGAGCGAAACAGGCCTTTACGCTACGCTAATTCAGGCACAAAAGAACTTAGATAATGCTGAAAAAGATTGCAGAGACACCGAAAGAGATCTTGATAGGCAGCTGCAGAAAAAGGCAACCGACAGAAAAATCGGAATCAAGTACAAACCTGAGCGTTTTGGAGATCAGAATTATAACATCAGAAAACTCCAAGATGATATAGAAAAGGTATTGGACGCCTACTACCAGCGACCTGATGACAAGAAAATCAATGAATACGAGAAACTAATTACGGAGAAAGCACTTCAACCAATTCCTTCACATCCCAGGCCCTCATTGAGTCTTCAGCCCCTGATAAATGAGGCTGAAACACTGGTGACCAAGAAGGTGGGCGACTCCGACAAGATAGAGGAACTGGTAAAAGATGCTGTTCTAAATCACTGGGTAGGCGAAGGTAGAAAACTCCATAAGAACAAGCGCAATTATTGTGCTTTTTGTGGAAACCCAATCACAAAGGATCGCTGGATCCAACTGGATAAACATTTTGACGAAGAGTCCGAGCGGCTTGAGGGGGAGATTGATTCCCTAATTGAGAGAGTTACACAAGAAAAGAATCACATCTCAACCTCCCTGTCTATCAATAAGTCCCTTTTTTATTCATGTTTTCATGATGAAATAGATGGTTTGATTTCTAGACTCGATACTGCGATTCGCAACTACTGCAAATCCCTAGATATACTGAAAAATCAGTTAGAGTCTAGAAAGGGAGACATCCTTAGTCACAAAGAGTTTGACAAACCGGACGATCCATCCAGCACTCTGGTATCTGCTTTGAATAAATATGAAAGTATAATTAAGGCATCCAATGATTTTTCATCCTCATTAACAACAGAGCAAAACAAGGCCAAAGAAACTTTACGCTTAAAAGAAGTATCAGATTATCTCACCACGATCCAATATGAAAAACAAATATCCTCTATCGAAAAACTTAAAAATGAACTAGAACAGGCTAGACAAAAAAGGGATCGAATTAAGGCTAAAGTTCAACAAAAAGAAGAGCTTATCGCCTCAAAAAAACGCGAACTGAACGATGAAGAAAAAGGAGCCAAAAAAATTAATCAATATTTAAATGATTCCTTTGGCCACCAATTTCTCTCACTTGAAGCTAGGGAGAATGAGGATACAGAAGGAGATTCAAAGCGAGTTCGCTTTGAAGTTATTAGAAACGGTAAAAGGGCTTATCATCTGAGTGAAGGCGAATGCAGCTTGCTGGCGTTTTGCTATTTTCTGGCGAAGCTGGATGACATTGACACAAGGAACTCAAAGCCAATTATCTGGATCGATGATCCAATATCGTCTCTTGATGGGAACCACGTTTTCTTTGTTTACAGTCTGATAAGCACGGAGATTGTTTCTCGCAAAAAATTCGGACAATTATTTATATCAACTCATAACCTGGAATTCCTAAAATACCTAAAGAGACTAAACTTAAAGAGACCGAACACCAATCAGAATGAGTTCCAGAAAGGCTACTTCATGGTAGAGCGGCAGGGCGAAAGGTCGACAATCAAAGTCATGCCGAAATATCTTAAGGAATATATTACTGAATTCAATTATCTATTCCACCAAATACACAAATGCGCCTCCATTGATATCATTGATGATGAAAAGCACGTCATATTTTATAACTTTGGAAATAATGCCAGGAAGTTCCTTGAGATATATCTATATTACAAATACCCAGACCGGGGAATGTGCGGGGAAACATTACGGCTATTCTTTGATGATGCAATTCCAGCAGTTTTAACCGACAGAATAAACAATGAATACTCCCATTTGTCAGGAGTATTCGAGCGTGGTTCGACTCCGGTTGAGGTGCCGGAGATGCAAGCTGCTGCAAAAAAAATTATTGAACGTCTGAAGTTGGATCGAGAGCAATATGCCGCTTTACTGCGGAGTGTGGGAGAGATTGCCGATACGAAAACCCAAAAGGAAGGAATAGCGTGAGGAGCGATGGCGGCATGAGAATATCAACTACGTTCTTGTGTATCACAAAGTTAAGTTTGGTGCTATACAAATGCATTTATTATACATGCTTGATCCAAAAATCGACATCGACCAAACAATTCGAGCCGTATATCGCTAAGCTGGTGGAGGATATCGCATGACCTTCGACCGTGATCAGCCCTTCAACGAGCTACCCATGCTGCCGCCGCAAGGTGTGGCGCTGGAAACGGTGCCTGTGCTCAAGCAGGCCATTGCCGCGTCCCGGAAACTGGCCGAGCTCAAGGGTGCGGGCAGCCAGATCCCGAATCAGCGCATCTTGCTCACTGGCATCGTAATGCAGGAGGCGCGCCTGTCATCGGAAATCGAGAACATCGTCACCACCAACGACGAGCTTTATCAGGCCATGGCCGAAGATCTGTTCTCGGCCTCTCCCCATACCAAGGAAGTACTGCGCTATCAGGAGGCGCTCTGGCATGGCTATCAGCAATTGAAAGACAGGCCGCTGAGCACCAACCTTTTCATCGATCTGGTGCAGAAGATCAAGGGACAGGAGATTGGCATACGCCGCGTGCCAGGAACCAAACTTACCGGAAACGATGGTGGTAGCGTCTATACGCCACCCGATGGTGAGGCGCGCTTGCGTGAACTTCTGGCGAATCTCGAACGCTTTATCCACGACGATGGAGACGGGCTAGACCCTCTGGTCAAGCTGGCTATTATGCACTACCAATTTGAGGCGATTCATCCTTTTCCTGACGGTAACGGCCGCACCGGGCGAATCGTCAACATTCTCTATCTGGTAGAGAAGGGTCTGCTCGAATTGCCTGTTCTCTACCTGAGCCGCTATATCATCCGTAACAAGCCCGCCTATTACGAAGGATTACGCCGTGTCACCGAAGAAGGTGCCTGGGAGGACTGGATTCTGTTCATGTTGCGGGGCGTCAAAGAAATGGCCCGCGAGACCCATGACCTGATCCGGCAGATTGCAGATCTGATGGACGCGATGGCTGAAACCGCCCGACAGCAGGCAACCAAGGCCTATTCGAAAGATCTTATCGAGCTGATCTTCGAGCAGCCCTATTGCAAGATCCGTTTCCTGGATGAGCGCGGCATCGCCAAACGGCAAACTGCTTCCAGCTACCTGAAAGCCTTTGCTGAAGCCGGTTTACTACGACCTGTCAAGGTTGGGCGCGAGATCTACTACATCAATGATCGCTTGTTGCGCGTACTGGCTGGATAGGTCGATGCAATGGACACATCGCCTCCATATGTCGAAAAAGTCAAAGAAAATCGACATATCTGCCCTGTGTGTCGATAGCTTACCCATAATTTTCAGAATGAGAATAACGCAAAATCAATAGCTTTATGAACGCCAGAACCACTGAGGACAGCATCGAGCAGATGGCCCTCTCCCAGCTCGAGGCGCTGGGCTTCGATGTCGCCCATGGCCCGGATATCGCCTTCGACGGCCCCAACCCCGAGCGTGACCCCGCGGCCCACTACGGCGATGTGGTGCTGACGGGCCGCCTCCGTAGCGCCCTGACACGCATCAATGCCGGATTGCCACAGGCGGCCATCGAGGAAGCCATCCGCAAGGTCCTCACCATCGAGAGCCCCGCGCTCATCGAGAACAACCGCCGTTTCCACCGGATGCTCACCGACGGGGTGGATGTCTCCTGGATGGCGCCCGAGGGAGAGCGCCACGGCAAGGTCTGGCTGGTGGATATGGAAAATCCCGGAGCCAACGACTGGCTGGCGGTCAACCAGTTCACGGTGATGGAAAACAAGCATGAGCGGCGGCCGGATATCGTGCTGTTCGTCAATGGCCTGCCGTTGGCGGTGATCGAGCTGAAGAATCCCGCTGACGAGAACGCTACCCTGCGCCATGCCTTCAACCAGTTGCAGACCTACAAGGCGCAGATCCCCTCCCTGTTCGTTTATAACGCGCTGCTGGTGATCTCCGACGGCATGCAGGCCCGCTCAAGTACCCTCACCGCCGGCTGGGACCGGTTCATGCCCTGGCGCACCATCGATGGCACCGATCTGTACCGGGAGCCAGGCAACGAGAAGCAGACCGATGGCCAGCTGCAACCGGGATTGACCACCTTGCTCAAGGGCCTGTTCGATCCTGCCAGGTTCCAGGACTATTTCCTGAATTTCATCACCTTCGAGGACGATGGTGGCGGCACGAACAGCATCGCCAAAAAGGCAGCCGGTTACCACCAGTACCATGCGGTCAACAAGGCGTTGGGCTTCACGCTGGAGGCCTGCGGCATCGAGGCCCCGGCCGGGCTTCACTATGGCCGGTTCCTGGAGGCGGAACAGGGCGATCCTTTCCGGGTGGGAGAAGAACAGGGGGAATACGGTCGCCAGTTCGGCGACCGGCGCATCGGCGTGGTCTGGCACACCCAGGGGTCGGGCAAGAGCCTGTCCATGCTGTTCTACGCCAGCAAGGTGATCCGCCATCCCTGCATGGAGAATCCGACCATCTTGGTCATCACGGATCGTAACGACCTGGACGATCAGCTTTTCGGTACCTTCGCCGCCAACAGGCTGCTGCTCCGCCAGACGCCGGTGCAGGCAGAAAGCCGCAAGCAGTTGCGTGAGCTGCTGCAAGTGGCCTCGGGCGGGGTAATCTTCACCACCATCCAGAAATTCCTGCCGGAGAAGAAGGGAGAAACCTACCCGCTGCTCTCCGAACGGCGCAAC
>JALSHD010000033.1 GCA_026982395.1 Chromatiales bacterium | reverse complement strand
ATGCACTCACTGAGTTTCACCCAGCGGTTGTCGGCATCAAGTGCCGTTTCGAACGGGGTCTCGAATCCCGCAAGGGGAAGTTGTTTTTGGCTGCGGTAACGGATCATAGGTGCACGCCTTTTCTTGGACAGGGAACATTTTTCGTGCACTATTATACCCTCTGATGAACCTGTTTCATGTATGTTTCAACGGGTTATGCTTTTTGAGGAGGCTCTAAATAATGCACTTTTTTCGCGATAGCAGCATTAGCTCCGTGCTCGAATCCTTATGTATTCCTTTACGATGCGGTTTTATGCGCGGAGCTTCCTTGCTCCTGCGAAAAAATTAACGTGTCCTTAAACCCGGAGTTTTGTCCGTGGAGAAGTGGCGACTGAACCTCAATTGAAAATAGATAGGAGGTTGCAGAAGTAAAGAGTCAGTAAGCCCAGTTTACCTGGCCGCTGAAGATATCAATCTCGGATTCATACACACCATCAAGTTTTGTTCCCAGGCTGTTTGTATCGCTGATTTTCGTATCGTCGACAAACAGGCGGGCGTATCCCAGGTCGAAACTCAACTGCTGTGAAACCTGATAATTCAGGCCCAGTGCGAGCCAGGTGCGGTCATTTCCCGGAATTCGGGGGGTACGCCGTTTGGCGCTGGGGATGGGGGTTTCATCATAAGCAACACCGGCGCGCAGCAGCATCTGATCGTTGTGGCGGTAGTGTACCCCCAGTGCATAGCGCATGCTGTCCTCCCACTCTTCAGGCTGCACGGTATCCCCTTGGGCGCCAGCATCGTATTTGATTCTCAACTCCTCAAAATTGCTCCATTGGGTCCAGGTGATATCCCCCATCAATGCCCAGCGCGAATCAAACTGGTGGTAGCCGCTGACTGAAATGGTTGCCGGCAAATCAACTTTGGCGCTGCCGTCTGTGTCCACAAAAAAACCAACTCCTCTCAATACGGGGTCAATACCGCCAAACTCTGCGTCTCCTTCCAGCTCGTGTTTGACGCTGGAGCGCCAGGCTGCGCCGAAGCGGGTGGCATCGCTGAGCTTGTAGAGCAGCCCCAGGTTTGCTCCCCAGCCCCAGCTGGTTCCAGTTACCTTGGCGTATCCATCATTGCTGGTTGGTGTGCCGGCACATGAACTGAATACAGGGTTGACTGTGGCGGCCAGCCCGGCGCAAAGGGTCGGTTGATCAATCGCATTGGTCAACTCCACGGAAAGATACTGAAGGCTGATTCCGGCCCCAAATGACAGCTGGTCGGAGGCT
Source organism: Chromatiales bacterium (assembly GCA_026982395.1). Taxonomy (GTDB): domain Bacteria; phylum Pseudomonadota; class Gammaproteobacteria; order Thiohalospirales; family Thiohalospiraceae; genus DRMK01. Next base: position 3,829 of record JALSHD010000033.1, on the reverse strand, counting down.
CTGTAGGCCAGGGAGGGGTTGATGTTCAGGCTCTGCATATGTGATTCGATGGCGTGATAGCGGCCTATCCAGTTTTTGTCATATTCGGTACTCAGGCCAAAGGGAGCATTGATGCCGAGACCAAACCGGAGCTGCGGGGCGACCTCTCTGGTAAAGTAGAAATTGGGAATGAGGCCGGTAACGCCAGCATTTCCTCCTGTATCTGTGCCGAGCGAAATCCCGCCCGGCGCACTTGAGTCAGCATCTGAAAGCCGGGTGGATGGTTGTACGATGTGCAACCCGAAAATCACTTCGGCAGAATCCAGCTCGGTCATCCCGGCCGGGTTGAAATAGATGGTGCTGGCGTCTTCTGCACTGGCGCTTCCTCCGGCATAAGCGCTTCCCATGTTGCTGGTACTCTGTTCGATAAGGGCAAAACCTGCGGCGAAGGCAGCACCGGTTAGTAGTGACAATGATGTAAAAGCTGCAATAGACAGACAGGTGGATTGATAGGGCTTCATGACAGGTTGTCCTCCCGAACCTGATTGATTGTTATGGTTGGCTTGGAGCGGTATTGATAGCATATTACAATCTTGTCGCCAAGATTTAGAAGTAACTGCTAAAATATTGTGCTGGAATATGAGTGGCACTAAGTCAAGCGAATAATCTCACGTAAACAGCAGGTTATAGAAGCATCAATTTACGTGGAAATGCATGTGGACTAATCGGGATCGTGGAAATACTCTTGGGGGAAATATCGGGTTAATTATCTGAATACGGCTGATCGTGTCTTGTAAGTGACTGATTTTGTGTTCATACTCCTCGTTTTCGTACCGTTCGACAGAGATATGGTTTATGAATAGACAATTAGCCGATCCCCATCCCTCCGTGCGCTCTGCGCCTTTGTGGCGTGAAATGGAAAAAGCCGGATTCATCACAGGGACACGGAGGAGAGTGAGATCCCTGATGAGCAGAATGTCGCCAGGTTCAGGATATGGTTCATAAAAAACAGATGGTTGCGAAACCAGCAAGCGGCACTGGAATCTGCAGGGACTGGCTGTATCCCGGGAAGGGTCCCGTTTATATTGAAATTTAAGTCATGAAAGAAGTCATTGGTGGCTGGCTGCGAAAGCGCTTCTCTGATCCACAGGCAGTAATTCTGGCAATACTCTTGGTGGCGGGATTTACCATAGTGGTAATTGCGGGCGAAATGCTCGCCCCGCTGCTTGCCAGTATTGTTATCGCTTATCTGCTTGAAGGTCTGATTTGCAAGCTGGAGCGGTTGGGTGCTCCCCGCCTGCTGGTTGTCATACTGGTGTTGGTGCTGTTCATGGTTTTTCTGGTGTTTCTGTTTTTTGCTCTGTTGCCAACCATGTGGCAGCAGATGGCGGATCTGTTCCAGGAACTGCCGGCCTATATTACTCGGGGGCAGCAGGCGCTGATGGAGCTTCCGGCCCACTACCCCTTTATCTCGCAGGTGCAGGTGGAGGAGATCATGACCATGATTCGCACCGAGCTGGGCGGCTTGGGTCAGCATATCCTGTCGCTGTCGCTCTCCTCTCTTGCCGGGGGAATCACTCTGTTGATATATCTGGTTCTGGTGCCGGTGCTGGTGTTTTTCCTGCTCAAGGACAAGGAGCGTATTCTGGAGTGGATAAAGGGCTATCTTCCCCATCAACGCACCCTGTTGACCGAAGTGTGGGAGGAGCTGGATCAGCAGCTGGGCAACTATGTCAGGGGCAAATTCTGGGAAATTCTTATCGTGGCGGTCGCCAGTTATGCGCTGTTTAGCTTTATGGCGCTGAAATATGCCATGTTGCTGGCAGTACTGGTGGGGTTCTCGGTGCTGGTGCCCTATATTGGCGCCGCTGTGGTGACCATCCCGATTGCCGTGGTGGCCTATTTTCAGTGGGGGCTGGACTCGCAGTTTGCCTGGTTGATGATTGCCTATGCTGTACTCCAGGCGCTGGATGGCAATGTGCTGGTACCGCTGCTGTTTTCCGAGGTGGTAAACCTGCATCCGGTTGCGATAATCGTGGCGGTACTGTTTTTTGGCGGAATATGGGGGTTCTGGGGTGTGTTTTTCGCCATTCCGCTGGCTACCCTGGTCAGTGCGGTGCTGCGAGCGTGGCCGCGACATGGAGATGAAGAGGGAGAGCTGGAAAAACCGGCTTCCTGAACCTTGAAAATTGCGGCGGTACCCCCCCTCCTTGCCGCTATTCAATCCCGTGTTTGCGCATTCGATAGAGAAACGTATCGCGTGTCAGTCCAAGCAGGCGTGCCGCCCGGCTCCGGTTGCCTCCGGTACGGGACAGTGCCTGGACAATCAGCTCCCGCTCCAGGGAGTCCAGCTTTATACCCCTTTCAGGAAGGATAAAGCCGTCGTTTTCCAGGTTGGTTGTCTCCTCAGGGTGGAGAATTTCCGGGGGAATATTTTCATTGGTCAGGTCATGATCGCTGAACAGAATCACCATCCGTTCGCAGAAGTTGCGCAGTTCACGAACGTTGCCGGGCCAGTGGTAGTGCTGCAGGGTTTTTATGACGGTCTTGCTGTACCGGGGAGGGGCAATACCGTGCTGACGGGAGAGGCAGGAGGTGAAGTGGTGTAGCAACAGCGGCAGATCTCCTGACCGCTCCCGCAAGGGGGGTAATAGCAGAGGGACTATATTGAGTCGATAATAGAGATCGGCGCGGAATTCGCCGGTTCGAACCATTTCGTACAAATTGCGATTGGTAGCTGCGATCACCCGGACATCCACAACTGCGGGTAATGTTTCTCCCAGCCCCTGACACTCCCCTGCCTCAAGAAAACGCAACAGTTTTGCTTGTGTTGGCAGCGGTAGTTCGCTTATTTCGTCCAGAAACAGGGTGCCACCTGCCGCTGCCCGCACTTTTCCCGGATAGTCTTGATCGGCGCCGGTAAAAGAGCCTTTGCGATGTCCGAACAGCTCTGATTCCACCAGGTTTTCAGGCAGCGCGGCGCAATTGACGCTGACAAAGGTCTGTTCCGAACGCGGACTCTGTTCGTGGATGTGCCGGGTCAACACCTCCTTTCCTGTGCCGCTTTCTCCCTGAATAAACAGGGTAACATCTGACGCGGCTACCAGCCTGGCCGTGCGCAGCACGGACAGAAACAGAGGGGACTCACCCATTAATTCCGTTCTGTTTAATTCCGTTCTGTCCATTGTCAGGAGTCTGGCGTATGGGAGTGTTGCAGATGCTGGTCGTGACCGGATTTTCCCCCCATCAAGGTCATCGCGGGTCCCAGCAGTCCCAGTGCGATGATAAATATACCGGCTGCACGCCGTACCTTCGGCATTCGGGCAAGATGTGCAACCCGGCTGGTCAGAATGCCCGCAGTTGCAACAGCCGGTAGCGTTCCAAGCCCAAACAGGGTCATGAACAGCGCCCCTTCCGCAACACTTCCTGCAGACAGGCTATAAATGAGTGCTCCGTAAACCAGGCCGCAGGGAAGCCATCCCCATACCATCCCGAATAAAAGAGCCTGCTGTGGACTGCGTACCGGAAGCAGGCGCTGTCCGATAGGTTCCAGACGGCGCCACAGGGGGCGCCCGATGGACTCGATGAGTACCAGACGGGGAAACCAGCCGGCAAGATAGAGGCCAATGGCGATCATGACCACAGCCGCGAACCACTGCAGTATCAGGTGACCATATTGCGGGCTGATGCCGTGCAACAGCTCGCTGCCAATTCCTGCCAACACCCCCCCGGCCAAGGCATAACTAAGAACGCGGCCCAAGTTATAAAGGAGAATATAGGACAGCAACCTCCAGCGATTATTTCGTATCCGGGGCGGCAGGCCAAAACTCAGTGCGCCAACGATACCGCC
>JALSHD010000032.1 GCA_026982395.1 Chromatiales bacterium | reverse complement strand
CACAGGGGGAGCATGGAATAAATCCGATGTGCCATACATCGTAAAATTTCTCCCCCATTGCGTATATGATAGTAGAGATAGCCTAACTGCGATAGATTTTTATCAGGTGCATTTTGACAATTGAAACTCAACTGGCCGCGCTGGAGGCCGCGCTGCCCCACTGTCTGCTGGTTGATCGCCACCGCCTCTCCCGCCGGTTGCGTGCGCTGCGCAAGCGGCTGCGTGACAATCAACCGCCTTCCGCCGAGGTTGTGACGGCCCTTGGTAGAGATATTAACCGCTCCTCTGAGCAGGTTCGGTGTCGCCGCGAGGCGCTGCCGGTACCACGGTATTCCGTTGAATTGCCGGTGGTTGAGCATCGGGCGGAAATCATCAGGGCGATTGACGAGCATCAGGTGGTAATCATTGCCGGAGAGACCGGCTCCGGCAAGACTACTCAGTTGCCCAAGATCTGCCTTGAGATGGGGCGCGGGGTGGCGGGTTTGATCGGGCATACCCAGCCGCGCCGCATCGCCGCTCGCAGCGTCGCGGCGCGGATTGCCAGTGAGCTTGAGTGTGAGCTGGGTGGTGCGGTGGGATACAAGGTGCGCTTCAAGGATCGGGTCAGTCCGGACAGCTACATCAAGCTGATGACCGACGGTATCCTGCTGGCCGAGACTCAGGGCGATCGTTATCTGGAGCAGTATGACACGCTGATTATCGACGAGGCCCATGAGCGTAGTCTGAACATTGATTTTTTGCTTGGTTATATCAAACAGCTGCTCCCCCGGCGCCGTGATCTCAAGGTAATTATCACCTCTGCTACCATCGATACCGAACGTTTCTCCCGTCATTTCCACGATGCTCCGGTAATCGAGGTATCCGGGCGCACCTGGCCGGTGGAGATCCGTTACCGGCCGCTGCAGGGTGAGGACGAAGATGCGCAGGATCGGGATATGCAGCAGGCAATTCTCGATGCGGTGGATGAGCTTTCCCGTATCGACCGGGGGGATATTCTGGTGTTTCTGTCCGGTGAACGGGAGATTCGTGATACCGCCGAGGCGCTGCGCAAGCACCATCCACCCCATACGGAGATTCTGCCGCTGTATGCCCGACTCTCTGCGGCCGAGCAGAACCGGGTATTTAGCGGCCACAAGGGGCGGCGGATCGTGCTCGCTACAAATGTAGCCGAGACTTCGCTCACGGTACCCGGAATTCGCTATGTTATCGACACCGGTTTGGCCCGGGTCAGCCGCTATAGCTACCGCAACAAGGTGCAGCGGCTGCCGGTGGAGAAGATCTCCCGGGCCAGCGCCAACCAGCGCAGCGGGCGCTGCGGCCGGGTGGCGGCCGGTGTCGCCATTCGGCTCTATTCGGAGCAGGATTTCAACAGCCGCCCCGAGTTCACCGAACCGGAGATCCTGCGTACCAACCTGGCTTCGGTGATTCTGAATATGACAACACTGGGTCTGGGCGGGGTAGAGCGGTTTCCTTTTGTGGAGGCGCCGGACAAGCGCCAGATCAATGATGGCTACCGGCTGTTGCAGGAGCTGGGGGCAGTGGATGATGAGCGGCGTGTTACTCCGCTGGGGCGGCAACTGGCGCGCCTGCCTGTCGATCCACGCATTGCCCGGATGATTCTGGCGGCAGGAAAGGAGGGGTGTTTGCGGGAGGTGCTGATTATCGCCGCGGCGTTGACCATCCAGGATCCGCGTGAGCGGCCGCTGGAGGCGCAGCAACAGGCAGATGAGGCGCATCGCCGGTTTCGTGATGAGCAGTCGGATTTTCTCTCCCTGCTCAACCTGTGGCAGCACTACGAAGAGCAGCACCGTCATCTGTCTCAGAACAAGCTGCGCCGTGAGTGCCGCAAGAATTTTCTCTCTTTTGTACGCCTGCGTGAGTGGCATGAGGTGCATAGCCAGCTGCTGACCCTGGCCAGGGAGATGGCGCTGCGTCCCAACCGGCAGCCTGCTGAATATGATGCAATTCACCGTGCGCTGCTGGCCGGTCTGTTGGGAAATATCGCTATCAAAACCGATGAGTCGCTCTATCAGGGAGCGCGCAATATCAAATTATCCATCTTTCCCGGCTCCGGACTGTTCAGAAAACGCCCCAAATGGATCATGGCTGCACAACTCATAGAGACAACCCGGCTCTATGCCCATACCGTGGCGAGGATTGAACCCGCCTGGGTGGAACCATTGGCAGGAGCGCTGCTCAAGCGCAGCTACTCCGAGCCGCACTGGGAGAAAAAACCGGCCCAGGTATCGGCTTTTGAGCAAGTGAGTCTGTACGGACTGATTATCCAGCCCCGACGCCGCATCAACTACGGCCCTATTGATGCCGATGAGGCGAGGGGGATCTTCATTCGTCAGGCGCTGGTGCAGGGGGAATACCGCACCCGTGCTCCGTTTTTCCGGCATAACCGCGAGCTGGTAGCAGAGGTGGAGCAGCTGGAACATAAATCCCGCCGCCACGATGTGCTGGTGGATGATGAGACACTGTTTGCCTTCTATGATGAACGTATTCCTGCCGGAATCTACTCCGGCGCCCGGTTTGAGCAGTGGCGCAAGCGGGCGGAAAAGGAGAGTCCCCGCCTGCTGTTTCTGACCCGGGACTACCTGATGCAGCACAGCGCAACCCATATCTGCGGAGAGCGCTTCCCGGACTGTATTTCAGTGAACGGCCTGCAGCTGCCGTTGAGTTATCACTTTGAGCCCCGACATGCGGACGATGGTGTCACCCTCACCGTTCCCGTGGAGCTGCTCAACCAGCTTCCGGCGGAGCGATTCGAGTGGTTGGTGCCGGGGCTGCTGGAAGAGAAGATTACCGCGCTGCTGCGTGGCCTGCCCAAGGCGATACGGCGCAATTTTGTCCCAGTGCCCGATTATGCACGCGCCTGTGTCGAGGCACTCGCGCCGGGTGAAGAATCACTGCTTGAGGCGCTGTCGGCCCACCTGCGCAGAATCAGTGGCGAGACGGTTGCGCCTGAAATGTGGTCACCGCAGAGTTTGCCGGATCATCTGCTGATGAATTTCCGGGTGGTGGACAGCGGGGGGAAAACGGTGGCGACAGGACGGGATTTGGCCGGATTGCAACAATCGCTGCGCAGCCATGCACGAGCCGATTTCGCCCGCCGTCCCCGTCTGGAGCTGGAGCGGGAGGAGATTACCCGCTGGGATTTCGGTGAGCTGCCGGAGGTGGTGGAGTTTGAGCGGGCAGGGGTATCGATGCGCGGTTATCCTGCGCTGGTGGATGGAGAAAGCTCGGTAGCGATCCAGGTATTCGACACCCGACAGGCGGCAGATGAAGCGATGCGCGCCGGTCTGCGCAGGCTGTTCATGCTCGCCCTCAGTGACAAGATGAAATATCTGCGCAACAAGCTGCCGGTCAGCCAGACCATGTGCATGCACTATGCTCCGATTGGACGCTGCGACGAGCTGAAACAGGATATATTGACTGCCGTCACCGATCGGGTATTCATTGGTGAGGATGCCCCGGTGCGTGATTCGGCAGCCTATGAACAGCGTTGTGAGCAGGCAAAAGGGGAGCTGGTGGAGTGTGCCACCGGCCTTTGTGATTTACTGGCCAGGATTCTGGCCGAACGCCATGCGCTCGCCAAACAGCTCAAGGGGGCGGTCTCGCCGGCCTGGATCCACGCCGTGGCCGACCTTCGGGAACAGCTTTCCCGGCTGGTTTATCCCGGTTTTGTCACCGGTACCCCCTGGCCTTGGTTGCAGCAGATGCCGCGCTATCTCGCCGCCATGAAGCTGCGCATGGAGAAGTTGCAGGGCGGAGCAGCGCGGGATCGCGAGAATTTACGTCAGTTCCAGCCGCTGTGGGAGGCCTATCTCATCCGGCGGGAGAAGGCCGACAAGACGGGTTACCATGACGCTGCGCTGGAGGAGTACCGCTGGCTGCTGGAAGAGCTGCGCGTCTCCCTGTTTGCGCAGCAACTGGGAACCAGCCGGCCGGTTTCAGTCAAGCGGTTATCCCGTTTTTTCTAAAGATTGCTTTTCTTGCTGTCGATACAGTTACTGTGAATGGCATAACAGTAAATCGAGGCGGGAAAGATCATGTTTAGTTACGATGGAATGCGCCAGCATCTGCTGGCAGATGATGAGTTTGAAGTACTGCAGCAACTGGTTCTGGACAGCTCCGGAATTGTGCTTGCCGAATCGAGCCGCCGGTCGTTGCTGGACTATCTTTCGACACGCATGTATCAGCTTCAACTTGGCTGCTTTCAGGCGTATAGCGAACGGTTGCAGCAGGACAGTACCGAACTGCTGCGGCTGATCAACGCCGCCACGCAGAGCTACACCACCTTTTGCCACGACAAACAGCATTTCAATTTTTTCACCAATACCCTGTTGCCTGAGCTGGCCAAAAAGCCGGAACAGGAGTTGCGCTTCTGGTCGGTAGGTTGCTCAACCGGAGAAGAGGCGTACTCCCTGGCGATGGTTGCCCAGGAGGTGCTACCCCATATTGAGGAGTGGGACATTTCGGTCACCGCAACAGACCATGATCCGGAGGCGCTCTCCACCGCGATGAAGGGGATCTATCCGTTGTCACAGGTGCGCCATCTGCCCGCCCGTCATCTGCTGCGCTGGTTTCGCTCCCTGCGTATTGGCAATGAGGAGCTTGTACAGATTTCACCGGCACTCCAGCAAACAGTTTCGTTTCGACGTCTTAACCTGCTTTCAGAGTGGAGTGTTCCCGAGCCACAACAAGCAATTTTCTGCCGTGATACACTGATCTATTTTGACATGCCGAAACGGGCCTATCTGATTGACCGGTTGGCTGACAGCCAGGAGCCGGGCGGCTATTTGTTTGTGGGGGAATCCGATCGGATCGAGATATACAGTGATCGTTTCGAAGCATTGGGTGACGCTATCTTCCGGCGCCGTGATTAACTCCTGGGCTGTTTGATTGCTCCTTGGTTTTGCGCCGTTTACGCGGCGTTTTTTTGCGGTCCGGCATGGGTGCACTGTTGGAGGGCTCGCCTTGTCACGAATTGGTTACGGCGAGTGAAACGAAGCTCAAGCTCGGAAGGAGGAACGGCCGCCGATAGTGTCGCTACCTCGTGATAGATTTTTGACCTCCCTGTCAAAAATCGACTCGCCTACGCGACAGCTGATTCCTTTTGCCCCGACCGTCCTGCGTCCGTCACGG
>JALSHD010000031.1 GCA_026982395.1 Chromatiales bacterium | reverse complement strand
AGATACATCAGTACATCGAGTACGGTTTCTTTCATGGTCATGTCCTCTTGTCGACCCGACTGTATAAACCACCCGGCATAGATGCTACATGGTCTTGCAATTCCAGTACCAACAGCATGGAGGAAACTTCTTCTGTCGTCAATCCACTCCGTTCAACTATTGTGTCGACGGTGATCGGATCATGACCCATGGTATCCAGCAACTGGAGGTATTCACTGTCAAGTTCGACCGCCGGGCTGTCGCTATGTTCCGTCCGCTGGATGTTATCCAGGACCAGCGGGATGGTTCCCGCAAGCTCTTCCAGTATATCATCGGCTGTCTCAACCAGTTTTGCACCTTCGCGTATCAGGCGGTGACAGCCTCGCGCCAACGGGTTGTGGATGGAACCGGGAATGGCAAAAACCTCCCGCCCTTGCTCTGATGCTTGCCGGGCAGTTATTAAAGAGCCGCTGTGGGTTGCTGCTTCGACGACGAGCGTCCCCAGGCAAAGGCCGCTGATGATGCGGTTTCGGCGGGGAAAGTTTGCGCGGGCGGGTGAGGTGCCAACGGGAAACTCAGATACCAGTGCTCCTTTGTCCGCTATTCTGTGGGCAAGTTCCCGGTGCCGCGCTGGGTAGACGCGATCCATTCCGGTGCCGATTACAGCAATGGTCAGCCCGCTTCCGTCCAGAGCCCCTCGATGGCAGGCAGCATCGATACCCAGCGCCAGCCCGCTGGTGATAACCAGTCCACAACCGGATAGATGGCGGGCAAATTCGAAGGCGGTTTCACTACCGGCAGGGGATGCGTTGCGACTGCCTACCATGGCCAGTTGGGGGTGACTGAGCAGGCTGGGTTCGCCATGCACAAACAGAAGCGGGGGTGGATCGGGAAGTTCGCGTAACAACGGAGGATAGTCTGCTGAATCTATGGTCAAAAGATGATGATCCGGCTTTTCCAGCCAGGCAAGATCCTGTTCGATTGCGGCTATGTCGGGAGTCTGCAGGTAGTCCAGCGTGGTGGGCCGGGTAACGCCAGCGGTTCGTAGCTGCTCGTGACTGGCAGAGAAGGCGGCGGCCGGTGTGCCAAACTGCTCCAGAAGCCGGGCATACAGCCGCGTTCCGACTCCCGGTGCCCGCCACAATGCCAGCCAGTAAAAAAGATTGTCTTTTTCTACTGGTGGCATGGGTGGTCACGGTGTGCGTACTGTATCCAGAACATGAACCGGTCGGGTGGATTCCATCAACAGGGCGTAGCTGACCTTGTCAAAGGTGCGGAATACCAGCAAGGTACCTGCACGCTCGTCAGGTAGCTCCACCTCTTCGCCTGTTACCGGATCTTTCATTTTACCGTTTGCCTGATAGACAGCCAGTACGTGGCCGGACTCGATGCCTTGCCGCCGCCCCAGATCCAGTACTACGCCTTGATACTGTCCTGCCATGGATACGCCGTCAAAAACGGATATTATACGGCCTTTCGTTCCGGGATGTGGAGCACGGGGGAAGTAATACTGGTTTGCGGCCATGTCGCTGTCCGCTGGCAGGAGGCGATCACCGGCCCGTATTTCCCGGTGGGCATCCGTTATCAGCAGTGTCGCTGGATCTCCCGTTTTGTCCAACACGGCATCTGCCACCTTGACAACCTCCTGACCCAGAACCTCTTTTTTGTCATCCGGGTTGCGATAGACCTCTCCTACCCGGTAAACCCCATAGCGGGCCGGGGCATCAGAGGATATACCCCGTGCATAGATTCGTTCTCCGGTTGCGCCGGCCAGAAGGCGTTTGGTTATCCCGCCCAATACATAAGGTGCAAGCTTCAGCTCTTGTTGCGTTACTACTCTGGCCTGGTTGATGAAGTGGCGAATTGCGTCTGGGTCAATCGTCGAAATGGCCTGCTCGAGCGGTTGTTCACGCATGCGTGGAGAGAGTTTTACCACCTTGCGTCCGCGCTGGAGCGTCAAAACCGGTTTTCCATCCCGCAGTTCAAGGGCAATAGTGTCACCCGGGTAGATAAGGTGCGGATTGGCAATTTGCGGATTTACCTGCCACACCTCCGGCCAGAGCCAGGGGTCACGCAGGAAACGTGCGGATATGTCCCACAATGTATCCCCCTTGACCACCACATAACGATCAGGGTGGTCGGGGTTTAGGGCGATGGTTTGTCCCATCGCAGAACCTGTCCAGCAGAACAGTAACAGGGTCAACAATATGGATTTCTGTATTACATGCCTGAACTTGAACACTGTTTGCAATCCCTTCGGGTTTGTTACGTTACAATCCATATCGGTTCGAGTATCATAATTCTTTACCGAAAATACAAACTTTTTAACCGATGGCTCTGTTACCGATACTTCACTACCCAGATGCGCGTTTGCGCAAAACAGCCAATCCGGTCAGCGAGGTAAATGACGAGATTCGCAGACTGATCGATGATATGTTCGAAACCATGTACGATGCCCCAGGCATCGGTCTGGCGGCCACCCAGGTGAATGTGCACCAGCGTTTGCTGGTAACCGATATTTCAGAACACAAGGATCAGCCGCTGGTGTTCATAAATCCGGAACTCCTTGCAACTGACGGGCAGGAGCAGACCGAAGAGGGTTGTCTTTCCGTCCCCGGTATATATGAGCCGGTCAAGCGGGCCAGCCGGATCAGAGTCAGTGCTCTGGACCGGAATGGCGATCGATTTGAGCTGGAAGCGGAAGGAGTGCTGGCGGTTTGCATTCAGCACGAGATTGATCATCTGGATGGGAAACTGTTTGTTGATTATCTGTCAGAAATGAAACGGCAACGCATTCGCAGGAAACTGGAAAAACAGCGGCGTCATGGCACGTGACTGTCCGGAGCTTTGCAAGGAGTACGTTTTTCTGTGACGGCGGTGTCAACGCCGTAGTTGAATCTCCGTGTATTGTGCTGGTGGCGCGGCTCCCGGCAATTGCTCCAGCATAGGTCTGCGTTCTGCAACCGAGCAGTTACAAACATATTTACTACTCGTCGAGTAGTTACTCTTGCGTTAGAGGTTCATTATGGCTACACGTCTTAAAATCATCTTTGCAGGCACACCGGATTTTGCTGCTACCGCACTTAAAGCCTTGCTGGAGACTGATCAACATGATATTTGTGCAGTTTACACCCAGCCCGATCGACCCGCGGGCCGGGGGCGGAGGCTTAAAGCCAGTCCGGTCAAAGCTACAGCGCTTGAGCACAATATTCCGGTATATCAGCCTGTCAGCCTGAAAGCCTCTGAACAACAGCAGCAACTGCGCGGATTGCAGGCTGATCTTGTGGTGGTGGTTGCCTACGGTCTTTTGTTACCCCTCCCGGTACTGGATGCCCCCCGCCTGGGGTGCATCAATATCCACGCATCCCTGCTGCCCCGCTGGAGGGGGGCTGCGCCTGTCCAGCGGGCCATTCTGGCAGGAGACAGTGAGACCGGAGTCAGTATCATGCAGATGGAGGAGGGGCTGGATACCGGCCCCGTACTTTATCGATTGACTACGCCTGTTTACAGCCGGGATACCGCGCAGACGCTGCATGATCGGCTGGCCGCTTTGGGAGCCCAGGCGCTACTGGATGCGCTGGGGCTAATTGTGGATGGCTCGGTCTGTCCGGTTCCCCAGGATAACGATACGGCAACCTACGCCCGTAAACTTGACAAGCGTGAGGCCACTCTTGACTGGGCCGCCTCTGCACAAGCGCTGGATCGGCGGATCCGTGCGTTCAACCCATGGCCTGTAGCGCAAACATCACTGCAGGGAGAGACATTGCGTATCTGGCAGGCGGAGCCGTTGTCTGACCGGGTTGCTGATGCGGTGCCCGGAACGGTACTGCAGATCGGAAAACAAGGGGTGGATGTCGCCACTGGTGACGGAATACTCCGCCTGCAGCGTCTGCAAAGCGCCGGGGGCAAACCACTTGATGCCGGTGCATTCGTTAATGGACATCCAGAGCTGCAAAATCCCGGTATTGTACTGGGATCATGAAACCTAGACTCGCCGCGGTGCGGGTGGTGAGCCAGGTATTGAGTCAGGGCCGTTCACTGCCCGTTTTGTTGCCGCAGATTCTTGAATCCGTTCCTCAATCCAAGGATCGTGCCTTCGTACAGCAGCTCTGTTTTGGGGTGCTGCGCTTCCTGCCGCGGCTGGAGGCATGTGCTGATTATCATCTCAACCGTCCCCTCAAAACCAAAGATCAGGATCTGAACGTTGTACTTCTGCTGGGTTTGTACCAGCTGATCTATCTGCGCGTTCCGGAACATGCGGCTGTCTCGGAAACGGTATCGCTTACCCGGTCTATCGGCAAGCCCTGGGCGAGATCGCTGGTCAATGCAGTGTTGCGGGGATTTCTGCGTAGCAAGGGAGAGACCCTGGCCCGGATTGACAAGGATGAGGCAGTTGCCAGTGCCCACCCACGCTGGTTGTTCGATATGTTCCGTTTCGACTGGCCGGAGCAGTGGCAGGCGATTGTTCGGGGCAACAACGAGCAGCCCCCCATGACCTTGCGGGTGAATCGCCGCCGGGTTGAGCTGGAAGCCTGGCTGCGCCGGCTTCGTTCTGCCGGAATGGATGCTGTTGAATTGCCAGGCACCGAAACCGGTCTGATTCTGACTCAGCCTGTTGACGTAACAAGCCTGCCAGGCTTTTCGGCCGGCGAGGTTTCCGTCCAGGATGGTGCAGCACAGCTGGCCGCCGAGCTGCTTGATGTGCAACCGGGTGAACGGGTGCTGGATGCCTGCGCTGCGCCTGGCGGGAAAACCGCACACATTCTGGAGAGGCAACCAGAACTTGCCGAACTGGTGGCAATCGATATCGACGAAGCGCGTCTGCAGCGGGTTGGGCAGAACCTGTCTCGCCTGGGCCTGAATGCGCGGTTGCAGCCTGGCGATGCTGCCGAGCCGTCGCAGTGGTGGGACGGGAAGCTATTTGATCGCATTTTGCTTGATGCGCCCTGTTCAGCCACCGGTGTGATTCGGCGTCATCCTGATATTAAATTGTTGCGGCGAGCTGACGATATTCCAAAATTAGTGGCAAAACAACAACATTTGTTGGAGTCGCTGTGGTTTTTGCTCAAGCCTGGCGGTATCCTGTTATACGCAACCTGTTCCGTACTGAAGCAGGAAAATGTGCAGCAAACAACGGATTTTATTGAGAAACATCGCGATGCCAGGGAGATTCCCCTGAACGGATCATGGGGAAGGGCAATGTCAGTGGGACGACAGATTTTGCCCGGTGAGAACCAGATGGACGGCTTTTATTATGCGTGTCTGCAAAAAGGGTATTAGCTGTCTTCCTGCATACAGCGGTTCTTGCGGAATTTCCGCTGAAGCAAACTTTTATGGTGTGGCCATTCTGTAATGACAAGCGCTAAAGGTGACAAGGGAATAGTGATACCTTGCGGGCGCCGGGCAGATCCATTTGTGATCGCCCTGTTGCTGTTCGGTTTTCTGTTGTTTATCCCTGCTACAGCCTCGGCACAGACAGATCCGTTTTCCATTCGCAGTGCGCATATATATCTTGACAACAAGGTATATCTCGTCAGCGCCGATATTCACTACAGTTTCACCAGGCCGGTACTCGATGCCTTGCATAATGGTGTGCCGCTGATTATCGAGTTACGTATCGAACTGATAAAAAACCGGGAGTGGCCGTGGTGGAATGAGACTGTTGCAGTTATCAAACAGCGTTACCGGTTGCGATATTTTGCGCTTGCCCAACATTACGTATTGAGTAACCTCAATATGGGTACCGAGTCCAGTTACCAGACACTGGAAGCGGCTCTGGATGCGCTTGGCCGGCTGAAGGAGCTTCCCCTGCTCGATCAGAACCTGCTGCCATCAGGTGCGGATTACGTGGCTCGCATGCGTGTTGCTCTGGATATTGAATCCCTGCCGACACCGTTGCGTTTGCTGGCCTATCTCTCGTCCCGCTGGCGGCTGACCAGTGAGTGGTACACATGGAAACCTCAACTTTGATTCACTTGCTGCGGAAAACCGTCCGGATTGTCACCGGGCCGCGGCTATTGATTCTGTTGGTTGTTCTGCTGCTTACCTCACTCTACTTCATGATTGGTGCCGCCAGGAACTCCACGCTGTTCAGCCAGTATTACAGTTTGTTGCTGGTTCTCAATGTCGTGACCCTGATTGCCCTTCTGGCTCTGATTCTCTATCAGTTACAGCAGCTGATCTCGCAGTACCGGCGTCATGCTGCCGGTTCACGAATGAAGCTTCGGCTGGTCATTCTATTCATTGTCTTGTCAATCACACCTGTTTCAGTGATGTACTATTTCTCTCTGGAGTTTATCCACCGGGGTGTTGACAGCTGGTTTGATGCAACCATCGAGGAGGCGTTGCAGAACAGCCTGGAGTTGAGTCGTGCTTCGCTGAATGTGCGCATGCGGGAGCTGCTGCATACTACCGAGCAACTGGCTGATGAACTGGCGCACGTGGAGAATCGCTCGGCAGCTCTGTTGTTGAACGAACTTCGGCAGCGCAGTGGGGCCGAGGAGCTGGCGCTGTTTACAGCTGCCGGTCGTCCTGTCGCCTCCAGCTTGAATGAGCTTGATCGGTTGGCACCGACGTTGCCCAATGAAGCCATTCTCGTTCAGCTGCGCAAGGGACGCTCCTATGTCGGGCTGGAGCCTTTCGATGAAAACAGTGCGCGGGTGCGGGTAGCGGTCAATCTTCCTGTATCATTGGCGCTTCATGATGCGGGTTTTCTGCAGGCCCTGTACACTGTTCCCCCGCGCATGAGTACCCTGGCAGGGAGTGTACAGCAGGCCTATACGAAGTACACCGAGCTGACCTATCTGCGCGAGCCTCTTAAATACAGCTTTACCCTTACCCTGTCACTGGTCTTGCTGCTTACCATCCTGACTGCCGTCTGGGCTGCGTTTGTTTATGCCCACCGGCTGGTTGCACCGATTCGTGATTTGGTGAAGGGAACCCGTGCGGTGGCCGCGGGTGATTATGCGCGGCGTTTGCCGGTTCGCAGTCACGATGAGTTCGGCCACCTGGCCCGTTCTTTTAACGAAATGACCCAGCGTCTTGCCCTGGCTCGCGACGAGGCCCGGCGGAACCAGCATCATATCGAGACCCAGCGTGCCTATCTGGAAGCGATACTGAAGCGTCTCTCTTCCGGTGTGCTCACAGTGGGAGCTGACGGCGTCCTGCATACGGCGAACCCTGCGGCAGCGACCATCCTGGGTGTCCCGTTGCAGGAGCTTACGGGCCAGACACTGAGTTCCCTGGCGGATGAATATCTCCACCTTGAGCCTTTTGCCAAGACCCTTACGCCCCACTTTTCGGCACAAGGAGATAGCGAATGGCGGGAAGAGGTGGTTCTGTTTGGAGCGATGGGCAGGCAGGTGCTTATGTGCCGCGCTACGGTGCTACGCCGGATGAGTGATACCTTGCACGACCATGTTATTGTGTTTGATGATATTACCAGTCAGATCAAGTCGCAGCGTGATGCGGCATGGAGCGAAGTAGCCCGGCGCCTGGCCCACGAGATCAAGAATCCGCTGACACCCATACAGCTTTCAGCGGAGCGGCTGCGGCGTAAATACCTGGCCAGCATGCCGCCGGAGGATGCCAGGCTTCTGGACCGTTCAACGCACACTATCGTACAGCAGGTTGAAGCCCTGAAAGAGATGGTCAAGGCGTTCTCCGATTATGCGCGTACGCCGGAAATTCATTTGCGGCCGCTGAACCTGAACCAGCTGATTTCCGAAGTGCTTGACCTCTATCAGGGGGAGGGCGCTGCGGCGCATTTTCTGCTCGATCTGCAATCCGATATTCCGATGGTTGATGCAGATTCAGGACGCATGCGGCAGTTATTGAACAACCTGATCAAGAATGCTCTGGAAACGGTGGCGGAGAAGGAGGATGCAAAAATAGCAATCCGCACCTGCTGGAGAGACGAACATGACAGCCGTTTTATGGAGCTGCGTGTTGAAGACAACGGACCGGGTATCCCGGCCGATGTCATGGCTCATCTTTTTGAGCCTTATATCACAACCAAACCAAAAGGGACGGGTTTGGGACTCGCGGTAGTAAAAAAGATCGTGGAGGAACACAATGGATTGATACGGGCAGAAAATCTGCCGGACGGTGGCGCCTGTTTTGTTGTGCGCCTGCCGCTGGCAGCTGCAAGTAGCCAACCTGTAGTTCCTGCCGAAATAAGGGAGAAACGGGCATGAGTACGCCGTATATACTAGTCGTGGATGACGAGCCTGAAATTCGCCATCTGGTTCAGGAGATTCTGCAAGATGAGGGTTATGAGGTTTCGGTAGCAGAGAATGCCGAACAGGCCCGCCGGGCGCGGCGCTTGAGGCGACCGGATCTGGTGTTGCTGGATATCTGGATGCCGGATGTTGATGGCATTACCCTGCTCAAGGAGTGGTCGGATGAAAACGGCCTTGATATGCCGGTGATTATCATGTCCGGACATGCCACGGTAGAGACAGCTGTAGAGGCAACCCGTCTCGGCGCCTATGACTTTATAGAGAAGCCGCTGTCGCTGGCAAAGTTACTGCTGACGGTGGAGAACACCCTGCATACGGACAAGCTGCAGAAGGAAAACATCGATCTGCGGCGCTACTCACATCATCGTGTCGAGCCGGTTGGCAAAAGCCCGCTTATGCATCAGTTGCGGGAGCATATCACCCGTTTTGCCAAGCATGAAAACGGCGTGCTGCTTAGTGGAGAGCCTGGTAGCGGCAAGCGGCTGTTTGCCCGCTATCTGCATGAGCTGAGCCCGCGCCGGGAGGCACCTTTTGTCGAGATAAGCATGGCCTCTTTTGCCGAGGAGGATGCCAACGAGGAGCTGTTTGGCAGTGAGCGAAATGACCAGATCCGTTTCGGGCGCCTGGAGCAGGCCAATGGAGGTACCCTGTTCCTGGAGGATATCGCTGAAATGGATGCGTCAATTCAGGCCCGCCTGTACAGCGCACTGCAAAACCGGCGTTTCCACCGCGTCAACGGTCTGGATGCCGTGCAAACCGATGTGCGTGTTATTGCCGCTACACATCATGACCTGGAGTCACTGGTGAACAAGGGGAGTTTCCGCCAGGATCTCTATTACAAGCTCAACGAGTTGCCGTTGTATATTCCGCCGTTGCGGGAACATTGTGAAGACATACCTGAACTGCTGGCTTTTTATGCCGATTTTTTTGCGACCAGAGAAAACCTTCCGTATCGCAGTTTTACCGTGGCCGCGCAAAATCATCTGCGCAACTATCCCTGGCCGGGAAATGTACGGGAGCTGACCAATCTGGTGCAGCGGTTACTGATCGTCGGTAACGGGGATGAGATAGACAGGGAAGAGGTTGAGTCAGTGCTGGGAGCCGGCTCGATCAAACATCCGGGCATGTCTGCTTATCAACCTGAATTTGATTTGCCCCTGCGCGAAGCCAGAGAGCGTTTTGAGAGAGCTTATCTGGAGCACCAGCTACGCAAGATGGGCGGTAACGTGGGCAAGGTGGCACGGATTGCCGGGATTGAGCGCACCCACCTGTATCGCAAACTGCGAACCCTCGGTATCGATCACAAGGAGCTGGCGGGGAAGGTTTCGGAGTAGGGTGCAGCGGATCCACGAGTTTCGTCGAACAGTTTGAGCCGTTGCTTCAGCGCACCATAACGCCATAGTGGGATCCTGCAGGAGCGCCGAATCCTGATTTACCCTATTGATGGAGAGGGAGTATCATTGGCGCATATTGATAAACCGGAACTATCGTTACTGCTATGAAAATTATCATTCTTGGCGCTGGGCAGGTAGGGGCCTCCCTTGCGGCGAACCTTGCCAGCGAAGCCAACGACATAACCGTTGTCGATACTGAGCCGGAGCGGTTGCACAACTTGCAGGATCGCCTTGATATTCGCACCGTGGTCGGCGAAGCCTCTTACCCCGATGTGTTAAGCCAGGCGGGGGCGGATGATGCCGATATGATCATCGCCGTCACCAACAGTGATGAGACCAACATGATTGCCTGCCAGGTTGCCTATACCCTGTTCCACACCCCCACCAAGATTGCCCGGGTGCGCGGAGTAGGTTACCTGGCCCACAGGGAGGAGCTGTTTGCCCAGGACTCTCTGCCGGTGGATGTCCTTATCAGTCCCGAGCAGTTGGTGACCGACTACATCCAGCGTCTTATCGAGCATCCGGGGGCGTTGCAGGTGCTCAATTTTGCCAACGGCCTGGTGCAGCTGGTGGCGGTCAAGGCCTACTACGGCGGGCCGCTGGTGGGACATGCACTGCGCACGCTGCGAGAGCACATGCCGGGCGTGGACACCCGTGTTGCGGCTATTTTTCGCCGGGGAAAACCGGTCATCCCCGATGGCGATACGGTTATCGAGGTGGATGATGAGGTATTTATCATCGTCGCCAAAAAACATGTCCGCGCCGTAATGAGTGAGTTGCGCCGTCTGGACAAGCCCTACAAGCGGATCATCATCGCCGGAGCCGGAAATATCGGCAAGCGGCTGGCCAAGGCGCTGGAGCAGAATTTCCAGGTAAAGGTTATCGAGCACAATCCCGAGCAGGCCCGTGTCGCTTCCGAAGCACTGGAAAAAACCATCGTCCTGCTGGGCGATGCTGCAGATGAGGAGCTGTTGCTGGAGGAGAACATTGAGAATACCGATGTGTTCTGTGCCCTGACCAGTGACGATGAAGCCAATATTCTCTCCGCCATGCTGGCCAAGCGCATGGGCGCGCGCAAGGTGATGTCCCTTATCAACCGGGTCTCTTACGTGGATCTGGTGGAGAGCACCGATATCGACATCGCCATCTCTCCGCAACAATCCACCATCGGCAGCCTGCTGGCCCATGTGCGGCGGGGTGATGTGGTGGTGGTGCACTCCCTGCGCCGTGGTGCTGCCGAGGCTATCGAGGCAGTGGCGCATGGTGATCCTGATTCCTCCAGGGTGGTGGGACGCACGGTGGATCAACTGAAACTGCCACCCGGAACCAATATCGGTGCCATTGTGCGTGGCAACGAGGTTATCATTGCCCATCATGACACCGTTATCGAACCTGAAGATCACATCATTCTGTTCCTGGTGGACAAGCGCCATATTCCTGAAGTTGAGCGATTGTTCCAGGTCGATGTGACCTATATCTGAATCCAGCCGGAATAGCCATGCAACCCGCAGTTATACAACGAATCGTCGGCCTGTTGCTGATGCTGTTCAGCAGCACCATGCTGCCGCCGGCAGGTATTGCGCTGCTGTACGGAGATGGGGCGCTGTATCCGTTTTTACTGGGTTTTGTACTGATTCTTGCTATCGGCGGACTGCTCTGGTTTCCGGTCAGACATCAGCGCAAGGAGCTGCGTCTTCGTGATGGATTTGTTGTTGTGGTTCTGTTCTGGACTGTGCTGGGGGCCTCTGGCGCCATCCCACTGATGTTGTCAGAATCGCCGGATATGTCATTCACCGATGCAGTGTTCGAATCCATATCGGGGCTGACTACCACCGGAGCAACCGTTATTGTCGGCATAGACAACCTGCCGCACTCCATCCTGTTTTACCGCCAGCAGCTTCAGTGGCTGGGGGGGATGGGAATCATCGTGCTGGCAGTGGCCATCCTGCCGATGCTGGGCGTTGGTGGCATGCAGCTCTATCGGGCGGAAACACCGGGGCCGATGAAGGACAACAAGCTGACCCCGCGGATTACCGAAACGGCCAAGGCACTGTGGTATATCTATCTGGGGCTTACCGTCGCCTGCGCATTTGCCTACTGGGCGGCGGGTATGGGTGTTTTTGATGCTGTTGCGCATGCCTTTTCTACCGTGGCCATCGGTGGATTCTCCACCCATGATGCAAGTATCGGCTATTTCCACAGCACAACCATAGAGATGGTGGCCGTAGTATTCATGCTACTCTCCGGTATCAATTTCGCGCTGCATTTTCTGGCCTGGCGCTCCAACAGTATCCGGCCCTATTTTCAGGATTCAGAGTGCAAAACCTATTTGTTAATCCTGGCCGGTGTGAGTGTGATAACCGTTGGTTATCTCTATATCATGGGCACTTTTCCCGACTTTGGTGACACACTGCATCACGGTCTGTTTCAGGTTGTTTCCATTGGCACCACCACCGGGTTTACCACTGTACAGTATTTCGCCTGGCCGGGTTTTCTACCGGTTCTACTCATCTTCATCAGTTTTATTGGCGGATCTGCCGGCTCTACCGGCGGTGGCATGAAAGTGATTCGTTTCCTGCTGCTGTTCAAACAGGGGATTCGGGAACTGAAACGTCTGATTCACCCTACGGCACAGATCCCTATCAAGGTTGGAGGGAAGCCCCTGCCACCCCAGGTTATCGAAGCGGTATGGGGCTTCTTCGCCACCTATGTGGCGATCTTTAGTCTCATTATGCTGGGACTGATGATGACCGGGTTGGATCAGATAACCGCCTTCTCCGCGGTAGCGGCCTCCCTGAACAATCTGGGTCCGGGACTTGGTGAGGTGGGTATGCACTACCGTGATATAAACGACCCGGCCAAGTGGATGCTCTGTTTTGCCATGTTGCTGGGTCGGTTGGAAATCTTCACCATGCTGGTATTGTTGACTCCGGCATTCTGGCGCCGATGAAAGATTCGGCACGCTGGGACGAGCGTTACCAGACCGCTACAGCCAGCGCTGAACCGGCACGGATACTGCTGGAGAACAGCCATCTTCTGCCACAGCAGGGGCGGGTGCTGGATCTGGCTTGCGGACTGGGAACTAACAGCCTGTTTCTCGCTGAACAGGGACTTCACGTCAGTGCATGGGATTTCAGCAGCGTTGCAATAGGAAAACTTGGCGCTGTTGCTGAAACCTGCGGCCTTTTTGTTACTGCTGAAGTACGGGATGTCGTTGCCCAACCACCCGAACCGCAAAGTTTTGATGCGATTGTTGTTATCCGTTTTCTTGAGCGCTCTCTGATCCCCCACCTTATTGCCGCCTTGTCTCCCGGTGGCGTGATCTTTTATCAAACCTTTGTGCTGGAAGCGCTGGACAAGACAATCGGACCCAAAGATCCGCTTTTCCGGCTCGCTCAAAATGAGTTGCTGGAACTGTTCAGCCCGCTAAACCTGTTGTTCTATCGCGAAGATGGGCGGGTAGGCGATATCAGCCGGGGGGTTCGCAATGAGGCCATGCTGGTGGCCCGGAAATCTCCTGATGCAGATTCAGGGTGACAACAAACAACAGGCCATCTCTAAAAATGCACTTCTCCAGCGATAGCGGTGCCGGCTCAGAGCTCGAATCCTCATGTATGGTTTATACAACTACGGTTCCCGGCACTTGGTCCATGCATTGCTCTCGCGAAAAAACTACTGTTTTTAGATGTGTTCAAAGGTTCAGGTTTTTTTTGAAATCAGCCAGTAGGTTATTCCCAGTGCAAATACTACCGCCGCTGTTCCGACAATAAATGGCGGGGTTATCATCTCAAAATCGAAAATGATTACTTTCCGCGATATGGCCATCAGGGCGGTTGCAACCACCAGCCTGACCGGGATCACATCTGTCTTCAGATACATCGAAATATTTATAAAAATTTCAATAGCAATAAGGACTGCAAGAAAGGCACCGAATGTGGCGAGAATATCGTTAATGCTAAGCAGTAAAAACGGAGGAGATGTTATACGTTGATACAGCACATAAATGACATCGCCAATTCCCCAGACAATCACCAGCACCATCAGTGCTGCCAGTACCTTTACTGAAAAACGAATAATATGGTGTAAAAACTCTATAAACGGATCTTCATGCTCCTGTGTTAAGTCATGACCCGGTTCTACCAGGCTTTTTTTGTCATTGTTCATGCTGGCTCCCTTATTCGCCAAAAGATTCAGTGGTGTATCGGTATGCTTTTAACGTATCGGACCAGTAGTTCGCGGGCAGTCCCGCTTTCTGTTTCAGATGCTGAAGAAACTCCTGTGGTTCGGGAAGGGACTCCCACACGCCGGGCAGAAAGGTTCCCCTGTAACCGTCATCTTCCAGGATCAGTCCATCCACTCCCGGACGTATCTGTTGAAGAAGCTCCGCTTCTGAACGAAAATCTACGGGTTCTGGCGGACTGAGTATGGAAATTTCTATATCTATTGAATCGAATTCAGCCCTGCTCAGCGGCGGAAAACGGGGATCGGAAAAAGCCGCGGCCCAGGCGTTACAGGCAATATCCTGAATCAGCGGGCGCACTGCCTCCAGAGTGCCAATGCAGCCCCTCAGCCGGTTATCAAGATGCAGCGTAACAAAGGTTGCCCGTTTTTCCCGCAGTGACTCGGGATAGTGGGACAGTTCAACGGAGAGCGGCCTGCGTTGTTCCAGCCCATGCAGAATCGAGCGCCGTGCTGTTTCCAGCAAAATGCGCCGCTTTTTCTCCGAATAACTATTCGAAGATCCAGGCGCCATAACCCACCACCTGATCACGCGGCCCTGCGATGTCACCGGAGTTGCGCAGATCCAGCGTGGTTACCTTCAATCCATGATGACGGGCGGCGATCAGCAGTCCGTTGACCGGATTGCGTCCGCACGCATCATGGTAACCGATCGCCTCCGGACGAAGTGCCTCGATGGCTCTGCAGGTAGCCTTATCCAGTTTTTGCGCCGTGCCGTAGTCATGATAGTGGCTCAGATCGGAGCTGATGACAAACAATGTCTCCGGGCCATCCCACAGCCGCTCGATAACCTCGGCCACCTGTTCGGCTGAAGTATCGCCGACCACCAGCGGTACCAGCGTAAACTTCCCCAATACCTGCTGCAGAAAAGGAAGCTGTACCTCAAGACTGTGCTCCAGCGTATGGGCATCATCAAAAATCCGCACTTGTGACAGATTACTCAGCAGACTGGCGGCCTGTTTGTCAACCGGAACTGTTCCCAGCGGTGTTGCAAAAAAATCGGCGCTGCTCAATGCCAGTCCGGTGATTGCAACCCGGTGAGCGGGTCCAAGGAGCACCACGCGATTGACTCTGTTTTTCACAGACTCCAGCGCTTTATAGGCAGTGGCGGCTATTTCACCGGAGTAGATATATCCTGCATGGGGAACGATGATCGCTTTGGGAGATGCTGCTATCGGTTTTGCCGCAGCCAAAAACCGGTCAACCATGTTGCGCAACTCGACAGCATCGGCCGGATAGAATATGTCGGCTACTGCGGGTTCACGTATTCTGGACATCGCCGTAATTTTCCATTTTGCCTCTAGTAAACATAGGGGGAAATCATGCACAGTTCAAGGAGCTTGAATCTGTTGAATGGTGGCCCCATATATGAAATATCTGTTTATCAGGATGGTGAGTCATTATGGAAACGATCCAATCAAAAGCGCCAGCTGACAGTGCGGTTCCCACCAGGTACTGGCACAAGCTGGAAGACGGGCGCGTTCAATGCGATCTCTGCCCCCGTTTCTGCAAGCTTCACGAGGGTCAGCGCGGGTTCTGTTTTGTTCGCGCCAATGAAGGGGGAGAGATTGTCCTGACCACCTATGGGCGCTCAAGCGGATACTGTATCGATCCTATCGAAAAAAAACCGCTCAATCATTTCTTGCCGGGTACTCCGGTGCTTTCATTTGGCACAGCCGGTTGCAACCTGGCCTGCAAATATTGCCAGAACTGGGATATCAGTAAATCGCGTGAGATGAACACCCTGGCCGATCAGGCCAATCCGGAAACCATCGCCCGTGCTGCCAGGGAACTCGGTTGCCGTAGCGTGGCCTACACCTACAATGATCCGGTGATTTTTCATGAATACGCCATCGATGTGGCGAAGGCCTGTCATGAAGATGGGATAAAATCGGTCGCTGTCACAGCAGGATATGTCTGCCCGGAGCCCCGCGCCGAATTCTATCAGCACATGGATGCCGCCAATGTGGATCTGAAAGCGTTTACCGAAGAGTTCTACTATAAACTTACCGGTGCCCATCTGGAACCCATCCTGGATACAATCAAATATATCAAGCATGAAACCGACGTCTGGCTGGAGCTGACCACCTTGCTGATTCCCGGAAAAAATGATTCTGATCGGGAACTGGAAGAGATGACGAAATGGGTGGTCGAGAATCTCGGGCCTGAAGTGCCGCTGCACTTCACAGCTTTTTTCCCGTCGTGGAAGATGCTGGATATTCCACCCACTCCGGTTGAAACGCTGGAACGCGCCCGCGAAATAGCAATGAGGAATGGCGTGCGCTATGCCTATACCGGAAATGTGCATGACAAGGCTGGGCAAAGCACCTATTGTTACCAGTGCGGTCAGCTTCTGATTGGTCGAGACGGTTATGTGCTTGCCGAGTGGAACCTTGAGCCCGACGGCACCTGTAACAGATGTGGAGCTGCCTGCGCGGGAGTCTTCGAGACGGCACCCGGTAACTGGGGCAGCCACCGGCAGCCAGTACGGCTGAAGGATTTTGAGTAAACCGGCAAACAAAAAAAACGAAAGTTTCACTGGCGGACAACCCGAAAAAATATCTTGTCAACAAATTTGTGGTACAGGATGATCTTTAATAATTTCAAACATTAATATATAACATAACTCCCATTTGAGAATTCTCCAGGTATATGATATTAAAGTAAGACCTGACCAAGAAGCGGCGCTACCCTCCGCAAACAAACTGGTAAGAATTTACATATTTGTTGCCGGTATTGGCTGTAAACAAATCCACGGATGTGCGATTGTTAGATTTGTTCACCCGACAACAGTGTATGTCGCGTTCCTGAGTTCTTGCTTCGGGCATGCGCCGGGACAAGGCTCAGTACGACGGCAATGCCCGTTTCATAGTCAAGCAGTGCAGCGCCGGGCCGTTTGTGTCCGAAGGTCTTGGTATATTGATATCAAGGACAGGCTGTTGTGTGCCGCTTTGCAGCGACTGAATACGATATATGTTGTTGCAGGGTTGGTAACCGTGCGATGTCGATCCCGGCAGGGAAGAGTTGATCCATGAGCAAAGAAAAATTTTCACCCCAATTGATGAAGTCTATCCTCCAAACTGACGGCATTGATGCTGATACAGTGGATGGTGGACCTGTTCCGGAATCACCGGAACAATCAAAAATCAAGTCGCTTAATGCACAGGAACGTAAAAAAGCATTAAAGCAGCTGGCTTCCTTGATATCACAGTTTCGATCCGGGTCTGGCAACCAGGATGAACTTATTTCCTTCAGGCTGGGTGAATTACCCAATCTTCTGCGGTTTCTGGCTGAACTGGCAACAGAAGCAAAAGCGGAAGACAAAAACAGGAAAGAAAAAAAGAAAATACTTCGTATATCTGCGGCAATATTGCGCCGCATGCTGCATGTTCCGGATGCGAGTTATTATCGTGTTCTTGGATTAAATGCCGGTGCAACTCCTGCGCAGATAGCGGAGCATTATCAGTTGCTTCACAAGCTTTACTGGTTTGATGAAACAATCGATCCGCAACGAAGGAGCAGGTTGCGAATCTCCGAGGCCTATACAGTGCTGAAGGACTCGGGATCGCGTCGTCGATATGATGAAGAATTGAAAGGCCCTGATCGACAGACTTCGCATTCTGCAAATTATAGTCGGCGGAGAGGTCTATGGCCGTTTGTTGTGGCGGCCTTGCTGGTAATATCGGGCTTGTCCGGAGTGTATTTATATTACGGCAAGAATTCCGAAACCAACATTGTGTCACTATCGGAAGAAAATACCCAGCCAGAACAGAGTGGACAAGCTGAAGCGGATGATTCTTCCGGTGACCAGCCAGTGGTTGCAGTTGGCACTAAAGCCAGAGCTGGTAGTAGTGCCGTGGTGCAGTCCGAACCCGTTCGGGAAGATGTTTCTACACCGATAGATTATGTTGCGGAACAGGAAAAGCAAGTTGTTCCTGATTCACCAGTTGCTTCCGCCGATTCAGTACAGCCGGATGTTTCCTCGGGAACGGAAAACAAAGCAATTAATACACAACTTGATGATGGGAGAACAGACTCCATTCCGGTTGCAGCCAGCCGGAAAACGGACGCTTCCCCGGAAGATTCTGTTCGTTCAAAAGTGATCGTGCCGGACCGGAAAACATCAGAGACAGCGTCCGGGAAAATGTCAGAAGAACAACACAATATCTCGGAATCTGCAAGTTCATCTTCCACCGGAAAAAAACATGATGTGGCTGTTTCTCTGATTAAACCGCCGGTAGTTCATTTTCCTGATACTTCGCTTGTTGTTCCGCCGAGACTGGATATATCTGAAGCTGAAAAACCGGGCTTGGTTTCTCAGGAAGAGCATCCTGCCGAACAGCCAATTGCTTCGGTGTCAAAAACCCACGTTGCTGAACCTGTGAATAACACTCAGCCATTTATGGTGGTTATTGGTTCTCCGGGATTGTCAGTGGATAGTCTGACCAGGGAGCAGGTGCGTGCTATTTTTCTGGGAAAAAAATTACGGCTTCCTTCAGGTGAACAAGTCTCCGTGCTTGCTCCACAGGGCGATAGTTCACTCAAGACAAGATTCTATCGGGACATTCTTGGCAAGACTCCCCGGCAAGTCAAGATCCATTGGGCTAAAGTTCGCTTTCAGGGAAAGTTGCAGCCACCAAAACATCTTGCGGATGACGAAGCGGTGAAAGAGGCGGTAGCTTATTCTCCCGGAATGATAGGTATTATAAGGAACACTGCAGTTGATGATTCCGTAAAAATACTATTTGGTGCAAGGCTGTGAATAAGCAAAAACTCATTAGGGGGAATAGAATGGCGATACGCAACAAGGTTTTATTACTTGCTGGCTTGGTGTTTGCGCTGAATTCAGCACAGGCGCTGGAGTTCGAAGGGTTCGGCAGCGTCAGCTATCACAAGCATGATGTGAAAGGCGACCATGCGAGCCGCAGCGGAGAGCATCCTGAGGGTTTTACTCTGGGTGGATTCAATCTTTATGCCTTCCAGGAGATCGGTGAGGGAACCTCGGCCTTTGCAGAGTTTATTATCGGAGACTACACCGAAGAGATTGAGATGGAACGGCTCTGGATCAGGCGGGTTTTCTCTCCCTCTTTTGAGGTCAAGGCGGGTCTTGTCGAGTCTCCTCTGGGGTACTGGAACAGAACCTACCACCAGGGTGGACAGCTTCTTCAGGACACTATAACTCGCCCTTTTTTTCTCAATTATGAAGACCAGTCCGGGGCCATTTTTCCTATGGTGTCCGTTGGGGTTGAGATAGGAGGTACCACGTCTCTAGGAGGCGGCGAGTTGGACTATGTAATGATTCTGGGTAACGGAATGTCTCTCGATACCAGCGCGAGTTCAATGCCACATGCGGGAGGAGCCTTGATGGGTGGTGCTTCCGAAATTCAGATAAACATGGTTGGAGATCCTGGAGATGACAAGCTTTTAATATTGAGAACAGCCTATCGGTTACCAAATCTTCCTCTCCAGGTTGGACTGTTCGGGATGGACAATCCTGTGGCTGAATCTGGCAGGGGTAGTGGAAGTAAAACGGATCATGGTGCTGGTTTGATTTCCCAGACGGTAGCCGGAATAGATATCTACTTCTCTTCGAACGGTTTTGAGTTCATATCTGAATATTACAACATCCAGAATGATGACTTAATATCAGATAAACAAATTGATTCTGCAAGTGCCTACTATGCTCAATTCGGATACCAGATTACAGAGCGATTGAAGCCCCTCTATCGCTATGTCGATCTGAGTTACGATGAAACCGATTCATATTTTCACTACCTTGGCGTTCAGGAACAGTCGCATCATGTTATAGCACTGAGATATGATCTTGATGAGAGCAATGCCCTGAAATTTGAGGTTCATCAGTCGAAAACGGCGAGTGGTGAGAAGGAGTACCACTCCCGGATACAGTGGGCGTTTATTATGTTTTAGGGGATATGGCAATAGTCTCCGCGAATGTGAATGTTCTACTGGTCTAGGTAAATGATTTCGGGTTGCGGTTGAAAAGCCGGATTATTGGCCATACAAGACCGGTTGCTCCCGCTTCCGAAAGCGGGAGAAGGTTCAGGAAATACAACCAAACCGGGTTTACGCCCCTCAGCCCAACCATCAAGGGGAGGGGCGTAGTTGTTGTTCTATTTTCTCTCTATCGTATCATCGTCTGATTTTTCCTCCGGCGCACTTTTTTCAACCAGATTTTCCCGCTTTTCATCTTTGATGGGATCGACCTCCCAGTCGGCTATCTTGAAGCGTGTTGACTGGTCTGATCGCTGCAGCAGATAGCCGCTATCTTTCAGTTTTGAGAAGGTGTAATCCAGTCTGTTATCTCCTTCCAGGGTTACCGAAATTTTCAGTGCTTTTTTATCCTTCTCCAGCTCTGGATTGTCCCCGGCTGTGAACAGTGATTCGATAGTTAGTCCAGCCAGTTTTCTGACCAGGTTATTGGCCTTGTCCGTAATCATCTGTTCGTCTGCTCCCAGTTCCGCAAGCTGCCAATTTCCATCCTGCTGTTGCAAGGTGAAATCGGGTAGTTCGATGCGGGTGATCTTCTTTTCATCCAGTCTGAGAATTTTATTATCAATCCAGTCGTTGTTGTCAGCTCTGGCCTTGAACAGGGAAAAATCCACGGTGACAATCTCATTTTGATCCGCTGTTCGGGCGTGTACCTTGCGCAGCCCCGGTGAGGTACCGAAGTAGAGTTGCGCCACGCTGTTTTCTCCCTGCTTCAGGGTGATGCGGCGTTCAAATTCCTTTTCATCCACCTTGAAGCGGTTGGCAGCAGCGGCGGTGGTTGCTACTGGCCAGCCTTTTTTCAGACTCGCCAGTGTGTCGAGCAGCTGCGAAACTCTCTGCTGGTCAGCCGGGAAATGGTCAAGCTCGGGCAGCTGCCATTTTCCGTCAATTTTTTTCAATACTGCCTGTTTGCCTGGTGTTTCGATGAGCACGGTCTCTATCTGCGCCGGCTCGAAGCTGGCCAGCTTCTCCTCCGGGGTGAAGGCGGTATAGGGATCGCTTCCCATGTTCAGTGTGACGGCCAGGACAATCTGGATGACGAGAAGACCGCCAAGTCCTGCAATCCATTTTTTCATCGCTTAAGCCCTCCCTTCATTCAGTACGGATTGATAGTAGCGTTGTGCGCGCCGGCGTGCGGTACGGCGCAGCAGCCAGACTACCGCCAGGCCAAACAGCGCCAGCCCATAGTTGAGGTACTCCCAGAACTGCTGCGCATCACGATCCAGTGGTTCCAGAGTGCGGGAGAAGTGGCCCCGGCCACGGATGGAGAGCAGGCCGCGCTCTTCCAGCGACCAGTCAACGGCGTTCTCCACCAGCTGTACCGGATTGAAATAGCGGGTACGTAATGCTGCCGATGCCAGTTCGAGTGTGTTGTCGCTGAGGAAGGTGTTGGATGAGAACAGAATGATCCGCCCCGACTCCGGAGACTTTTCGATCACTCGGCTGATGGCGGGCTCTTCATCCGCTTTTTCGGCCGCAGCCTCTTCGCTGTTCTCTTCTGCTTTTTCACTCTCTTCCTTCTGTTTCAGCAGGGGAGAGGGCTTGCCCTTGAAGAATGAGTCGAAGCGGCCTTCGACTACTACCGCCAGCAGCTGTTTCCCGCTCTCTCCTTCAGGGCGAAAACCAAGCTGACCGTGAGTGCGAAAATCCGGCTGGATATCAGTGCCGGAGGAGACCCACGATGCCCCTGAGCTGTAGAGTAACGGGATCACCTGCCGCTCTCTGTTTTTCTCCTCATCGATGGTGATGGGAGAGGCCCAGTTCATGGTGACCTGGCTGATCCCTGCAGTGATACCGCTCTCCTGTTCCATCCCCTGTTCCCGTATATCGACGAAGTAGGGGTAGGCCACCATCTGTGTCTCCTGCACAATGAATCCACCGATGTTGCGCTGGACCGGAATGGGGAAGGCGGTGTTCTGCGGGTCGAGAACCATCTCTTCCTTGATGGTGATGCCCTTGTGCTCCAGCCACTGCTTCAGCCCGGAGTCGTGAGGAGTAGCCAGAAGCGCCCGCTGCATTGATATATCAAAGGGAGAGGAGGAAAGAATTACCGTCCCGCCCTCCATCAGGAACTGATCCACGGCAAAGAGCTGTTTTTCATCCAGTGATTCCGGGGCAACTACCAGCAGCAGATCAGTATCGGCGGGCACCCGGCCGGTTTTAAGGTCAGTGGGTTGCACAGTGTGTTCCTCGCGCAACCGCTCTTGCAGCCAGCTGAAGCGTTTGCCCCCACCGGGCATGCCAAACTGCGGCATGTGCGGCATGCCCGGTGGAGTATAGATGGCTATCGTTTTGAGAAAACCTTTTGAGAACCGTTTGAGGGCGGTGTCGATGCTCCACTTCAGGCTGGCTGTATCCAGTGTTTCCGGCAGCGGTACCGGCACAATCTGTTCGCCACTCTCCAGCGTCATGTAAAACCAGAAGGTGTCGGGATCAAACAGGCCGGCCGCCATCGGGCGGAAGCCATATTCACTCTCGATTTTCCTGGCCAATGCGCCGCCGTCGGCATCGGGATCCCTGATCTCCACCTTCAACCGATCACCTGCTTCCTTTTGCAGAGCGGCCAGTGTTTCATCAAGTCCTTTCCGGAGTTCGGCAAGCTGTTCAGGCAGCCGGGCGTCGGGAGAGATATAGCCCTTGAAAGTAACGGGCCGGGTGATGTTTTCAAACAGCTGTCCGGCTCCCTGATAGGCAAAAAGTACCTTCTTTATCGCCCGGGTGATGTCATATTCGGGGTTGCGAAGCTCTACGTCCAGGTCTGCCTCGCTCTGTGCCTTGACCTCGATAAGATCGCGGAAGCCCAGGGTTTCATACTGGTCACCGTATTTGATCAGGATATCAAAATAGGAGTTGACCACAGCAGCCTGGTATTTGCTTGCGGTCTGGAACGGAACCGGGCGGATGCCATACTTCTGTCCCGCCTCCTGCTCCAGTTCCGGGTTCTCCAGCGGATCCACAAACTCCACCCGTACCTTGCCGTTACCGGCAACAGCGTACTCCTCCAGCAGATCGTGCAGCCGCGGTACCAGCGGGGCCAGCAGCGGATGGGTCTGGGCGCTGAAATAGCCGCGGATCAGCAGGGGTTCCCGAAGCTGGGCCAGGTAGTTGCGGGTGGAGTCGGAGATGGAATAGATGTTGCCCTGGGTGATATCGGCGCGTGCCCAGCCCACCGGCTGCAGCCAGAGATTGCCAACGATGAAATTGACCACCAGCAGGGTGGTTACGGCACCCCACTGGCGGTGGTGGCTGTTGGACGGGTTGCCGGCCCAGCGCAACCGTTCCAGGGAGAATACGTTGAGGGCCAGAAAGATCCCCACCAGGCTGAGGTAGTAGTAGAGGTCGCGCAGATCGATGACCCCGCGGGTGATTGATTCGAATCGTGAGCCGGTGCCCAGAAGTTGCAGCAGCTCACTGCCGCGGTTGCCGACCAGTCCTGTCAGGGCATCGGAGCCAAGCAGATAAAACAGACCACAAATCAGCGAGGTGACGATGAGGCTGATAATCTGGTTATCTGAACGGGCGCTGACAAACAGGCCAATGGCGATATAGGCAGCAGCCAGAAACAGCGTTGCCAGATACCCGCCAAAAACTGGCCCCCAGTCGAGATCACCGATGAAAGAAACAGTTATCGGCAGCGGCAGCGTGAGCAGCAGCGCCACCCCGACCAACATCAGGCAGGCGAAAAATTTTCCCAGCACCAGTTGCCACGGTGGTACCGGCGAGGTGAGCAGGAACTCCAGCGTGCCGCTGCGCCGCTCCTCGGACCACATACGCATGGTAATAGCTGCGGTCAGAAAGATCAGCAGTACCGGCATCCAGGAAAAGAGCGGCCGCACATCGGCGATGTTGCGGGCAAAAAAGGTCTCCACCCAGAAGAAAACAAACAGTGTTACCGCCAGAAATGCGCCGAAAAAGATAAAGGCGATGGGTGATGAAAAGAAAGCGGAAAACTCTTTGCGTGCGATCTGAAACAGCTGATTCACTTTCACTCCCTCCCTTGTTTATCGTGCGGCAGTTTCGAGAAAAATGGATTCCAGGGTTCGTTGCTCCGGTTGCATTGCATAGAGTGCACAACCCTGTTCAAGCAGTGCGGATGCCACGGCGGGAGCGCACTGTTGCGGTTCTGTTTGATCCCGGAACTCCAGCGCGTAGCTCAGGTAGTTGCGGTCAGCCGAGAGCTGTTCCACCGATTGAATTGCTGTTACTCCCATCAGTGCAGCGTCCACCTTGCCCGGTTCTGCCTGTACGGTAACCAGTAGCCGGTGGGCGCTGCGCAACTCCTCCATGCGGGAGTCCAGCACCTTTTTACCCGCCCGGATAATGATCACCCGGTCGCACACCGCCTGCACCTCCTGCAGGATATGGGTGGAGAGAATGACTGTTGCATGCTGCGCTGCCTCCCTGATCAGATTGCGCATGTGTTGCACCTGGGAAGGGTCAAGACCATTGGTGGGTTCATCAAGGATCAGGATATCGGGGCGATGCAGCAGTGACTGTGCCACCCCAACCCGCTGGCGGTAACCGCGGGACAGGGTATTGATGAGCTGGGTGGCCTTCTCGGTCAACTCGGTTCTGGCTATCGCCTCGCGTACCCTGGTCAGACGATCCGTCTCCGGGACGCCATGCAGGGCGGCAGCATAGTTGAGATAGTCGATTACTGTCATTTCAGGATAAACCGGACAGTTCTCCGGCAGATAACCAATCTTGCGCTGGATAGCCTCGCGCTGTTCGCTGATATCCAGCCCGTCAATGGTTATCGAGCCATCCGTAGGTTCGAGAAAACCGGTGAGCATTTTCATGATGGTGGTCTTGCCCGCCCCGTTGTGTCCCAGCAGACCGACAAT
This sequence comes from Chromatiales bacterium, assembly GCA_026982395.1. GTDB lineage: Bacteria > Pseudomonadota > Gammaproteobacteria > Thiohalospirales > Thiohalospiraceae > DRMK01. Next base: position 4,274 of record JALSHD010000031.1, on the reverse strand, counting down.
CTCTCCCTGTCCGATACTGAACGAAACGTTATCTATTGCGGTAAAGTCGCCATAAGTACGCACGAGTCCGTCGACACTAATCATCTCGCCTCCTTTTTCTAACTGATTTCTATCTGTTATCTATGGCTGTATCCCGAAAAATTCAGAGTGCGACACTATCGGGCACCTCTAAAAATGCACTTTTCCCGCGATAGCGGCGTCAGCTCCGTGCTCGAATCCTCATGTATCCCCTATACACTGCGGTTCTGCGCGCGGGGCTTCCTTGCTCTCGCGAAAAAATTACTATTTTTAGAGGCACCCTATCGATATTCCGAACGGAAATATGTGACCATCTGACCCTGAAAAATGTTCCCGCAGATGGATTTTGGCCAGATTTTATAAACAGATATCGCATGATGTAAAGCTGTCAGCCTGACAAAGCGGCTGGAGATGCCTTATAAAACCAGTCAATTAACATCGCTGATATAATAGAAATTTTTAATCTGGCGCTATGTAACACGCCCGTGGGTTATGATCCCTTGTTCCCCACTGTTATCGCTGCCGGGAGTGTGAACTGAATCGTCTGGTTTTGATGGATATGTCATGGACCTACCCGAAGGGTTGATTGCTACCCCCCTTTTGTGGGCAGCGAATCTGCTGTTTTTCCCCATACTGGCGGTGGCGGTGTATCATGCACCCTGGTGGCGGCTGCGCAGTCGGGAGGGACAGCATTTGCTGCTGGGAGCCTGTGTCTTTACCTTTTTCCTGTGGAACGTAAAAGCCGGGGTAACGCCAGGACTCAGCTTTCATCTGCTTGGTGCTGGCCTGCTGACCCTGATGTTCAGCTGGGAGTTCGCGCTTATTGTCATGGCTGTGGCGCTGGCCGGAAATACCTGGTTGGGAGAGATGGCATGGGAGACCTTTGCCCTTAACGGTCTGATACTGACAGCCCTGCCGGTGTTGATAATCTATCGTATTTTCATCCAGGTGGATCGTCATGCGCCCAACTTTTTCGTTTATGTACTGGCCTGCAGTTTTCTCGGCGCTGCACTCTCGATTCTGGTGGCCGGACTGGTTGGGGCAACTGCGCTGTGGAGCAGTGGTGCCTATTCGTTCAACTATCTGTCAGACAACTTTCTGCCATTCCTGCCGTTGATTATGGTTCCTGAGGGAGCATTCAACGGAATGTTAACAACGCTGTTGATTACCTATCGTCCCGAGTGGGTGCGCACCTTCCGGGATGAACGCTATATTGACGGTAAATAAGATCTAAATAACCAAATGTCATCCTCAACAGAAAAACAACCTGAAGTTGTCGCGGCTGTTGATCTGGGCTCCAACAGTTTCCACTTGATTGTCGCCCGTTTGCATAACGGGGAGGTGCGGGTGGTGGATCGCCTGCGCGAAATGGTGCGCCTGGGAGGTGGTTTTGACAAGCAGCGCCGTATCACCCCGGAAGCGGAACAGCGGGCGCTGGCCTGCCTGACCCGCTTTGGTGAGCGCCTTTCGGGGCTGCCTGCCGAGTGTGTGCGTGCGGTTGGCACCAACACCCTGCGCAGTGCGCATGACTCCGGGCCGTTAATCGAGGCGATGGAGCAGGCGCTGGGACACCCCATCTCCATTGTTTCCGGTGTGGAGGAGGCGCGCCTCATCTATCTTGGTGTTGCGCACAGTCTGGCGGCGGATGGCAGGCGCCGCCTGGTGATGGATATCGGTGGCGGCAGTACAGAACTGATCCTCGGCAGGGGTTTCAAGACCCGTTACATGCAGAGCATGTACATGGGATGCGTCTCCATGACCCAGGCCCGCTTTGCAGATGGAAAGATTACCCGCAAGGCGGTGAAGCGGGCGCTGCTGGATGTACAGATGGAGCTGGAGCCGGTGGTGGCAAAATTTCGCAAGCTTGGGTGGGACAGACCGATTGGCGCATCCGGTACCATCCGTGCTGTGGACAGGGTGATCCGTGCGGTGGGCTGGAGCAAGGGAGGAATCACCCTGGCGGCTCTGCAACAGCTGAAAGATAACCTGCTGGAGATCGGTCAGGTAGAGAAACTGAATCAACTTCCCGGTCTGAGTGAAGAGCGGGTGCCGGTATTTGCCGGTGGTCTGATGGTGCTGCTGGGCACTTTTGAGGCGCTGGGAATCGAGCGTATGGAGGTTGCTGATGGCGCGCTTCGTGAAGGTCTGCTGTATGAACTGGTGGGGCGTATCCGTGATGAGGATATCCGCAGCCGGAGCATTGAAGAACTTGCCTTGCGCTATCGGCTGGACATTGAGCACGCGGCTCGGGTAAAAAAAGAAGCCCTGAATCTGTTGTTACAAGTATCGGATTCCTGGGAGTTGCAGGATAAAGCCTGGCGCCAGCTGCTGGGCTGGGCAGCACAGATTTATGAAATCGGTCTCTCCATTGCTCACAGCCAGTATCACAAGCATGGAGCATATATCGCAGAGTATAGCGATCTGGCAGGGTTCTCACGCGAGGAGCAGAAACTGCTGGCCACCCTGATACGGGCGCATCGGCGAAAATTTCCCGTTGCCGTTTTTCGGGAGTTACCCAAATCCCGCCGCCGGCCCGTACAGCGTCTGGCTGTTCTGCTGCGCTTGGCCGTACTGTTCCATCGCAGTCGCACCGGGGATGCCATACCCAAAGTAAAACTGAAAATAAAAAAGGATCTGTTGCAGCTGCGTTTCCCCGAAGAGTGGCTGGAGCAGCACCCGCTTACCCGCAGTGATCTGGAACAGGAGGCAGCCTATCTTGCTGCGGCGGATATCAAACTGATTTTTTCGTAACTGTTTGGATCGTTTCCAGCCTGCTTGTTCGACGATTTTTTTACGAAGAAAGAGTGGCAAGAAGAACCGCCTGGGCAGAACAGGGTTCCTGTTTCTCTCCTGGCGTGAGTCGAAGATAGCTGCCATCCTGCTGCAGCACCCAAGCCTGGGTGTTGTCATTGAGATAGTGCTGCAGTTCCTGAATTACTCGCGCGCGCAGTTTTTTTGATTCGATGGGGAAGGCGACCTCTACCCGATGGAACAGGTTTCGATCCATCCAGTCCGCGCTGGAACAATACAACTCAGGTGTGTTGTCATTCTCGAAATAGAATACCCGTGAGTGTTCCAGGAAACGGCCGATTATGGAGCGTACCTGGATGCCTTCGGAGATCCCGGGAACTCCGGGTCTCAGGCAGCAGATTCCACGCACAATCAAATCGATCTTCACACCCACCATGGAGGCCTGGTACAGAGCCCGGATGATCTGTGGCTCCACCAGCGCATTGAATTTTGCGATGATGCGAGCCGGTTTCCCCTGGGCTGCATTGTGGGCTTCACAGTCAATTTTTTTCAGCAGGGCGGAGTGCAGGCTGAAAGGGGATTGCAACAGTTTGTTCAGTTTCGAAACTTTGCCCAGGCTGGTCAGTTGCAGAAAAATATTGTGCAGATCTTCACCAGTGTCCGGGTCGCTGGTGAACAGACCGTAGTCGGTGTACAGGCGGGCGGTGCGTGGATGGTAGTTGCCGGTTCCAAGATGGGCGTAATGGCGCAGATGTCCCCCTTCACGGCGCACTACCAGAATCAGTTTTGCATGTGTCTTGTAGCCCACTACACCGTACACCACGTGCGCCCCGGCCTTCTGCAGACGGTTGGCCAGCGTGATGTTTTCCTGCTCGTCAAAGCGTGCCCGCAGCTCGATAATGACTGTTACCTCCTTGCCGGCCCGGGCTGCCATGACCAGAGCATCTACAACCGGTGAGTCGGCGCCGGTGCGGTACAGGGTCTGCTTGATCGCCAGCACCTGCGGGTCAGCTGCCGCCTGGCGCAGAAAGTCGATCACCGGAACAAAGGATTCATACGGATGGTGCAGCAGGATATCCCGTTTGCGCAGCAGCTCGAACATGTCGGTTTCATGGGCAAGTGGCTCCTGAAGGCCAGGGGTGAATGGCGGGAATTTGAGATCGCTGCGATCCACCAGATCACACACCGCCTGCATGCGGTTGAGATTCACCGGCCCGTTGACCTGGTAGAGATCATCGCGGGTCAATTCGAACTGGGTCAGCAGAAAATCCACCATTTTGTCAGGACAGTTGTGGGCCACCTCAAGGCGGACCTCATCACCGTAGCGGCGTGAGGCCAGCTCGCCCTCCATCGCCCTGAGCAGATCATCAATCTCCTCCTCATCCACAAACAGATCGCTGTTACGTGTCACCCGGAACTGCCAGGAGCCCTCCACCTTCATGCCGGGAAACAGCTCGTCCACATAGGCATGGATGATGGAGGTGAGAAACACATAGTCATAGGGG
>JALSHD010000030.1 GCA_026982395.1 Chromatiales bacterium | reverse complement strand
CTGGAGGCGGTGCTGCGGGAGATGAGCGGCGTGGAACATACCTACGGCATGGCGCAGGACTCGTTGGCCATCGTCACCGTGCAGTTCGAGGTGGGCGAGAACAAGGAGGATAGCCTGGTCAAGCTCTACGACCGTCTGATGCACAACCTGGACCGCATCCCCCCCGGCGCCAGCCAGCCGCTGGTCAAGCCGGTGGATGTGGATGACGTGCCCATCGTGGTGCTCACCCTGTCCAGCGACGAGCTGGATGACATGGACCTCAAACGTCTGGCAGAACGGGTGCGGGAACAGCTGGTGCCGCTGGATGGGGTCAGCGTGACCGACATCATCGGCGGCCGGGATCGGCAGATCAGCATCCAGATCGATCCGGTCAGACTGGGCGCCTACCGGATTCCCCTGGATCGCCTGCAGCAGGTGCTGCAGGGGGCCAACGCCGGCGGCCCGGTGGGTGAGCTGGTGGGGGACAACCGCGTGGCCCGGGTTTGGTTGCAGGGTTATCTGAAGAGCGTCGCGGAGGTGGGGGCGCTGGTGGTTGGTGAGTGGGAGGGCAGTCCCATCTACCTGCGTGATGTCGCCACTCTGCGCGACGGCCCGGCCGAGGTGGAGACCCTGCACCGCATCGGGTTCGGTCCCGGCGTCGGCCCCGAGGCGGCGGCCGAGCCGCAGCGCCCGGCGGTCTCCATCAGCCTCGCCAAGAAGCGCGGCACCAACGCGGTATTCGTGGCCGAGCGTATCCTGGAGAAGGTGGAGACCCTGAAGGGGGATTTCATCCCGGACAACGTCACCGTCACCGTAACCCGTGATTCCGGCAAGAAGGCCAATGATGCGGTCAACTACCTGATAGAGCATCTGGGGATCGCCATCGTCTCGGTGATCGTTCTGCTGCTGCTGTTCCTCGGCTGGCGCGAGGCGGCCATCGTCACCATGAACATCCCCCTGATCCTGTTCGTGGTGTTCGCCGCCGGCCTGCTGGCGGATCAGACCATCAACCGCATCACACTGTTCGCCCTCATCCTGGCGCTGGGGCTGTTGGTGGATGACGCCATCGTGGTGGTGGAGAACATCCACCGCCACCTGCACAACGGGGTGCGCAGCCTGAAGGACAAGGCCCGGGTGATCATCGAGGCGACCAACGAGACCGGCAAGCCCACCATCATCGCCACCTTTGCGGTGATCCTGGCCTTCATTCCGATGGCCTTCGTCACCGGCATGATGGGGCCCTACATGGCGCCGATCCCGTTCAATACGCCGGTGGCGATGCTGGCGTCACTGATCATCGCCTACATGGTGACCCCGTGGATCGCGCAGCGCTGGATGCCCTGTAAGATCACCGAGCCCACCATGGAGGAGAAGGATGCCGAACAGAAGGACTGGATCCACCGGCTCTACTACCGGCTGGCCACGCCGCTGGTGGAGGGAACCTGGCAGCGCTGGGTGCTGTTCTTCGTGGTGCTGGTGATGATGATTGGCGCACTCTGGCAGCCGGCCTGGCAGTTCTTCCGCCCCTCCGGGATCGGCGGGCCGATGACACCGGGTACGGTAGAGCTGAAGATGCTGCCCAAGGGCAACAAGAACACCTTCAACATCACCATCGACATGCCGGAGGGCACGCCGCTGGAGATGACCGACGGGGTAGCCCGCGAGGTGGCCGATGTGCTGCGGATCTACCCGTATGTGACCGACTATGAGACCTTCGTCGGCCAGGCGGGTCCGGTGGACTTCAACGGCATGCTGCGTGGCGCGGTGCTGCGCCGCGGTGCGCATCTGGCGGAGATCCGGGTCAACCTGACGGACAAACTGGAGCGCAGCATCAAGTCCGACGCCATCGTGCTGGAGCTGCGCGAGAGACTGCGTCCGGTGATGAAGGCCCATCCACAGGCCAACATCAAGCTGGTCGAGGACCCGCCCGGCCCGCCAGTGCGTGCAACCGTGCTGGCGGAGCTCTACGGCCCCGAATCCGGCAAGCTGGCGGAGCTGGTGCAGAAGGTGCGCAGCGAGTTCGAGCAGACTTATGATCTGGTGGATATCGACGACTCGCTGGGTGATGACCAGGTGGAGTACCGCATCGAGGTGGACAAGGAGAAGGCCGCACGCTCAGGCATCTCGACGGTACGGGTGATGCAGACGGTCGGCTCCTTCCTGGGCGGTTTCGACCTGGGCGCGGTGCATGTGGATGAAGAGCGCCATCCGGTCAGGATCCATGTGCGCCTGCCGCGGGAGCATCGGGTACACCTCTCCGACCTTGGCCAGATCTACATCAGTGACCGGGAAGGGCGCCCCGTCTCCCTGGCTACCCTGGCCGAGATCCACGAGGTGATCGCCTCCCGGCCGGTCTATACCAAGGATGGCCATGTGGTGGCCTACGTTTCGGCCGAGCCGATGCGTGGCTCCCAGGTCTATCCGCTGCTGGACCTGGATGGCCGGCTCGACGGCATGGAGCTGGGTGACGCCGGCAGGCTCACCACCGCAGGGCTGAAGTTCGTCTCCGTGCAGCCGAACGACACCTACGACTACCAGCTGCTGTGGGACGGCGAGATGCGCCTGACCCTCGACGTGTTCCGCGATCTGGGTTCCGCCTTCATCGTGGCGCTGGTGCTGATTTACCTGCTGCTGGTGGCCTACTACGCCAACTTCCAGACCCCGCTGCTGGTGATGGGGGCGATCCCGCTCACCATGATCGGCATCTTCCCGGGCCACTGGATCATGCAGCAGCCGTTCACCGCCACCTCGATGATCGGCATGATCGCCCTGGCGGGGATTGTGGTGCGCAACTCCCTGCTGCTGATCGATTTCATCATCGACTACCGGGCCCGGGGGCACGACGTGAAGACCGCCGTGCTGGAGGCGGGGGCGGTGCGCACCCGGCCCATCCTGCTCACCGCGCTGGCGGTGATCGCCGGAACCTCCATCATGATCAGCGACCCGGTATTCGGCGGACTGGGGATCTCCATGGCCTTCGGCACCCTGGCCTCCACCGTGCTGACGCTGTTCGTGATCCCGCTGGCCTACTACCGCTGGCAGCGCAACAAGCCGTTTGCTCCGGCAGACAGCTGTGAAACCTGAGGGCTGATAGGATGTTGAAAAAGCCCATCCATGGTCTTTTCCAACGCGGGGCCGGAAAAGTGCGATTTTCCGCCCCCTTCATTTTCAATGGCCTGGCGCCATTGAAAATGGCGGCACATCCCTGTGCCGCAAACAGGCTGCCGAAAAACAGCGTTTTTCAACAGCCTGTTAATTCAATCTTTTCCAGAGGAGAAACATTATGACCATTGAACGCATGATTCGTATCATCGCCGGCAGCTTCATCCTGCTCTCCCTTTTCCTGGCCTGGTCCGTCAACGGCATCCCGCTGTTCGACGGTCCCAACTGGCTCTGGTTCACCGCCTTCATCGGCGCCAACCTGCTGCAGTCCGGGTTCACCCGCTGGTGCCTGATGGCGCAGATTCTTGCCAAGCTGGGAATCCCCTCCGGCTGTGTCGAGAGCGGCAGCAAGTGTTGATACCTGCTGACTGAATCATGGCAATTGAAAAACAGATCGACCTGATCGAAGGGAAGGATATCCAGGCCGCGGCGGAGGGGCTGAAGGCCATCGCCCACACCACCCGCCTGGAGGTTCTGTGCCGGATACAGAAACAACCGATGACCGTCAACGAATTGATGGAGGCCATTGGCACCAGCCAATCCAACCTCTCCCACCATCTTGCCAAGATGCGTGCGATGGGGCTGGTAAAAACCGAGCGTCAGGGAAGTTGTGTTTACTACTCCCTGGCACATGCTGGTTACTCTGATCTGATTCAGGTGTTGCGGAATATTTATTGTGTAGATGCGTGATGCTGTCCGGGCGGTGAAACAACTACCTTGCCGGTCTGGTCGGAGTGGTTTCCGGGCAACTCTTATAATGCACTTTTTCGCGATAGCGGCGTCAGCTCCATGCTCGAATCCTCATCTATTTCTTATACACAGCGGTTCCCGGCAATTGCTCCATGCATTGCTCTCGACTCTGGCTTCCTGCTCTCGTTCTACCTCGTCCATCCATGGACTTGTACCTCCTGTATCCATGCAGTCGTGCGCGCGGAGCTTCTTTCTTGAGCTCGCGGAAAATTACCATTTTCAGAGGTGCCCAAAACTCACTTTTTTGTCTTGAACTGACGTATTTCAGCGCCAATCTGAGCAGTTCCCCACAATAATTGCTACTTGCCGGGTAGTTACACAGAATTTTTTTTCAATTTGAGGGAACGCATTTCCGGGCCGAAACGTGAAAAGGTATGAGCCAATAACGATGGAGCCCAAAATCATGAATGCAAAACCTTTTCTGCTGATTCCCCTGGTTGCCGCGCTGGTTGCCTGTGGCGACAGCGACAGCAATCTCTCAACCTCACCCGGTGCCAGTACCGTTTCTGTCCTGATTACTGACAACCTGACCCGGGATTACAAAGATGTATGGGTTGAGGTCTACTCAATCAAGGCGATTGATGCAAACGGCCAGGCCGTGGTTCTGTTTGAGGATGCTAGCGGCCAGACCCATAACCTGAGCCAGCTCGTCAATATCGGCGCTCTGGTCAATGCCCGAACCGTTACTCCGGGGACCTATACCTCGTTCGAGATCGTTCTCAGCGATGAAATCACCCTGACCGACCAGACCGGAAACACCATCAGCGCCACCTTCGGACAAGGCGGAGGTTCGAGCCATACCATCACTGTCAATGGCAATCTGGTGGTGGACTCGAATCAGCCCACCACCCTGGTGCTGGACTTCGATCTGGCCAATTTCACCTATGATCCGGCCACCAACACCGTCACCCCGGTCGTGGTGCAGAAGGATCCCGATGCGCTGGCTCAGGTGGTGGCCACCGTGCGGGGAGAGGTTCAGGCGATCAGCGGCCCGGGTCAGTTCGTAGTGTCCTCGATGAATGGCGGTGCCGCTATCACGGTGAATCTGCATGACAACGCCACGGTCACCGATCCGGCCAACAACTCGGTCGTTTCCGATACCTCCATTCTGCAATCGGGTATGAAGGTCAAAGTTTCCGGCAGCTATGATTCTGACACCCTTGCCATCACGGCCACCAGTGTCGTAATCGAGCGCGCTTCCGCGCCCACCGTGTTGCGTCACGAAGTGGAGGGGTATGTGATCTCTGTCACCGGCAGTGTTGTGCAGCTTGATATCGAGGAGGCGACCTTCCGCCCTGGCAACAATGTTCTTTCCATCGATCTCGGCAACGCCCTCTTTACCAAAGGTGGACTGACCATGCTCGCCGCAGGCCAGGAGATTGAGATCTACGGTGATTGGGACGGTACCTCCTTCAGTGCCGCAGTGGTCGAGATCGAAGGCGCGGCCCGCAATGTCGGCAGCCCCAGCCATGACGATCACTATGCTGAAATCGAAGGAATAGTCACTGACGTTACGGACCAGACAGTTACCCTTACCGTCCGGGAGTATGAACATGTCTCCGGCATCAACGCGGGTCAGAGCATAACCATCAACCGTGGCAGTGCCTGGTACAAATATGGTGATGCCACATGCCTTGCTCCCGACATGGAGATTGAAGTCAAAGGTGCTTTTACGGCTTCTGCCATGGAGGCCTATATCATCGAATATGACGATCACAGTTGCTATGGCGCCTACGGCGGTGGCGAATATGCCGAGATCGAGGGCACTGTCACCACTGTCACTTCCGACACCGTGACCCTCACCGTGCATGAGCACGAGCATGCCCGTGGCATCACCATCGGCCAGAGTGTCACCGTTGATCGCAACGATGTCTGGTACAAGGATGGGGATGCCTCATGCCTTGTGCCGGGTGCGAGGGTTGAAGTTGAAGGGGCGTATGACGGCACCACCATGGATGCCTTTACCATCGAGTTCGAGGATGGAAGCTGCCACGGCAGCTTCCGGGGCGATGATCTCCCCGAGCTGGAAGGTGTCATTACCGCCGTCACTGCTGACACCGTGACCCTGGCCGTACAGGAGTATGAGTATGTCAGCGGTATCTCCATCGGTCAGCATATAACCGTCAACCGGAACGGCGCCCGTTATGAAGACGGGAGTGCTTCCTGCCTTGCGCCCGGTGTGAGGATCGAGGTGGAAGGCACCTTTGATGGAGCTTCAATGCAGGCCCGGGTGATCGAGTTCGAGGATGGTGGTTGCGGATACTACCACTGATTACTTTCTCTCCTGGACTCTGAACTACCCCCGGCGGCGCACGCTACCGGGGGACTTTGTTCATTCCGGAACAGGTTCCCGAACCTGTTGACTACTCGCCGAGTAGTTACCAACGCAGTTTGAATCGCTCCAGCGCTGCCTGGCCGTTTCCCCACTGATACAGCAGCAGGCCGGCGAGAATAGAGGCCGTGCCCCACCATACTTTCGGCTGCACCGTTTCACTGTTCAGACTCTGTCCCAGCAGCAGTGCCAGCACTGGTGTGACCAAGGTAATTAGTGCAATAACCGCTGCAGAAAGGTGCTTGAGTATATAGTAGTAAAGTGAAAACCCGACTACCGTTCCCACTATCCCCAGATAGGCAATTGAAGCGGCCGCCTGAAATGTAATTGTTTCGGGAATTGTCCTGTCAATCGCAACCCACGTCAGCAGAAATAGCGGCACCGCGAAGGAGAGGGCACCGGTATTTACAGCTACCGGATGCAAGCGGATCCCCAGCCCGAGACGTTTCACCCACACGCTACTGGTAGAGTGGACCAGAACGGAAACCAGCATGGCGGAAATCCCCATCCAGGAGCTGCTTTCCCACTGCTTGCCGGCATCAAAAATAACCGCCAGGCCCAAAACGCCCAGCGCCATGCCGGCAACCCTGGCGGGGGATAGCGCCCGCTCCCCCAGCCACAGCGCCGCCATTACCCCGGTGGCCAGCGGCGTCAGCCCGAAGATAACCGCAATCAGCCCGGACGGAATATACTGTGCTCCCCAGTAAACCGACAGCATGGCGCCATAGATCCCCAGACCCGCTACCAGATAGGTACGCCGTGCCGCCTTGTGCCACGGAAACTCAATGCGCAACAGCCACACCAGCAGCAGGCACAACAGAACACCCAGCGTCATCCGTGAAGTAACGCCAAACAGAAAACTGCTGCCATCCACACTCCATTTCACCGCGAGCGGTGTAGTGGCCCACAAGATAATTACGCCGATATAGGCGGCGGGCACAGACATTTCTTTCTCCTGGTAATAATCTTAATCCAGCAACCGAACACGATATATCTGGTCACCGGGTTAATAACAAAAAAGGCCGCAGATTTGGAAAACCTGCGGCCTTTGTGAATTATTTGACGGGGATAACTTATTCTCTATTCAGCTCCCCTTTTCCAAAGCACAGGTATCGGCGGTGGCGTAGCCATACCGCGCGCATCTCTTTAATCACCGGTCGTGTGTTGGAAAAAGCAAACATGTTTCCAAGTTTCGGGCTAACAGGAGGATATGTCAAGGAGGGGGAGTGATTTTATTTAAAAAAAAGTGCTTCATATTTTTCGTATCACAAAACATACAAAAATGTGATGACGATAAATGGGGTTATTGATGCAAATGTACTTGTAGCCGCGATTTTGTTTGTAGAGTACGAATCAGTGGAAAAAATGGAATTCGCGGGTGGCTTGGCCTGAAAAGAGATTAACACAGTTCTCGATTTTTTCCGGAAAAATCCGGTATTCGGAAAAACTTGCGATGATGTTCTCCCAAAAATCCAAAAATGACATAGCTCTTGAAGTGGCTGTGAAGTCACAGATTGAATATATCATGGTGTTTGGCAAACCGGTTTTTTTGGAGGTGCTGATGGATTTTGTATCAACAAAATAGTGCCGCAAGAATTTATGAAACACGAAGGTATTTACCAATGAACATGCGTAGCCCGAGGCTGACTGGCTCTTGGTGTGAAGAGACAAATCATTGGCGGAGAAGGGGGTATACCGATTAACCAATTTGTCTTATCTGGAGTAGGGTGCAATAACCGCAGCACACTGTGCTGCACATCTATGATTCTGTCAGGGCTGCAAGCCCGGCGGCGAGATCGGGATAGCGCAAGGTGATTCCCAGTTCCTGCAGCATCTTGTCGTTGTCGATACGCCGTGATTCATTCAGGTAGGAGAGCATGGTGGGGGACAGCAGTTTTTCCGCCTCTTCACGGGTTACTTCGGGACAGCGTGGCAGGCCAAGGGTGTCGGCGATGGTGTGGAAGTAGTCGGTCATGGTGCTTGCCTGGCCATCGGTGGCGTTGTAGATGGTGACTCCGGTTCCGGTATGGTGGTGGGCGGCGGCGAAGCAGACCCGGGCCAGATCGTCAGCGTGAATGCGGTTGGAACAGGGTGCTTCACTCGGACGAAGTACGGGACGGCGCTGGCGTATGGCTTCTACCGGAAGTTGTTCCGGGCTGTAGATTCCGGCAACGCGCAGTATGACTACCGGAATGTTGTGAGTTCTACTCCATCGCTTCAATTTTTGCTCTACGTCGAGGCGGCGTTTGGCGCGTGCGGTTTGTGGTTTAGGGGGGGTGTTTTCATCGACCCATGCTCCGTCCTGATTGCCATAGATGCCGGTGGTGCTGATGTAGATGATTTTTTGGGGAAGGCTGTCGGGTTTCAGGCTGGCGAGCCAGTTCTGCATCCGTTGGTCGGTGGTTCCTTCTGCGGCAGGAGGGGCAAAGTAGCAGACCAGCCTGTTTCCTGTTGGCAGTTTTTTCAGGGTTTCCGGATGGTCCAGATCGCCCGGGACAAACAGGATATCCGGCAGCTGTTTCGGGGTTCGGGTGAGGGCGGTTGTTTTCCTGCCTTCTTGGCGCTCCAGTCTTGCCACGCGTTGCCCGATGTCGCCGAAGCCGATGATGAAAATGTTCAAGTGGTGTTTTCTCTTTCTGTGGTTCAGTTCCGTTTTACAAGCTCCTGATAACGAAAGCAGTCCACGGTGTGATCGTTGACCATGCCGACCGCTTGCATGAAAGCATAGCAGATGGTGGAGCCGACAAATTTGAATCCTGCCTTTTTCAGTGTTTTTGCCATTACATCAGAGTTGGCGGTGCGTGCGGGAACCTGTTGCAGATTTTGCCATCGGTTGATGATGGGTTCGCCGTCCACAAACTGCCAGAGATAGTCACTGAAACTGTTGTGCCGTTGCAGGATCTCCAGGCAGGCCCGGGCATTGCCGATGGTTGCGTTGATCTTCAACCGATTGCGTACGATGCCGGGATTGTTGAGCAGCTGGTTGATCTTGCGTTTGTCGTAGCGGGCAATTTTTTCGATGTCAAACTGATCGAATGCGTCGCGGTAGTTTTGCCGTTTGTTGAGGATGGTCGCCCAGCTCAGGCCCGCCTGGGCGCCTTCCAGGATCAGCATTTCAAACAGTTGCTGATCGTCGTATACGGGAATGCCCCACTCCTGATCGTGGTACTCGAGGTATAGGGGGTTGTTCAGGTCGACCCAGCGGCAGCGTTGTTTATCCATGTTCCATTCTTCTCTTTTCTATTGCGATCATGTCGTCCAGGGTGCGCCCGGGGGTGTGGGGGAACTGCTCCTGCCGGGTGCTGAGATTGTGTATCCGGTCGAGGCGGAAATTGCGAAAGCCGTCGCGCAGTTCGCACCAGGATCCCAGTGTCCACAGGGAGCCCCAGAAAAACAGCCCCAGTGGCCAGACGGTGCGGGTCGAGCCCATGCCGTCCTGGCGGGTGTAGTCGAATCTTACCTTGTTGCGGTTGTCGATGGCGTAGCGCAGTTTGGCCATGGCGGCGGCGACCTCGGGGGGGATCTGGATGAGAGGGGAAAACAGGCGGATCTGTTCGACTCTGCCCTTGAGGGATTCCGGCAGGTCGGTTTCGGTTTTGCTCAGCACCGATTGCGCTGCCCTGGCAAGTTCGGGATCGGCCCAGCTTTTGACGATGCGTGCCCCCAGGGTGAGGGCGGTCAGTTCCTGTTCGGTGAACATCAGGGGCGGCAGATCGAAACCGCGCCGCAATGCATAACCAACGCCCGCTTCACCCTCGATGGGCACGCCGGAGAGGGAGAGATCCTGTACGTCCCGATAGATTGTGCGTTCCGATACCTCCAGCTCTTCCGCCAGCCAGCGGGCGGTGGTGACGCGGCGGGTACGCAGATACTGGATGATTTGGAAAAGTCGGTCGGCGCGTCTCAAGCGTTTCTTTCTCCGGCTACTGGTGATACATTCTACAGCAGTACTGCTGACAGCGTGCTGTCAGCAGGGATTCTCTTTAAAATCGGATTGAGGATTGTCTAATGAAACGGGATCCACGATTGCGCGCCCTTTCCAGTGACCATCATCGGGCGCTGGTGATGGCACGCAGGATAGAGAGGGCGAGTGAAACTGAAGTGATCGACCCAGCTGTTCTGAGTGAGATAGAAGCGTTCTATCAAGACGAGTTGCTACCCCATTTCAAATGGGAGGAAGAGATTCTGCTGCCGCCTCTGGAAGGGCGTGGAGAGCATGAGTTGGTGATGCAGACACTCCGTGAGCACCGGCAGATGGTGGATTTGGCGCCAAGGCTCAACGAGCGGGAAGTGCTCGCACAGTTTGCGCAGCTGTTGAAGCAGCATGTCCGGTTCGAGGAGCAACAGCTGTTGGAGGTGGCGCAGACGCGGCTGAGTGGTGCGGAGCTGGGGGCGGTTGCTGGCACATCGCGGTAACACCGCGCCATTTTTGCTGTCTGGCCTGGGTTGCAGCCGTTCGAGCCGCAATGAACAAAGAAACCCGCTCCCGGAGCTGGATTTGATATTTTGGCCAGCTCATCCTCAATTGCATTGGGTTTTGCCTGCGATGAGGCAGTGTTATATCATCCACAACTCATACCGGGAGGCCCCTGAAGGCTGCGTGTTGCTCTTGGTTTGCTGTCTGTCCCATTTTATAACGTCGGACTCAACACGATCCCGGCAGAGGAAAATTTATGAATATCGAAAAAAACAGCGTTGTTGCCATTCACTACAAACTGACCGATGACGAGGGAACACTGGTTGACTCATCTGAAGGGCAGGAGCCGCTGACCTATCTGCATGGTAGTGGGGCTATTATTTCCGGACTGGAAGGTGCCCTTGATGGAAAAGCGGTTGGTGATGTCTTTCAGGTAACGGTTCAGCCTGCTGAGGGGTATGGCGAGATCAATCCCGATATGATGCAAACCGTTCCGCGCAGCGCTTTCCAGGGGATTGAAAATCTGGAGCCGGGGATGCCTCTGCAGGCGGATGACGGCAATGGTAACGTTCACCATGTGATCGTTCGCGAGGTAAATGAACAGGAAGTTATAATTGATGTTAACCATCCATTGGCAGGTAAGGTGCTGCACTTTGATGTAACGGTGGAGTCCATTCGCGAAGCTACACCGGAAGAGCTGGCTCACGGCCATGCTCACTGAGAACAGGTCACAACTTCCGGGCCATTGATATAAAGCCGGGTAATGTAGTCTTGCGGTAACTACTCAGCTTGCTCCTGAAATACGCTATCTCTGTGCTGGAAAATAGTCATTTACCCTTGGCCGTTCCCGTACATCCGAGTACTGCATGGCACGGTATATTCATTACTCGCTGAGTAGTTACGTCTCGCGTTGCTTTCCGGTACGTATCTGCTTGCTTGGATTATTGTGTAAAGAAAAAAAACAATATCAGGGTGTTGCGGGTGTTTTTGAATGTTGTTTCCGAGTTGTGTTGATAAACTCCATGAGTGTTTCCTTGGTGCTGTCTACTTTTGACAGTTGTAAAACCTGTTTGTCAACAAGGAGCGGGAATGACGATCTGGGTTGATGCTGATGGATGCCCGAAAGTAATCAAGGCAATACTGTTTCGTGCTGCCGAGCGAACCGGGATCCCGTTAATTCTTGTGGCCAATCACTATCTGCAGACTCCATCATTGCATAACATCCAGACGTTGCGTGTTGCATCGGGTTTCGATGTGGCGGATACCGAAATTGTCAAACGGGTTGCCGGGGGAGATTTGGTGATCACCAGTGACATTCCGCTTGCCGCCGAGGTGATTGAGAAGGGGGCATTTGCCTTGATGCCACGCGGCGAGTTTTTTACCTGGGAAAATGTTCAGGCACGTCTCGACATGCGTGACTTTATGGATACCATGCGTGCCGGCGGTGTTGATACTGGTGGTTTGCCTGCATTTTCCAGCAGTGACAGACGTGAGTTTGCCAACAGTCTGGACCGCTATCTGGTGAACCAGGGGGCGTTCTCAATTACGTGAGTATACGTGATTTCGGGACATTTTTTGCGGGCAAGGCGCAGTGAGGCGTAGCAGTTGTTCTATTACAACAACCCGCGACGCTATTAGTGCAAAAAGTCCCAAATCCTGCCATGAGATAGTGATTGAGAGCGTCCTTTTGTCACACCATGACATCCGGGGGGGCAGTAGTACGGCGCGGGCCCGTTCTACAGCAAAAGCGACCTGCCAGATAATTCGATAACCGCGACCGGTGCCTTGATACAGCAAATTCAGTATTATTCAGGGGTGTGGCATGAGTTCGCATTTTCCGGAGTTTTCGCTGGCAGCGTCGATTTGCTCTTTGGCTGCCATTCCATCAAGTGATCATATAAAATATGCTGAACCTGATCATTGTCAATGAGAATATATTATAGCGTGGTGTTTTCATTTCAGGCCGACTCTGGCTCTTGGCAGGAGGGGTAAATACATCCCGGTGTGCTGGCCGGAAAGAGATGGCGATGCCACAGACAGCGATTCGTATTAGATGCTATCATCCGCCGATTATCAGAGGATAGTAGATTGCAAACTGATCTAGAAACAACGGGGATGGAACCAGCCCGGCCAGAAGGTGGTACGGCTATTGAGTTGAAGGGGGCGGTATTCACGCTTCCGGTACTGAAATTGCGCAGCGTTGAGCTTGGTGCGATTGAACATGAACTCAAGGTTCACCTGGCGCGCGGACTGAATTTCTTCAAACATGCTCCACTGGTAGTTGATCTCGAATTGGTCAGGGAACGTGCCGACAAGCTGGATTTTGCCGCATTGGCCGGTTCACTGCATGATTTGCAGTTGTTTACAGTTGGTGTACGTAATGCAACTCCCGAGCAGGCGGAGAGAGCTGTTGCTGCCGGGCTGGCCGTCCTGAAGGGTGGAATAACGCGGGATAACGAGCTTGCTTCCTCCGAAAAACCTGTTGCGGAAGAGCTTCCTGTGGCAACCGAGGTCTCTCGCCGACGCACCAGAATCGTGAGTCAGCCAGTACGCTCCGGACAGCAGATTTATGCAAAGGGTTGCGATCTGGTTGTACTCTCCTCTGTCAATGTCGGGGCGGAGGTGCTCGCCGATGGCAATATCCATGTTTATGGTTCTTTGCGTGGCAGAGCCTTTGCCGGTGTCTCTGAAGATACAACGGCGCGTATTTTTGCGCAGGCGATGGAACCTGAGTTGGCTGCGATTGCGGGTAATTATCAGGTGTTCGACGAGCCAGCCGCTTCCAGACTGTACGGCAAAGCGGCTCAGATTTATCTTGATGATGAGCAGCTCGTCATTGCCCCTTTATAGCGAAATTTCGGTATTCAGTTCAGAAAGGAGATTGTTTTGTCTAAAGTGATTGTTGTGACATCAGGCAAGGGAGGCGTTGGCAAGACAACGACCAGCGCAAGTTTTGCGGCTGGCCTTGCTGGCCGGGGACATCGAACGGTAGTTATCGATTTTGATATCGGGTTGCGCAATCTGGATTTGGTAATGGGTTGTGAACGCAGGGTTGTTTATGACTTTGTTAATGTCATCAATGAAGAGGCGACTCTGAAGCAGGCGCTGATCCGTGATAAAACAGACAGCAACCTGCATATCCTTCCCGCATCCCAGACAAGGGACAAGGATGCGTTCACTCGCGAAAAAGTGGGCAAGGTTATTCGTGAACTGCGGGATAATTTTGATTATATTGTATGTGACTCCCCGGCTGGAATTGAAAAAGGAGCACTGATGGCGCTTTTCTATGCTGATGAAGCGCTGGTTGTTACCAATCCGGAAATCTCTTCGGTGCGTGATTCGGATCGTATTCTTGGCATGTTGGCCGCCAAATCCCTGAGGGCGATAAAAGACTATGAACCCATCAAGGAGCATCTGGTAGTTACGCGCTACTGTCCCACCCGCGCCGAGACGGGTGAAATGTTGAGCCTGGACGACATCCAGGAGCTTTTGGGTATTGAACTGATCGGTGTAATTCCGGAGTCAGAGGCCGTTTTGAATGCATCAAATGCCGGAATTCCCGTGATTCGGGACGAGCAGAGCAGCAGCGGACAGGCGTATCAGGATATGGTTTCCCGCTTTCTGGGGGAAGATGTTCCCATGCGTTTTCTCGAAGTGGAGAAAAAGGGTTTCCTGAAACGTATTTTTGGAGCTTAGATTCATGTCAATTTTTGATTATTTCAGACGCAAGCCCAAGCCGGTCAAGGCGACAGCCGCGATAGCGAAAGAGCGGTTACATATTGTCATGGCTCATGAACACCGGGTTGCAAATGGCCCCGATTATCTGCCGGCTCTGAAGCGTGAATTGATGGACGTAATAGCCAAGTATGTCCATGTTCAAAAGGAAGATATCAAGGTGAACCTGGAGCGTCATGGAGATTGTGAAATTCTCGAGCTGAACATAGCGCTTCCGGAAGACAAAGAGACGGCTGCGGTTAGCTGAAGAGGTAACTGCCCGGGTAGATTCTGTTTGTCAGATTTGAGCACCGCGCATCGTCAGCCAGTTTTTATCCAACCGCCATTCCACATGTCTCACTCCCGGTGATTTCATAACTATTGCACGGGCTTTCTGTTGCATCCGTGCCAGCTTCTGCTGTGCTTTCATCAATTCGGGATCGCCCGGAGAATGTCCCGCCAGATGAGGAAAAAGCACTCCAAGTGCCCGATAGACAGGAAATTCCACTGAGCGGGGGGAACCAAGGATTGCGGTGCCGTTTTCCAACTCCAGGACACGGAACGAATAGGGGTAACTGGCGAGTTCCTGATCCGCCTCAAGCAGCCTGTTAAGGTTTGATATCTCGGGATTTTCATGGAACGCCCATGCAAACAGGGCTATGACAAGCACTGCCAGGACGATGCTGTAGTTGCGGGTGAATCGATCCATAGGCTGTTTTTTCACGTCCTCTCTGCTGTATATTGCTGTTTGGTCTTTCCGGTACGACTATCTCCAGGGTGCCTCTAAAAAAATGCACTTTTCCGCGATAGCGGCGTCAGCTTCCAGCTTTGTGCTTGAATCCTCATGAATTCCCTTATACACAGTGGTTCTTGCAATTGCTCCTTGCATTGCTCCCAACTCTGGCTTCCTGCTTCGTTCTACCTCGTCTATCCATGGACTCGTGCCTCCTGCGTCCATGCAGAGCTCCTTGCTCTCACGAAGCAATTGCTATTTTCAGATGGTCTCTATTTTGGGACATTCGTTGACTTTTCCCGCTTCCGTGAATAGAGGTAGATTACGATGTTTTTTACACCGAACATAAAGGTGAAAAACAGAAAACCCATGAACATGCCGATCCAGGGGCTGTCTCTGAGTATGGATATAAAGCTTGTAGTGGTTGTCATAGTGGCATCTGATGCTGGAAACAAGAGATATGCTGGTCAAATCCGGGTATTTGACAAAGATGATTTTCCCGTGGAGAGCAGATTACTTTCTCTGTAACCGGGCAGGCATTGAAAATTGTCAATTCCCGATATTTTTGTATCTATACAGTTCCCGGCAACTATTCCCTGCTGCTCTACCTCCTGCATCCATGCACGAGGAGGGATTTCCTTGTTCTTGCGGAAAAGCCGATGTTTTTTGGAGATGCCATGCAATAGAGATAAACTGAAATATTTGTACTAAGATAGGTGTTCGGTCAAACTTGCCAAGGGATTTCATCATAACGGTCGAACAGGATGAAGGAGCTCGCCAAATGAAAAAAATTACTGTCGTTGGCAGTGGGTTTGCCGCCCTTACTGCTGTTCGGGAGTTGCGTAAAAAAAAGGTTGATGCGGAGATTACGCTGGTCAGTCCACAGCCGCTGTTCGAGTATCTTCCCGGTATTATCTGGATCCCGTCCGGTCTGCGCAAGGCGGACGATCTGCGAATTCCGCTGCAGAACTTTTTTCAGCGCATGCGCGTCCGGCATCACCCGGCGGCTGCCACCGGCTTGATCGATGGCGGACGAACCCTGTTGACCGAACAGGGCGAGATAGAGAACGATGGGTTATTGATCTGCTCCGGAGGACGTTTTCTCAAGAAGCTGCCCGGTATCGAGCATGTGATTACACCCTGTGAGGGTATTGCAGCGGCGGAGCAGATTCGGGACCGGCTGAAGGAGCTGCAGGGTGGAACCATTGCCATCGGCTTTGGGGGTAATCCCAAGGAGCCCAACGCAATGCGTGGCGGTCCCATGTTCGAGTTTCTGTTCGGTATCGACCAGCAGTTGCGTCGCGAGGGCCGGCGTGACAAGTTCCGCATGATCTTCTTTACCCCGGGTGAGAAGCCGGGACAGCGGCTGGGGCCGAAAGCGGTCGAGGGGCTGTTGCGGGAGATGAAAAAACGGGATATCGACACCCATCTGGGGCACAAGATGAAAGGGTTTGCCGAGAACCGGGTGATGACCGAGGGCGGGGAGTTCGATGCGGATCTGATCCTGTTCATGCCGGGCATGACGGGTAACCAGTGGTTTGACAACAGCGAACTGCCGCGCTCTCCCGGAGGGCTGATCCAGGCGGACGCACACTGCAAGGTGGCGGGCATGGAGGCCGTTTATGTGGCCGGTGATTCCGGCAGTTTCCCCGGTCCCGAGTGGATGCCCAAACAGGCGCACATGGCGGATCTACAGGCCAGGGCGGCGGTCGCCAATCTGATAGCCGAGCTGCGCGACCAGCCTGCCGATGCCACCTTTCGCGCCGAGCTGATCTGTATCGTGGACAGCCAGAATGCCGGTATGCTGGTAACCCGTACTGAAAAGAGAAACTTCATGCTGCCCCCCATGCGCTTGCTCCATTGGGTGAAGCGGGTCTATGAGTGGTGGTATCTGCAGCAGTATCGCTAGGAGTTTGCCGGACTTGAGTGTTCGTAGCGAGGCGAGTGGGAAAAGGATCCATTTCCCGCCGCAGTAGATTTATCTCAAGTCCGACAGGCTTCGGGGTACATATCTGAATCGTATCAGGAGAGAGAAATGGCAAAGAGTATCAAGGGTACCCAGACAGAGAAGAACCTGCTGATTTCATTTGCAGGAGAGTCCCAGGCCAGAAACCGTTACACCTATTTTGCCGGAGTGGCGAAGAAGGAGGGGTTGGTGCAGATCGCCCATATCTTTGAGGAGACCGCGGATCAGGAGAAGGAGCACGCCAAGCGCTTTTTCAAGTTTCTCGAAGGCGGCGATCTGGAGATCACCGAGATCTTTCCGGCCGGAAAGATCGGTACGACGCTGGAAAACCTGCGTGCAGCGGCGGCGGGAGAGGAGCATGAGTGGACAGAGATGTACCCCGCCTTCGCAGAAACAGCCCGAGCGGAGGGTTTCAATGCCATAGCTGCGGCTTTTGACGCCATATCCATTGCTGAAAAACAGCATGGCAAGCGCTACAAGGAGCTGGCGGACAACCTGGAAGCGGGGCGGGTGTTCCGGCGCAACGGGAAAGTGGTCTGGCGCTGCAGGAACTGCGGTTATCTGCACGAAGGGGAGGTGGCACCGAAAACCTGTCCCGCCTGTCTGCATCCGCAGGCCTATTTCGAGCTGCTGGGGGAGAACTGGTAGCGTACTGTCTCAGACAGGTTTTCTGCGCAGTGCCTTGGTACGTCCGCGCTTGATTTTGCTGTCGATACGCTTTTGTTGAGAGCGGCGGCTGGGTTTGGTTGCCACTCTTTTTTTGCGCCGTACCATTGCACTGCGGATTATCTCCTGAAGACGCTGCAGCGCCTCCTCGCGGTTTTTCTCCTGGCTGCGGAAGTGCTGCGCCTTGATGATGATAATGCCGCTTTTACTCAGACGCCGATCCTGCAGCGTCAGCAGGCGGCGTTTACAGATCTCCGGCAGCGATGAAGCGTTGATGTCGAAACGCAGGTGTACGGCGCTGGAGACCTTGTTGACATTCTGTCCGCCTGCGCCCTGGGCCCGGATTGCGCTGATTTCGATTTCGCTGTCGGGAATGGTGATCTGGTGATTGATGCGGAGCATGGGAGGTTATCTGTCTGACGTGCTTTCCCGGCTGTAACTACTCAGCTTGCAGATGCGATCCGAGCAGCTATGCAACGTGTCGATTACTCGCTGAGCAGTTGCTTCCGGCTAATGTATCTCCTTGCTGTAGATCTCGTCCATATCCTGAACCTCACCGCTGCGCAGCTCCTCTTCAATCGCCTCTCTGACACTGATAATGACGAGATCAATATCGATACTTACCCCGGCCAGCGGGTGGTTGGCGTCCACGGTTACCTGGTCATCTGTCACCTCGGTAACCGTTACTGTCATCACCCGGTCCTCTTTCCGGGTCTTGAATTTCATGCCGGGTTGAATTTGGTCATCAAAATTGAAGCGCTCCCTGGGGATCTGCTTGACCAGTGCTTCATTTCGCGCCCCGTATGCCTGCTCTGGTTCCAGTGAAACGGAAAACTGCTCACCTGAACTGCGTCCCATGAGAGCGGCTTCCAGTCCACTGAAGACCTTCCCTTTGCCCTGGATGAAGGAGAGGGCTTCGTTATCATCAGATGAGTCGATAATGTTGCCCTGTTTATCCTTTACCGTGTACTCGATAGTAACTACCAGATCATTAGAAATTTTCATCAAAGCACCTGCGTTGTCGAAGTAACCGGATTAGTTCTTGTAACTTATTCAGCTTGTATGTGAAACGCGTTATCTCTGCGTTGGAAAATGGTCGTTTTCCCTTGGCTGTTCCCGTACATTCATGTACTGCACGACATATTTGCTACTCGCTGAGTAGTTACTGGCTTTTTATCATACCTGCCGGGCGAGGGGTACGGATAGATAATTTTTGAGGCAATCCGGTTAGCAGGGAAACACCACCAGATGATCCAGATTGAGCCGTATCCCGATCCGCTCCCCGATTCGGTGGTTGTGATGGCTGGGGGCGAGGCAGAGGACCCGGGTGCCGCTTTCCAGCTCCAGGGTATAGAGATGGCTGGCGCCGCGGAACAGTCTGGCGACCACCCGGGCGCGCACCGGGCTCTGGTCGTCATGGATGATGTCGTCGGGGCGGATCAGAAGTTCGGCCGTGCTGCCTGGCGGTAGCTGTTGGGAGAGTTCGCCGCGAATCTTCCCCAGCTCTGTCTGCAGCGTCTGGCCATCCACTATACGCGCACTGATCAGTACGCCCTGACCGATGAAATCCGCCACGAAGCGGCTCAGCGGGCGGTGGTAGAGGTTGAAGGCACTGTCCCACTGCAGCAGACCTCCTTCGCTCATCACCCCGATGGTGTCGGCGAAGGCGAATGCCTCGTGCTGGTCATGGGTCACCAGCATGGCGGTGATGCCCTCCTCGAGCAGGATGGCGCGCACCTCCTGCACCAGCTGTTCGCGCCGCTCCATGTCCTGGCTGCTGAACGGTTCGTCCAGCAGCAGCAGGGCGGGGCGGGGGGCCATGGCGCGGATCAGGGCGATGCGCTGCTGCTGGCCGCCGGAGAGCTGGTGGGGATAGCAGTTGCGCTGGGCGCTCATGCCCACCAGCCGAAGCAGTTCGTCGATGCGCTGATCGACAGCCGGGCGGGGCTCGCCCTGCATGCCGAAGGCGATGTTTGCGGCGACGGTGAGGTGGGGAAACAGCGCCAGATCCTGGAACACCATGCCGATCCCCCGTTTTTCCGGCGGGGTGCTGTGGCTGGCGTCGGCGATCCGGTTTCCGTGCAGCAGGACGCTGCCCGCGCTGGGCTGTTCGAATCCGGCGATGGTGCGCAGCAGGGTGGTCTTGCCGCAGCCGCTGGGGCCCACCAGGCAGGAGAGCTCGCCGGGGCGCAGTGTGAGGCTCACCTGGTGGACGATGCTCTTGCCACCGAGCCGGATGGAGAGGTCGTGGATTTCAAGCTGGTTTTGCATGGCCGGGTCTCGAGTGGGCGATGGTGACGCTGAGCAGGATGACCGGGATGATCCCCACCAGCACGATGGTCAGGGCAGCGCTGGAGGCATCCGCCAGCCGCTCGTCGGAGGCCAGTTCGTAGGCGCGCACCGCCAGGGTGTTGAAATTGAACGGACGCAGCACCAGGGTGGCCGGCAGCTCCTTGAGCACATCCACGAACACGATCAGCAGCGCCGTCAGCAGGCTGCCACGCATCAGCGGCAGGTGGACGCGGCGCAGCGTGGTGATCCGCCCCTGACCCATGGACCAGGCGGCCTCGTCCATGGAGGGCTTGATCCTGCCCAGCCCGGCCTCCACCGTATTCAGTGATACCGTGAGAAAGCGCACCAGATAGGCGAACAGCAGGATGAACAGGGTGCCGCTGAACAGCAGTCCGCTGCTGAAACCGAACCGGTCGCGCATCCAGCCGTCGAGCGTGTTGTCCAGCCAGCCGAACGGGATCAGCACACCGATGGCGATCACCATGCCGGGGATGGCGTAACCCATCCCGGCCACCTGCACCAGCGCCTGCAGCCAGCGGCTCGGCTGCAGCCGTTTGCCGTAGCCGAGCAGCAGGGCGACCAGCAGCGCGATCAGCGCGGCGCTGCCGGCCAGGGTGAAGCTGTTGGCCGCCAGGGTGAGGAACTCCTCATCCACCATCTGCTTCCAGGTCTGGAACGCCCACAGGGTCAGCTGCGCCACCGGCAGCAGAAAACCGAACAGCAGCGGCAGCAGGCAGGCGGTGGTGGCGAGCCAGGCGTTGACCCTGCCCAGGCGAATCTCCGGCAGCGCCTGGTAACGGTTGGTGGTGTGGTGGTAGCGCGCCTGGCGCCGCGACCAGCGCTCCAGCAGGATCAGGGTGAACACGAACAGCATCAGCAGCGCCGCCAGCTGCGCCGCGGCCACCTCGTCATAGAGTCCGTACCAGGTGCGGAATATCCCGGTGGTGAAGGTGCTGACACCGAAGTAGTCCACCGTTCCGAAGTCCGCCAGAGTCTCCATCAGCGCCAGCGACAGCCCCACCACGATCGCCGGCCGCGCCAGCGGCAGCGCCACCGAGAAGAAACTGCGCCAGGGGCCGCAGCCGAGGGAGCGGCTGGCCTCCAGCGCGCACACCGACTGCTCCAGAAAGGCGGCCCGCGCCAGCAGATAGACATAGGGGTAGAGCACCAGTGACAGCATCACCATCGCACCGCCGATGGAGCGGATCTCCGGAAACCAGTACTCGCCATAGCCAACATCGAAAGTGGTGCGGATCCACTCCTGCACCGGCCCGGCCGGCTCCAGCATGCCGGTGTAGGTGTAGGCGAGAATGTAGGCCGGAAACGCCAGCGGCAGCAGCAGCGCCCAGATGAACAGGCGGCGGCCGGGAAAGCGGTACATGCTGGTCAGCCAGGCGGTGGTGATACCGATGCTTCCCGCGCCGACCGCAACCCCCGCCATCAGCAGCAGCGAGTTGCGGATATACTCCCCCAGCACGGTATCCGCCAGATGCTGCCAGGTGCCGCTGCCGGGATGGAACAGATAGCCGAGCACCGTGAGGATGGGGGTCATCACCACCAGCGCGGTCAGGGTGGCCGCGACACTCCAGGGTGACGGCCAGCGCAGGGTGGTGCGGAAACCGCTGGAGGAAGGGGGTTCCTGGATTGCTGGATTGTTCACCGGAGTTCTTTCACCATTCTAGCCTTGAACAGTGTGCCGCCCCCATGCTTTGATGTGAATGAATAACAGTGTTTATACACATTGCGGGAGGCGGGGCCAATGCGCATCAATATTGTCATAGATGATGATCTCATGAATGATGCCATCCGGTTGAGCGGAGCAAAAAGCAAGCGGGAAGCGGTCGAACTGGCCCTCAAGTTACTGATCGATCTCAAGAGGCAGGAGAGCATAAAAAAACTACGCGGCAAGTTGAAGTGGGAGGGCGATCTGGATGAGATGAGGAGCGACAGATGATCCTTGTCGATTCCAGTGTATGAACCGACTATTTCAATGGCAACGGGACTCCGGAAACGGACCGCCTTGATCTCATCCCTGGAGTTTCCCCGGTCTGCATTGGTGATATTGTTCTCGTCGAGGTTTTGCAAGGCTTCAGAAGAGATCGGGATTTCGAGACAGCCAGAGAGCTCCTGGGGTCACTGAAAATATTCAGTATCATCGACGCTGAATCCGTCGTCGAGCGCGCCAACAATTTCCGCTTTCTCAGGAAAAGGGGGATCACAATCAGAAAAACCGTCGATGTGATCATTGCTACCTTTTGTATAAAAAATGATATTCCTCTCCTCTATTCAGACAGGGATTTTTTCCCTTTTCAAAAGCATCTGAAACTGCGCAGTGCCATGGTTGACTGAAAAGCCTCGTTGCATCATCGTGAAAAGCATAAAGGGCATGAGGTCGATTTACATGCCCGGTCATCCCTACCGCCAGCCAACCCGATCGAATATCTTCACCGCCGTCACGTTGTACTGCCCCAGCTTGCCCATATCGAGAGTGTCCTCTTTGAACGGATAGCCCCAGGCCTTGACGATGGGGCTGACCTCGATCCCTGCCTTTACCGGGTACTCGTGGTTGCTGTCGGCATACCACTTCTGTGCCTCATCACTTACCAGGAACTCCAGCAGCTTGCGGGCATTGTCGCGGTTGGCGGCATGTTTGGTGATGCCTGCGCCGCTGATGTTGATGTGGGCGCCACGATCATTCTGGTTGGGGAAGAACAGCGCCACCCTGGCGGCCGCCTCCCGCTCGCGCTGGTCGCTGGAGGTTTGCATGTTGCCCAGATAGTAGCTGTTGACCACGGCGATGTCACACTCCCCGATGGCGATCGCCTTGACCTGGGCGCGGTCGTTGCCGCGCGGCGGGCGGGCCATGTTGGCCAGCACACCAGCGGCCCATTTTTCCGCCTCTGTTTCACCGTGGTGAGCGATCAGCGAGGCGAGCAGGGACTGGTTGTAGATGTTGCCGGAGGAGCGGATGCAGATCCTCCCCTTCCATTTCGGATCGGCCAGATCTTCATAGGTGGAGAGCATCTCCGGTTTCACCCGCTGCTTGCTGTAGACGATGACGCGGGCCCGTTTGGAGAGCCCGAACCACTGATTGTCCCGGTCGCGCAGGTGGGCCGGGATGGCATCGGTCAGCACCTTGCTTTCCACCGGCTGCAGCAGCCAGGCCTGTTTCGCCACATGCAGGCGCCCCGCATCCACGGTCAGGAACAGATCGGCGGGGGTGTTGCGTCCCTCCGCCTGCAGACGTTTCAGCAGCGCACTGGCCTTGCCGGTGACCAGGTTCACCTCGATGCCGGTCTCGGCGGTGAACCGATCCAGCAGCGGCTTGATCAGATTCTCCTTGCGCGCCGAGTAGAGGTTGACTTCATCTCCAGCCAAGGCTGTTCCAGCGAACAGGAACAGGATTATAATGAACGCCAGGTATCTTTTCATGGTTCTGCTCCGGATTCTTTAATTTTGCCTTTCATGATAATGGTTATCATTTGTCTTTGCAACCAGCGTTGAGGTAGAGGTGGTTGCCAACGAGCAGTGACTACAGGGTAGCTCCAAGACAGTAATTTTTTCGTGAGAGCAAGGAAGCCCCGCGCACAGAACCGCAGTGTATAGGGAATACATGAGGATTCGAGCACGGGGCTGACGCCGCTATCGTGGAAAAAGTGCATTTTTGGAGGTGCTCTATATAATAGGAATAATAGGGCTAAACAACAATTTGACATTCCCATGCTTGAACCTATCAAACAGTTTTTTGAACGATACATTGCACCTCAAGGAGGGAAGGGTGGACAGCTTTCAGAGCATTCATTGGAACTTGCTACTGCTGCCCTGCTGATCGAGATGATGCGTATGGATGATGATATTGCGGAGGTGGAGCGGCAGGCGGTCAGGGGTATTCTTGACAGTCGGTTTTCGCTTTCGGAAGAGGAAACCGATCAACTGATGGCTCTTGCCCAAGAGGAGGTTTCCGGATTGGCCGACTACTATCAGTTTACTTCGCTCATCAACAAAAACTTTTCCCCGGAACAGAAAGTGAAGCTGGTGGAGTATCTGTGGCAGGTGGCTTATGCGGATGGTCATCTGGACAAACATGAAGAACACCTAGTGCGCAAGCTGGCCGAGCTGCTTCATGTCCGGCATTCGGCATTTATTGCTGCCAAGCACCGGGCGGTAAAATAATATTAACGGTGGCCGATAACTATTTGTCAATTCCATAAAGCGTTTTTTTCCATTCAGCCTTTTATCAGCTGTAAAAGGCAATGGGAGATCGTGCGAAAATTTGTTGTTCAAGAGGTGGAGAATATATGCAGTTAAAACCCGTATGCAGTAGTGAGCCCAGTGCCCTGTTGACTGAATTGCCGTCGCTGGGAATGGATGTTGCCAGTCTTACCGATGATTTCCGCCGTTACTATAACTATACGCTGGGATGTGATGGTGATTGTCTCTCTACCCACTACCCATACAAGGCGCTGGTGCTGACGTTGCGTGATCGGTTGATGGAGCGCTGGAAGCAGTCCAAATATGCCGCCCGCACCAAGGACTGCAAGCATGCCTACTACCTCTCTCTCGAATTCTTGATGGGACGTGCATTGAGCAATACCATGCTCAATCTGGGAATAACCGATGAGGTGAGCAAATCCCTGTACGAACTGGGACTGGAGCTGGAAGAGCTGGCGGATACAGAGATGGATGCCGGTCTGGGCAACGGTGGCCTGGGCCGTCTGGCAGCCTGTTTTCTGGATAGCTGCGCCACTCTGCAACTGCCGGTGATGGGTTATGGCATCCGCTACGAATACGGCATGTTTCGCCAGTTGCTGGAAAATGGTTATCAGGTGGAGGAGCCGGATCACTGGTTGCGTGACGGAAATCCGTGGGAGATTGAGCGCCCGGAGCATACCAAATGTATCCACTTCGGTGGTCGCAGTGAATATTACCAGGATGCAGAGGGCAGAACCCGGGTGCGCTGGGTAGATACCCATGATGTACAGGCAGTGCCTTACGATGTGCCCATTCCGGGTTATCGTAATGGCGTGGTCAATACCCTGCGCCTGTGGCGTGCGGCGGCGACCGATGTGTTTGATCTGGGTGAGTTCAACGCCGGCAGTTATCCCGAGTCGGTTGCCGCCAAGAATGCGGCGGAAAACATCACCATGGTGCTGTACCCTAACGATGCCAGCGAGAATGGCAAGGAGCTGCGTCTGCGGCAGCAATATTTCCTGGCCTCCGCCAGTCTGCAGGATGTGCTGATTCGCTGGGTCAGAAGTTATGGCAGTGATTTCAGCAAATTTGCGGAGAACAACAGCTTCCAGTTGAATGACACCCATCCAGCCTGTGCCGTTGCCGAGTTGATGCGCTTGCTGATGGATGAACATGGTCTGGGCTGGGATGAGGCGTGGGAGGTTACCAGCAATACAATGGCCTACACCAATCACACCTTGCTGCCCGAAGCGCTGGAGAGGTGGCCGGTGCGCCTGTTCGAGCAACTGTTGCCACGGTTGCTGGAGATTATCTATGAGATCAATGCGCGCTTTCTCGCTGAGGTAGCCACCCGCTGGCCGGGGGACAGCGACCGGCTGCGGCGCATGTCCATCATTGAGGAGGGGGCGGAGCCGCAGGTGCGAATGGCCTTCCTGGCTATCGTAGGCAGTTTTTCAGTCAACGGTGTCGCGGCCCTGCACTCCCGGCTGCTGGTTGAAGGGCTGTTCCGGGATTTCCATGAACTGTGGCCAGAGAAGTTCAACAACAAGACCAATGGTGTCACCCAGCGGCGCTGGCTTGCTGGTTGTAACCCGGCGCTTGCCGAACTGATGAGCGAAAACATCGGCGAGGAGTGGAAGGTGGATCTGCAGCAGCTGAAAAAGCTGACTCCTCTCGTGGACGATGCCGGTTTTTGTGCCGCTTGGCGTGCGGTCAAGCGGCTCAACAAGGAGCGTCTGGCGGCGCTGGTAATGAGTGAATGCGGTGTTCAGTTCAATATTGACGCCATGTTTGATGTGCAGGTAAAACGCATGCACGAATACAAGCGCCAGTTACTGAATATCCTGCATGTCATCCATCTTTATGATCGCATCAAGCAGAGAGATACAAAAGATTGGGTACCTCGCTGCGTGATTATCGGCGGCAAGGCTGCGCCCGGTTATGCGATGGCCAAACTAATCATCAAGCTGATCAACAATGTTGCTGGAGTGGTCAACAATGATCCCCAGGTTGGTGATCTGCTCAAGGTGGTATTCCTGCCCAACTATCGTGTCTCCGCGATGGAGATCATCTGCCCCGGCACTGATCTTTCCGAACAGATCTCCACCGCAGGCAAGGAGGCATCCGGTACCGGCAACATGAAGTTCATGATGAACGGCGCGCTCACCATCGGTACGCTGGATGGCGCAAATATTGAAATCCGCGAGGAGGTGGGGGAAGAGAACTTTTTCCTGTTTGGTTTGACAGCAGAAGAGGTGGAAGCAGGTCGCAGCAACTACGATCCCGCCTCCCTCATAGCCGGAGACGAGGCATTCAAGCGGGTCATGCACCTGCTTGAGAGTGGCCATTTCAGCCAGTTCGAACCGGGATTGTTTGAACCGGTGATTCATTCTGTCACCAGTCCGCATGATCCCTGGATGGTGGCGGCAGATTTTCGCAGCTATGTGGACGCCCAGCAACAGGTTGCCGAAACCTACCGGGATCAGGAGAAGTGGACGCGCATGAGCATTCTCAATACCGCCTGCAGCGGAAAGTTCTCCACGGATCGTACTATGCAGGAGTACAATGAGAATATCTGGAAGCTGGAGCCGGTAACGGTTCAGGAAGACGGGTAACAGGGTTATCTGATCCTGCAGATTCAGTTCAATTATCAAGGGAAAAAAGCATGGCAGAAACAGTAGATGAATTGACTATTGACTACACCGAAGACGGCATCAAGGTAGTCAAGGAGCTGGACAAGGAGATCCTTTCCAAAGGTGCCTGGGCGACGGTGATCTACCGCTACCAGGACTGGGATCGGAAAAAAGAGGAGTACGGGCCGGATCGCTATACCATCCGCCGTTACCAGAAGCGCAATGGCGAGTACCAGCAGCGCTCGAAATTCAATATCTCCAGCAGGGATCAGGCAAAAAACATTATTGCTGCCTTGCAGAAGTGGGTGGAAGACTGACCCCTGTTTCCAGTCGGAAGCACACAAAAAAAGCGGGCCGGATTAACCGGCCCGCTTTTTTTCTTTAACTGAAAGCTTGTGGTTACAGTTTGTCGGCATTCTCCGCCAGATACTCGGCCACCCCTTCCGGAGTGTCTTTCATTCCTTTTTCGCCCTGGTGCCAGTTGGCTGGACATACTTCGCCGTGCTCTTCGTGGAACTGCAGCGCGTCCACCATGCGCAGCATTTCGTCGATATTGCGTCCCAAGGGCAGATCATTGACCACCTGATGGCGTACCACTCCCTCCTTGTCGATAAGGAAGGAGCCGCGGAAGGCAACGGCACCGTCAGGGGTTTCCACGTCATAGGCCTTGCAGATGCCGTGGGTCATGTCGGCCACCAGAGGATACCTTACCGGGCCGATGCCACCCTCATTGATGGGGGTGTTGCGCCACGCGTTGTGGGTGTAGTGGGAGTCGATGGAGACGCCGATCACCTCCACATTGCGCTTCTTGAACTCATCCAGACGGTGATCGAATGCGATCAGCTCGGAAGGACAGACGAAGGTGAAATCCAGTGGGTAGAAGAAGACAACTGCGTATTTTCCTTCTACCTCTTTGGCGAAGTTGAACTCATCCACAATGGTGCCGTCGCCGAGTACGGCGGGGGCGGTAAAATCGGGGGCCGGTCGGCCTACCAGTACGCTCATTTCGGTTCTCCTTAGGTTATAGTTTTAGACTTTGTCTAAATAATTCTACACCATATCGCCACCCCGTCAACAGCAGATTAACGGAGTATCATACTATTTTGAACTACTGTATCTTTTCTGTGAAGAGAGAATTTCTGCTCTGGCTTCGTCAGCATCGGCCCAGCCGTCAACCTTGACCCACTTGCCTTTTTCCAGATCCTTGTAGTGTTCGAAGAAGTGACAGATCTGGGAGAGTAGCAGCTCGGGCAGATCGTCAGTGGATTTGACGTTGACATAGATGGGGGAGAGCTTCTCCACAGGGACGGCGATGATTTTGGCATCCACGCCGGACTCATCGGTCATCTTGAGCATGCCGATCGGGCGGCAGCGGATGATGGCTCCGGTAATCAGCGGATGAGGGGTTACCACCAGCACGTCAACGGGGTCGCCGTCTTCCGACAGGGTGTGGGGGACAAAACCGTAGTTGGCGGGGTAGAACATGGCGGTTGCCATGAACCGATCCACCACCATGCAGCCGCTATCCTTGTCCAGCTCATACTTGACCGGTGAGCTTTGTGCCGGAATTTCAATAATAACGTTGATATCGTTGGGGACATCTTTACCCGCTGGGATCTGTTCCAGATTCATTGTCTCGGTGCCTCGGTTGGAGTTGTTGAAAACGATGCGGAATTATACTTGTTTGCTGCGGTCGAGTCATGCATCATTCCGCCTGTCGGGATATTGAACCGGCGATCAAGATATATCGTGTTCAGCCGCCGCGTTAATAGTGGCAAACTGTCGGGGAGACTATCATGAGAATCGTTTTGTTGGGAGCGCCGGGTTCCGGCAAGGGAACACAGGGGAAAAAACTGGCGGAAAAATACGGTATTCCACAGATCTCCACGGGTGATCTGCTGCGTGCCGCTGTTGCTGCGAAAACGCCGCTGGGACAGCAGGCCAGGGCTGCGATGGATGCCGGTCAGCTGGTTTCCGATGATATTGTGTTGGGGCTGATCCGTGAGCGTCTGAATGAGCCGGATACGGCGAACGGTTTTATTCTCGATGGTTTTCCCCGCAATCTCGCCCAGGCAGAGGCGCTGGACGCCATGCTGGATGAGATCGGCAGGCCACTGCAGGTTGCGCTGCTTATCGATGTGGATTTTGACATATTGATGAAGCGGCTTACCGGCCGGCGTACCTGCGAATCCTGTGGACAGATGTATAACATCTATACCTCACCG
>JALSHD010000029.1 GCA_026982395.1 Chromatiales bacterium | reverse complement strand
GTTGCTGGCAATCTGGGGGATTAGCGAATCCTTGCGTGTCGCCGCACTATTCACGGTGATAGAGATTGCCGGCCTGGTGTTGATAGTCTGGGTGGCGCGGAGCAGTTTCACCGAACTACCCGCCCATCTGGGGCAGATGTTTTCATTCAGTGCAGGGGCATGGCAGGGGATCTTCATCGGGGCTTTTCTTGCCTTCTACGCATTTATCGGTTTTGAAGATATGGTCAACGTGGCGGAAGAGGTTCGGCAGCCCGCCAGAATCTTTCCGCTGGCAATCGGACTGGCCCTGCTGATTGCAACGGCACTCTATATCGCTGTTGCCCTGGCTGCGGTATTGACCCTGCCTCCGGCGGTGCTGGCGGATCAGGATGCTCCGCTGGCCGCGGTCTATCAGCAATCAACAGGGCGAGATCCTCATCTTATCAGCCTGATCGGCATGTTTGCCGTCATTAACGGAGCGTTGATCCAGATTATCATGGCCTCCCGGTTACTTTATGGTCTGAGCCGCAACGGCTGGTTACCCGCCCGGCTTGGCCGGGTACACTCGACAACACGAACCCCCGTATTTGCCACCTTGCTGGTTACAGCAACGGTTATTCTGTTAGCGCTATTTTTCCCTCTGGAAAGACTGGCGGCAGGAACCAGCATCCTGGTGTTGATGGTATTTACGCTGGTCAACATGGCACTGATTCGCATCAAACGCAAACAAAAACCTGGTCCCGGGATTCTTGCGGTACCCAACTGGCTGCCTTGGTTGGGGGTGTTGCTGAGCCTCGGGTTGTTGATGCTTCAGCTTGTCATATAAGCTGGTTTTTTTGGAATATGTGAAATGGGAGTAGCAGGTGATCACCATTTCCAGAGATGTCCTATAGTCGGGATGGCTGCTTATCCAAAGTAGTCCGGCTCGTTGCCCGGTTTCCACTTGATGTTGCAGCCGAGGCTGGGAGTCTGGTCGGCGGGAACCGGCTTGCCGGCCAGCAGGGTATCCACGGCGGCGCGCAGATCCTTGCCGGTAACCGGAAGTTCATTGCGTGGCCGGCTGTCGTCGAACTGGCCGCGGTAGACCAGTTTGCGTTCGGTGTCGTAAAGAAAGAAGTCCGGGGTGCAGGCAGCGCGGTAGGCCTTGGCAACCGACTGATCTTCGTCATACAGATAGGGAAAGGTATAACCGGCCTGTTTGATCTCCTCCACCATTTTTTCCGGGCTGTCGGCAGGATAGTTGTCCGCATCGTTTGAGTTGATGGCCACCACGGCCAGCCCTTTGGACCGGTAGTTGCGGGTGAACTCTGCCAGCACCTCCCGGATATGGATGACGTAGGGGCAGTGGTTGCAGATGAATACCACCAGCAGTGCGGGTGCGTCCTTGAAATCAGCCAGCGTCTTGTGTTCCCCGGTGAGGGGCTCCAGCAGGTTGAAATCGGGGGCCGGGGTGCCCAGCTCCTGCATTGTTGAAGGGGTTCTTGCCATGGTTATCTGTTCTCCTCGATGATTATCAATGCTTCGTCCGGGTTGACGCTGTCACCCTTGCTGACGTTGATGGCGCTGACTGTGCCGGATACCGGTGCCTGGATTTCGGTTTCCATCTTCATTGCCTCGGTAACCAGCACCGGGTCGCCCGCCGCTATCCTGTCCCCCTCCTTTACCAGCACCTCGACGACGGTGCCGGGCATGGAGGTGGTGACATGGCCCGGTTCGGTTGCGCGGGGACGACCTCCCTGGGCCGGGCTGGTTTGCGCGTTCTCTTCGGTGGCGCCGGGTTCATCCAGCGCCTCCACCATGATCTCTTCCGGTATGCCGTCGACAGTGAGAAACAGCGGACGACGGTGGTTGGTGCGGTGCCCCGAGCCAGTTACCTTGATGTGGTAGGTCTCGCCGTGCAAGGTGATATTGAACTCGGTCGCCGGGCTGCTTCCCCCCTCGCGGCCGGGAGGCGGTTCCAGTGGCTCCGGCGCCAGGGTGCCGGTGGCACGCTGTTGCAGGAATTCGCGGCCGATATCGGGGAACATGGCGTAGGTGAGTACATCCTCTTCCGATTCGGCCAGGGAGCCGATCTCGGCGCGCAGCTTGTCCAGTTCCGGTGGCAGCAGGTCGGCGGGGCGGCAGTCGATCACATCCTCGTTGCCGATGGCCATCTGCCGCACTATCGGGTTGACCCTGCCGGGTGGGGCGCCGTAGCGGCCCTGCAGGTAGAATTTTACCTCGTTGGTGATGCTCTTGTAGCGCTCCCCGGTGATCACGTTGAGCACCGCCTGGGTGCCGACGATCTGGGATGTTGGGGTGACCAGTGGCGGGTAGCCCAGATCCTCGCGAACCCGCGGGATCTCCGCCAGCACCTCGTTCATGCGCCCCAGCGCACCCTGTTCGCGCAGCTGGTTGGAGAGGTTGGAGATCATCCCGCCTGGCACCTGGTTGACCTGAACCCGGGTATCCAGCCCGGTGAACTCGCTCTCGAACTGGTGGTATTTCTTGCGTATTTCGCGGAAATAGAAGCCGATCTCCTGCAGCAGTTCCAGATCCAGGCCGGTGTCGAATTCGGTGTGGCGCAGGGCGGCCACCATGCTCTCGGTGGCTGGGTGGCTGGTGCCGCCGGAGAAGCTGGAGATGGCGGTGTCGATCCCGAAGGCGCCGTTCTCCACCGCCTTGTAGTGGCAGATGGAGGCCAGCCCTGCGGTGTCGTGGGAGTGGATCTGCACCGGGATCTGCAGCTGCTTCACCAGCGCTGAGGTCAGTTCTGCCGCGGTGGCGGGGGTGAGCAGGCCGGCCATATCCTTGATGGCGATGCTGTCGCAGCCCAGGCTTTCCAGCTCTTTTCCCATGGCGACAAAGGCGGGGATGTCATGCACCGGGCTGGTGGTGTAACAGATGGCTCCCTGGGCGTGTTTTCCGGCAGCCCGCACCGCTTCGATGGCGGTGCGCATGTTACGTACATCGTTGAGGGCATCGAAGATGCGGAACAGATCGATGCCGTTTGCGGCGGCACGCTGCACGAAGGTCCGCACCACATCATCGGAGTAGTGCCGGTAGCCGAGCAGATTCTGGCCGCGCAGCAGCATCTGCAGCCGGGTGTTGGGTAACGCCTTGCGCAGCTGGCGCAGCCGCTCCCAGGGGTCCTCTTTCAGAAAGCGGACGCAGGCGTCGAAGGTTGCGCCACCCCATGCCTCCAGTGACCAGTAACCCACCTGATCCAGTTTTGGGCAGATGGGTAGCATATCCCCGGTCCTGAGCCGGGTGGCGATCAGGGATTGGTGGGCATCGCGCAGAATGGTGTCGGTGATGTGGATACGGGGCATCGGTGGCTCCTGTTCAGATAGCGTTGCTGGCGGCGATGGCAGCCGCCATCGCTGCGGCGATATCTCTGGCCGGGCGCCGGACTGAGTAGTTGACCAGTTCGGGATGGGCCTCGACGAAGCCGGTATTGAAATGGCCACTCCTGAACTGCGGCGAGTCCAGAATCTCCAGATGGTACGGAATGGTGGTCTTGACCCCGTAAACACCCATATCATTCAGGGCGCGTACCGCACGGTTCAGCAACTGTTCCCAGTCCAGCGCCCAGACGGTCAGTTTGGCGCACATCGAGTCGTAGTAGGGCGGGATCTGGTAACCGGTGTAGATGGCGCTGTCGGTACGCACGCCCGGCCCTCCCGGCGCAAAATAGCGGGTGATGCGGCCGAAGCTGGGCAGGAAATCGTTTTTTGGATCCTCCGCATTGATGCGGAACTCCATGGCGATGCCGCGCCGCTGGATCTGATCCTGGGCGTAGCGCAGCGGCTTGCCGGCGGCGATGCGGATCTGCTCCTGCACGATATCCACGCCAGTGATGGCTTCGGTCACGGTGTGCTCCACCTGCAGGCGGGTGTTCATCTCCATGAAATAGAAGTTCTCCTGATCATCCATCAGGAACTCCACCGTGCCGGCATTCTGGTAGCCCACGGTGGTTGCCGCCCGCACCGCCAGCTTGCCGAGATGGTCGCGCTGCTCGTCGCTGAGTTGCGGGGAGGGGGCGATTTCAATCAGTTTCTGGTGGCGGCGCTGGATGGAGCAGTCCCGCTCGAACAGGTGTACCACCTGGCCATGGCTGTCGGCCAGAATCTGTACCTCGATATGGCGCGGGTTGTCGATACACTTTTCCAGAAACAGATCCGCGCTGCCGAAGGCCTTGGTGGCTTCTGAGATGACCCGATCGTAGTTGCGGCGCAGCTCGGCTTCATTTTCGCAGCGGCGGATGCCGCGGCCTCCGCCGCCGGAGGTAGCCTTGAGCATCACCGGATAACCCACTTCAGCGGCCAGCTCCAGCGCCTGATCGATGCTCTCCAGATTGCCTTCGCTGCCCGGCGTGACCGGGATCCCGGCCCGGATCATGGAGCGGCGCGCCTCGATTTTATTCCCCATGCGGCGGATGACATCCTCTCCCGGACCAATGAAGCAGATGCCGCGGCGCCGGCAGGTGCGCGCCAGCTCAGGGCTCTCCGACAAAAAACCGTAACCGGGATGAAGGGCATCGCATCCTGCGGCGATGGCCAGATTCACCAGCCGGTGAGCATTGAGATAGCCAGCAACACTCTCGGG
Organism: Chromatiales bacterium; assembly: GCA_026982395.1. Classification (GTDB taxonomy): domain Bacteria; phylum Pseudomonadota; class Gammaproteobacteria; order Thiohalospirales; family Thiohalospiraceae; genus DRMK01. The sequence goes on along the minus strand of JALSHD010000029.1, from coordinate 24,694 downwards.
TCCCAGACTGTATGCCTCATCTGCCTTTTTGACATGCAGGGCGTAGCGATCCGCCTCCGCATAAACGGCCACCGACTTGATATGCATCTCGGCGCAGGCCCGTGCGATACGTACGGCAATCTCGCCGCGATTGGCAATTAATATTTTTTTAAACATTGTTTGCCGAGTATCCGGGAAAAGGGGGCGCTGTCAAGTGGTGTTTTGCGACCCGACTCATTACAATTCCGGGCTATGATTATCTACGATCTGATATGTGCGCAGGGGCATGGCTTCGAGGGCTGGTTCGACGACGCCGAAGAGTATGAAAAACAGCACCGCACCGGAGCCCTGACCTGTCCGGTCTGTGGTGCCGCCGAGGTTCACAAGGTTCCCAGCGCCAGCCATATCAGTCTCAAGCGTGATGCCGTGGTCCCGGACAGGCAGGTGCGTAGCAGGGAGCTGCTCAAGCGGGTGCAAGAGCATGTAGAGCGCAATTATGAGGATGTCGGGGCGAAATTTGCCGAAGAGGCGCGCAAGATGCACTACGGTGAACGGGAGCAGCGTAATATTCGCGGTGCGGCAACCTGGTCGGAGTTTACCGAGCTACGGGAAGAGGGGATCGAAGTGCTGCCGCTTCCTGCTAAACCGGTCGCCAAGGACAAGCTTAATTGAACGAACACTCTGTTGCTCCTTCTTCCATCGTTTTTCTGTTGACCTCTCTGTCGTTTGCCGGAGCTGAGGTTCAGGTGGTTAATCTGGCCACCGAGCTGCGGCGCAGGCACTGGAAGGTCAGGGTTGTCTCCATGTTGCCGCCCGAGGCGCTGGCGGACAAACTGGAGAAGCAGGGCATTGAGTATGTCTCCCTGAACATGCGCAGGGGGGTGGCTGATCCACGCGTTCTGTTCAAATTGGCCAGGCTGCTGCGCGGATGGCGGCCGCAGGTGCTGCACTGCCATATGGTTCACGCTAACCTGCTGGGCCGGCTGGTGCGGCTGCTGGTATCGGTTCCGGTCGTGATATCGACGGCCCACAGTATCAACGAGGGGGGATGGTTGCGGGAGCGGCTCTACCGGCTCACCGACTCCCTGGCCAGTATCACCACCAACATCAGCCAGGCTGCGGTGGATCGCTATGTCGAGGTTGGGGCGGTTCCCCGCGGGCGGATTCGTTTTATCCCCAACGGGCTGGATCTGGAAACGTTCCGCTCCAATCCGGAGCTGCGCCAGGAGATGCGCCGCAAACTGCAGCTGCTGGAGCCGTTTATCTGGCTGGCGGTGGGCCGGTTTGACGAAGCGAAAGACTATCCGACCATGCTGCAGGCGTTTGCCAGGACGGCAGGGGAGCAGCCCGCGGTATTGCTGCTGGTGGGCGGCGACGGACTGGAAGAGAAGATGATGCCGCTGGTGCAGCGGCTGGGCCTTGAGAGCCGGGTACGATTTCTGGGGGTGCGGGATGACATTCAACTGCTCATGAAAGGGGCGGATGGGTATCTGATGTCGTCGGCCTGGGAGGGGATGCCGATGGTTCTGCTGGAGGCAGCGGCTACCGGCCTGCCGATTGTGACCACAGATGTTGGCGGCAACCGGGAGGTGGTGGAGGATGAGGTCAGTGGTTTCGTGGTGGCGCCCGGTGACCCGGACGGGCTGGCCCGGGCCATTCAGCGGATGATGGAACTGCCGGCTGTAGAGCGCCACATGATGGGGGAGGCGGGACGCAGACGGGTAGAGCAGCGCTTTGGCCTGCAGGCCATCGTCGATCAGTGGGAGGCGCTTTATGCCGAGTTCGGGAGTGAGAGGGAGTAAAATCTTCAAATATTACTTTCCGGAGAGGGAGCTGGGTGGCGACAAAAAAATAATAAAATTTTCTGCCTTCAAGGCAGCCTGTCCGATTTTGCCTCGGAGGCAAACCGGTCGAACACGATCAGATCACCGGCCTGATTGACAGTGTGTATTCCCATCTCCTGCAGCTCGGTGCGGGGCATTATTCTTTCCACTTCTACCTCCTCATACTGTTCCGTGTCGAGGTGTTTTATCTCGTTGATGGAGAGCGCATAACCGTAGCGTACCGAACAGTCCTGGGCAGGCCGGTAGAGACGTCCATTATGCTCGAACAGTTGTCCTCCCGGGCGTGCCGAGCGCACATCGGAACGAACGGGGTTGCAAGGGTGAGGTGTCCACGGACCGAAAGGAGTGTCTGCGTAAAAGAGAGAGACCTCATCCCAGGCACATTCTGATTCCACCGCTATACTGGCGAACATCCACCACTTCCCGTTTTTTTGCAAAAGCGTGGCGTCAACCGCCTGCACATCTTCCATCATTATCTTGTGCAGTTTCCACTGGTGCGGGAAGGAGACGCATCGGTAGACTTCGATGGTCTCGTTTTCCAGTGTTTCCGGCAGCATGTAGAGCTCATCCTTCCACTCAAACAGAAATGGATAGGAGAGATGGTAATCTTTTTCAAGAATGGTAACCGGATCGCTCCAGGTGCCGTCACGTTTTACTTCTATCACCCGCAGCCGGCCTTTCCCTTCGGCAAACAGGAATTCCTCGAAAAAAATGTAGTACTTGCCATCGTATTGCCAGGGAAAGGGATCGGCCCAGAAGCCATCCTCCGGCGGGGTGATTACATGCAGTCCGCTGATGTCCAGCCGGTCTCCTCCGAACCGGAATGCCATGTCCCAGCGGGCATCTACATAAATTTTGCGTTTATATGCGTCTTTGACGAAACTGGCCATGATGCGTGAAAAGGCCAGCACCATTCCAGGGTTTTTGGGGATCCCGTTGCCTTTGGGTGGTGGAACGGGAGCCGGAATTGGACACAGCTCCGGGGACAGTGCCCGTTCCCCGAAAAAATGGAGCTGCTCCAGTTTGCGGATGGCAAACTGTCCGGTCTTGAGATGGATATGGTTTTTAATCCGGGTCGGGGAACGGTCGTCACCGGGAGCTACGGAGCCATAGATTTGCCGTTCGCCAAAGTGGTTGTCCGCACAGATATAGAGTCCGGATGAAACCATCGGGATCCCTTCTACCACTTCCCAAAAGGCGGTTGGTTGATTTTCTCCAAACTGGTAGGCCCACAGGCCGTATCTGGCGAGATGGGGGATCTCTCCCCAATAGTTTTTTTCCCCGGCGAAGAGAATGACGTCAAGCTGCCGGGAGAGAATTTTCTGTTGATCTTCTCTGGAAAAAGTGGCTTTGCCATTTTGGTAGATTAACTTTATATTCTGTAAGGGGCATGCGGCAATCAGTTTACTGACATCACTGTGTTGCAGTGCATCTTTCTGGATCAAAAATTTGTTTTTGTCGAACTGTTTGTAATAGTGATACAGGAGGTAGTTCCAGTTGCCGCTCTGCTCCGGATCGTCGGGGCGGGGTCTGGTATTCAGAAATATGGCGGTAATGCTTACAGCTGTTGAGTTCTTGAGGCTGCAAATAACCTGATGCACCCAGTATGGCTGACTGCCGGAATCCAGCAGGATGCCGATCCGCAACGGTGGTTGGACATGATTATCGGTATTTGATTGCATATATGGCTGGCGACGATAAAATGGCTGCAACGCAATATTTTTCGTCCTCCCCCTCCAGCTGACAATAAATGTGTAAAATATCCAACCCTTTTCCCTGCGGACAGGCATTCGGGGTGAGCGGGAAAAATGTTCCGCGGCAAATATAACGTGTTTCTCCGATTTCTGAAAGAGGTGATAACATGCCGGAACTGAGCCACAATGGTGAAGAAGGTGTTTTTACCCTGTCCCTGGATTTTGAGCTGTTCTGGGGGTTGCGGGATATCTTGACCAAGGAGGCTTGCCGGGAAACCCTGTTCGGCGCACGACGTGCCATCCCTGAAATTCTTGCCCTGTTCTCCGGATATGGTATTCATGCCACTTGGGCTACGGTTGGTTTTCTGTTCTGTTCAGGTCGGGGTGAACTGCTGAAAAATCTGCCTGAACTGCTGCCCTCCTATGAGGAGAGCTCGTTGTCCCCCTATCCGGCGATTGCCAATACGGGAAACAGCGAGGAGGAAGACCCGTTGCACTATGCTCCCTCCCTGGTCAGGCAGATCGCAGCAACTCCGGGACAGGAGATGGCGACTCACACCTTTTCCCACTACTACTGCCTTGAAAAAGGACAGACAGCCGAGGCATTTCGTGCTGATCTCGAGGCGGCGTGCAGGGCTGCGGCCAGAGAGGGGATTGAGCTGCGTAGCCTGGTTTTTCCCAGAAACCAGTTCAACGAAGAGTATCTCTCTGTCTGCCGGGAGCAGGGCATCATCGCCTATCGCGGGAATCAGCAGAACTGGATGTACCGGGCATCCACGACTAGCGGTGAACCAAAGCTGAAGCGGTTGGCCCGATTGGCGGATGCCTATCTCAACCTGTCGGGTTTTAACGGCCATCTTGCCACGGTATTGGGTGAGACGTTGCCCTTCAACATACCTGCGAGCCGTCTGTTGCGTTCGGTCTCGTCCCGTCTGAAACTGCTCGAGCCGTTGCGACTGCAGCGCATTAAAAAAGAGATGAGTCATGCGGCGGAAAATGGTCTTGTTTACCATTTGTGGTGGCATCCGCACAATTTCGGCAACGACATCAGCGGAAACATCGCTTTTCTGCGCCAGATTCTGCGCCATTACCGGCAGCTCAGGGAGCGATATGGCATGCGCTCCATGAGCATGGCTGAAATTGCGGAACAGGCACAGCAGAAACTCTCCCGGTGAGGTTGCAACACACCCATCCATGGGATGTGACGCCGCGGGAGGCGATTGCCATTCAGCAGCGGTTACGGCAACAGGTGTGCCTGGAGGATTGTCAGGGAGAGGTGTGCCGGGTGGCCGGGGTTGATGTGGGGTTTGAACAGCGCAATACCACTGCACGTGCTGCGGTGGCGGTGTTGAGTTTCCCCGGTCTGGAGCTGCTGGAGTATGCTATTGCCCGGCAGCCGGTCCGTTTTCCCTATGTTCCCGGACTGCTCTCCTTCCGCGAGGTGCCGGTGGTGCTGGAGGCAATGGAAAAGCTGGAGCAGCTTCCGGATCTGCTACTTTGCGACGGGCAGGGAATCGCCCATCCCCGCCGCTTTGGTATCGCCTGTCATCTGGGGGTGCTTACCGGTATTCCATCGATAGGGGTTGCCAAGACCCGTCTGATTGGCCGCCACGAGGAGGTCCCGGAAGAGCGGGGCGACTGGGTGTCACTGCACGACAAGGATGAAATTGTTGGTGCCGTATTGCGTACCCGCTGTGGTGTCAAACCGCTCTATATCTCCCCCGGGCACTGTGTGACACTGGATACCGCACTGCACTACGTAATGGCCTGTCTGACCCGTTTTCGTCTGCCGGAAACCACACGCTGGGCGCATCGGTTGGCGTCTGGTACTTCGCCAATATCACCTTGACGGAGCACTAGCCCTTGAAAGCAGATCAATTAGTTAGTTATCATCTGCGAAAACACAATCAGTTTTCTCTTCTTCCAAACCAGGTAATTACAATATGAGAAAGGTAAAAAAGGCCGTATTCCCGGTTGCGGGTCTGGGTACCCGGTTCCTGCCCGCCACCAAGGCAAACCCCAAGGAGATGTTGCCTGTCGTAGACAAACCTCTCATCCAGTATGCCGTGGAGGAGGCGATTGCCGCCGGAATCGAAGAGCTTATCTTTGTTACCAGCAGCAGCAAGCGGGCCATTGAGGATCACTTTGACAAGAACTATGAGCTGGAATCCAGACTGGAACTGGATGGCAAATATGAACTGCTGAAAACGGTTCAGGATATTGTGCCGAAAGGGGTTGTCTGTCTCTACGTGCGCCAGGCTGAAGCGCTCGGGCTGGGGCATGCCGTTTTGTGCGCAAGACCGCTGGTTGGTCAGGAGCCATTTGCGGTTATTCTTGCCGATGATCTGATCAAGAGTGATGGACAGGGCTGCCTGAGCGAGATGGTCAAGGCGTTCTCCTATCACGGTGGCAGTATCTTGGGGGTGGAGGAGATCCCCGCCTCCGAGACCGACAAGTATGGCATTGTATCGACCACTTCGCTGGATGAGCGGATCAGCCGTATTGATGCTATTGTGGAAAAACCGAAGCCTGAGAAAGCCCCGTCAAATCTGGCCGTGGTTGGCCGTTACATCCTCTCTCCTGCGCTGTTCGATCTGCTGGAGAAGGTGGAGAAGGGGGCGGGAGGCGAGATTCAGCTTACCGATGCCATTGCGGCGCTGCTCAATCATGAACAGGTGCTCTCCTACCGGTTTACCGGCGAGCGTTATGATTGCGGCAGCAAGCTGGGGTATCTGCAGGCAACGGTGGAGTTTGCGCTGGATCATCCCGAGTTGAGCGATGCCTTCAGGGAGTATCTGCGCACCGTATCAGGCTGTGATATGCCGGTCGCCTCGGTTGGTTGACGGGTTAATAACTCTTTTTCCACTCATCAAGAATAGCCATGCAGGTCTTCTGCATGGCTTCTGCCTGCTGTTGGGTTCCCGCCTCATTGTAGCAACGTAACTCCGGTGCATTGCCGGAGGGGCGCAAATGGACGACATCACCATTTTCGAAGGTGATGCGCAGCCCATCGGTGTTATTGATCCCCGCCACCTTGCCGAAACGGGAGCCAAACAGGGTCTCGATTCTGTTACGGGCCAACGCTTCATCACCGTCCGGGTATAACCAGGCCAGCCGGGAGTGGCTCTGGTCAGTGGGAAACTCCTTGATTCGATCACTGGCGGTAAAACGCTGCGGCAGCTGTTGCAGCAGGCCGGCGATGGAGCTGTTCTCCTGTCGGGCGAGCAGCATCACACCCAGAATGACGATAACGGCGTCCCGGGTCGGTAGTGCCTTGAGGGTACGGTTTTCCTGCAGAATATCCGAGCCGGTCAGAAAGCCGCCGTTTGCCTCGTAGCCTGCTACCGGGCCGGGATCAGAAGCGAGCGCTTCGTTCATTGCAGCGATTACGTAAGGAGAGCCGATGCGGGTGCGAATCACGCGGCTGAAATAACCGGATTTTTCTACCGCACTATTACTGCTCACCGGGGTGGCGACGGTGTGGGCGCCGAGGTAGCGGGCGCACAGAATGCCGGCAATATCGCCGCGCAGCCAGTTGCCCCGTTCGTCGCTGATCAGGGGCCGGTCGCCATCCCCGTCTGCGGAGACAATGCAGTCGAAATCATGTTGTTCAGCCCACTGTCGGGCCAGTCTGATATCTTCCGGGCGGATGGCTTCGGTGTCGACAGGGGTAAATGTATCTGTTCTGCCAAGCCGGGTAACCTTTGCTCCCAGTGCGTCAAGGATTTCAAACAGGGCATCACGAACCACACTGGAGTGCTCGTAGAGGCCGACCCGTTTTCCCGTCAGACAATCCTCTGCGGGAAAAAATCCAGATAGCGCTGCAGATAGTCTCTGCCGGCTTCCTGTTGCAGGGGAGGAAGGGGAGAGAGGGTGGTCAGATTGCCGTCTGTGGTGAACTTCCCGGCAGGGATGGTTACTTTTTGGTTTCTAATCCCCTGCTCATCCTCCTTTAGGATTTCGCCATCCGCCTTGTTGAACTTGATTCCGTTGCGGTCATCCGGAATATGGCTGCCGGTGACCATCAGCGTGGGGATCCCTTGTTCCAGTCCATAGCAGGCGATGGCCGGTGATGCGATTCTGCCGCAGTTGATCACTTGGTAACCCTGATCCTCGATGGCGGCGGCGCAGGCAGTCAGAATGCGCCCGGTGCTGGGGCGCAGATCCCCGGCAATGGCAACGGCCGAGCCGCTGTTCAGCTCCCCCTGCTGTTCAAGGTGTTGCAGGAAGGCGGCAGTGTAGCTGTAGCAGACCTCATCGGTCATGCTCTCCACCAGTCCGCGGGCGCCGCTGGTGCCGAACTTGACTCCACTGGTTTCCATCAGCTGGCCGATCTGAATCTGTTTCATGATGTTCTGTTCCGGACACAAAAAAGGGCTGTGCGATTATCGCACAACCCTTTCAATATGGCTCCCCCGACTGGACTCGAACCAGTGACAAACGGATTAACAGTCCGTTGCTCTACCAACTGAGCTACAGGGGAATGACAGGCCGCGTATAATAAACGATTGCCTTTGAAATGGTCAACTGCAGGTAATATTCTCTTTCCGTACACGGCCGGTGGGGCCGACCACTAGCGAGCGGCCCTTGCTGCCGGCACCGGCGGAGCTGCAGAAGTTGAATCTGCCGTTGGCCAGCCCGGTGGATGTTCCGTCACCCTTGTAAGAGAGACTGCCACGCGAATAGTTGAGCGTGGTTCCGCCGCGTAGTGCTCCATGAACCCGCAGCACGGTATTGTTGGCATCCGTTACTATCCAGCCTTTATGCCAGGCATCCTTGTCGTTACTGCATGATATCTGATCGTCACTCTGGCAGATGGTTACACTCGTTCCACGCTTGATGGCTTCACTGCGGGTAAAGTTGAGGTCTCCCAGCAGGCCGTTGACCTGTGCAACGGTGCGGTTGTCTCGCAACACATTCTGCATCGCCGGCCCGGCAGTTGAAGCGACCACGATAAATACTGCGACAGTGATGATCAGTTCGATCAGGGTAAGGCCCGTTTGCCGGCCTGGCAATGGTTTGTTACGGCTCATTTGTATCGCTCCACCGGGATAACTGGTTGGCGGCTGGAGCTGTTTCAAGCAAAAAACATGAAACCTCTGTGATGACACAGACAAAAAAGATGATTCAGACGCCCTCAGCAGCCTCTTGTTATGGTATCGGCACGCTGGCGTTGAATGTTTAACCTTTAACCGGTTGGGAGTACTCCCGAGCCTTAACTGAACAGTCGACCTATTCGTTCCACCGCCTGCTCCAGCTGCCCCATGCTGGTCGCGAAAGAGAGGCGGATATAACCCGGTGCGCCGAATGCAGAGCCCGGCACCACTGCTACACCGGCCTTCTCCAGCAGGTGTTCGGAGAACTGAATATCATTGTCGATTTCTGTCAGCTTGCTGATGGCATCCTGGACACAGGGGAAGGCGTAGAAGGCGCCCTGGGAGGGCAGACACTGAAAACCGTCGATGCGGTTCAGTGCTGCTACGATAAAGTCATGGCGTTCCTTGAAGGCTTTGACCATTATATTGATACACGCCTGATCTCCTTCCAGCGCCGCCTGTGCAGCCACTTGTGAAATGGATGCGGGATTGGAGGTGCTTTGTGACTGGATCTTCTTCATTGCTGCAATCAGCGTGACGGGGCCACCCGCATAACCGATACGCCAGCCGGTCATGGCGTAGGCCTTGGATACCCCGTTGAGCACGATAGTACGGGGATAGAGCTCCGGGCAGGCATTGAGAATGTTGGTGAACGGCTCATCGGCCCACAGGATATGTTCATACATATCGTCACTGGCAACAACGATATCGGGATGCTGCATCAGCACCTCGCCCAGGGCAGCCAGTTCTGCCCGGGTGTAAGCTACGCCGGTCGGATTGGAGGGACTGTTGATTACCAGCAGGCGGGTGCGTGGGGTGATGGCAGCCTGGAGCTGTTCCGGTGTGATCTTGAAACCTTGTGACAGACCTGTTTCAACAACTACCGCTTTACCTCCGGCCAGTAGTGCCATATCGGGGTAGGAAACCCAATAGGGAGAAGGAATGATGACCTCGTCTCCGGGATTGAGCAGCGCCTGGGCCAGATTGTAAAAGCTCTGCTTGCCGCCGCAGGAGACCAGAATCTGTTCCGGTGTGAAATCCACACCGTTGTCTTGCCTGAATTTGTCTATAATTGCCTGCTTCAGGCTGGCGATACCATCCACTGCCGTGTATTTGGTAAACCCATTATGAATCGCCTGGATGGCGGCCTGTTTGACATGTTCCGGGGTGTTGAAATCCGGCTCTCCGACCCCCAGGGCGATGATATCCTTACCCGCCTCCTTCAGTGCCCTGGCACGAGCGGTGACAACCAGTGTGGCGGAAGGTTTGACCGCTTTGACACGATCAGAAAGTTTTATATCCAAGCTGGACTCCTGTGACGCAGATAGCGCAGATGTTTAATCGGATTGGTGTAATATACTAGAATATAACTCCATACAGAATCCCCATGACCAGACAGTTTGAACTGAACGCCCCTTTTGAACCTGCCGGCGATCAGCCGGAGGCGATCCGCCAGCTGGTGGCCGGACTGCAATCCGGCCTGGCAGGTCAGACCCTGCTGGGGGTGACCGGCAGCGGCAAGACCTTCACCATTGCCAATGTTATCCAGCAGCTGCAGCGGCCCACTATTATCATGGCGCACAACAAGACGCTGGCGGCCCAGCTCTATGGCGAATTCAAGGAGTTCTTTCCACACAATGCTGTGGAGTATTTTGTCTCCTATTATGACTACTACCAGCCGGAAGCCTATGTCCCCGCTTCGGATACCTTTATCGAGAAAGATGCTTCTATCAATGAGCATATCGAGCAGATGCGTCTCTCTGCTACCAAAGCGATTCTGGAGCGGCGTGATACCATTATTGTCGCGACCGTTTCGGCCATCTACGGCCTGGGTGATCCGCAATCCTATCTGAGCATGATGCTGCATCTGTCCCGTGGAGAGCTGGTGGACCAGCGACAGATCCTGCGCCGTCTGGCGGAGCTGCAGTATACCCGTAACGATGTGGAGCTGCGGCGCGCCACCTATCGTGTGCGTGGTGAGGTGATCGATGTTTTTCCGGCAGAGTCGGAGCGCGAAGCGGTACGGATTGAACTGTTCGATGAAGAGGTGGAATCACTCTGCTGGTTCGATCCGCTGACCGGTGAGGTGCTGCGCAAGGTACCGCGCATTACCATCTACCCCAAGTCCCACTACGTTACTCCCCGTCAGACCATTCTGGATGCAATAGAACAGATCAAGCTGGAGCTGAAGGAGCGCCTCGAACAGCTCTACTCACTGAACAAACTGGTAGAGGCACAACGGCTGGAGCAGCGTACCCGGTTTGATATCGAAATGATGATCGAGCTGGGTTACTGCTCCGGGATCGAAAACTACTCCCGCTATCTGTCCGGGCGCAGTGCCGGTGAGCCGCCACCCACACTGATGGAGTATCTGCCGCCGGACTCCCTGATGATCATCGATGAGGGGCATGTGACTATCCCTCAGATTGGCGGGATGTACAAGGGCGATCGCTCACGCAAGGAAAACCTGGTGGAGTACGGATTCCGCTTGCCATCGGCGCTGGACAACCGGCCGCTACGGTTTGAGGAGTTTGAGCGCCTGATGCCGCAGGCCATATTTGTTTCCGCCACGCCGGGGAATTATGAAAAGGAGCACTCCGGTCAGGTGGTGGAGCAGGTGGTGCGCCCCACCGGCCTGCTGGATCCGGAGATCGAGATCCGCCCGGCCACTACCCAGGTGGATGATCTGCTATCCGAGATTCACAAACGGGTGGAGATCAAGGAGCGTGTGCTGGTCACCACATTGACCAAACGCATGGCGGAAGATCTGACCGACTACCTGGCAGAGCATGGGGTGCGGGTTCGTTACATGCACTCGGATATAGATACCGTTGAGCGAGTGGAGATTATTCGCGATCTGCGCCTGGGAGAGTTCGACGTGCTGGTGGGGATCAACCTGTTGCGCGAGGGACTGGACATGCCGGAGGTATCGTTGGTCGCTATCCTGGATGCAGATAAAGAGGGGTTTCTTCGTTCCGATCGATCCCTGATTCAGACCATCGGTCGTGCGGCACGTAACCTCAACGGCAGAGCAATTCTTTACGCAGAAAAAATCACCGGCTCCATGCAGCGCGCAATTGATGAAACCGAACGGCGGCGCAGCAAACAGATCTCATTCAACAAACAGCACGGCATAACGCCCAAAGGCATTAACAAAAAAATTCATGACATCATGGAGAGCGCCTGTCCCGGAGCGCCCGGTTCACCCGGCCAATTTGCCAAAGTGGCGGATGAGGTGGCGGAATATGCAGCGTTGTCCGGGGAACAGCTTGCCAAAAAAGTCAAACAGCTGGAGCGGAAGATGTTTCAACACGCCCAGAATCTGGAGTTTGAGCAGGCAGCGCAACTGCGGGATCAAATAAAAAAACTGGAAGAACAGAATCTGGGGTTGATGGTGGAATAACAGAGCCGGGCATTATCCGGTTTGTGGTATGTTAGCAACAGCACTTTGCAAGTGCTGTACTTTAATTGACACATATCAAGGCTGGTTTTTCCTATACTGCAGTATCCTCTGAACATGGCTGAAGTCACGTCGGCTTGCAGTTATAAATTAGACACCGAGTAACTTACACTAGGAGTAGGAAAATGGTAAAAAACATACATATTTTAGCGCTGGCAAGCGCCAGTTTTCTGCTGGTGCCACTGGCACAGGCAGAGGTGGGTCATAATTTTACTGAAGCCCTGACTGGAGGTAAGGCATCGGTTGATATGCGGCTGCGGATGGAGAATGTCAGTCAGGAATCAAAGCCTGACGATGCCAGTGCTTTGACTCTGCGCACCCGGCTTGGTTACTTGACTGGGGATTATGAAGGTTTCAAGGCTTTTGGTGAAATGACGCACACGGCTGCCATTGAAAACAATGATTATCTGGTTCCCAAGGGTCCGGGAGCAAATGGCAAGACGAATTATCCTGTTGTAGCTGATCCTGAAATCAGCCGTCTTAATCAGGCATGGATAAGCTATTCCGGGATTGCCGATACGACTGTAAAAATGGGACGTCAGCGCGTGATTCTCGACAATGCCCGTTTTGTTGGTAACGTGGGATGGCGTCAGACCGAGCAGGTTTATGATGCATTGGTTATTGCCAATACATCTTTGCCGGATACCACCATCATTTATGGGTATGTCACTAGGGCCTATACCATCTTTGGTACCGATGCTCAGTCCCAGTCGCACTTGGTCAATGTGAGTTATAACGGATTCTCTTTCGGAAAAATAACCGGTTATGCGTACCTGCTGGATTTGAAGGGTGATGGAGGTGTGGTTGTAGCTGATAACAAGAAGAATGGACTGGTTGATGGTCAGACATTGGGGTTGCGTTTTGGTGGAAAGCAGGCTCTGAGCGATAGCTTTGAACTGCTTTATAATCTTGAACTTGCCAACCAGAGCGAATATGCGGATAGCACCGATGTGGTTGACAATACCTATACAAAACTTGAGTTAGGTGGCAGTTTCATGGGGGTCACTGCCAAGATCGGTCAGGAAAATCTGGGTAGCAATGAGGGCAAGTATGGTTTCCAGACACCGCTGGCGACCAAGCATGCGTTTAACGGTTGGGGAGATAAATTTCTCATTACTCCAAAGAAGGGCTTGGTGGATAACTACTTCTCTATTGGCGGTAAGCCGATGGGAGTCAAATTGCTAGCCGTCTACCATACTTATACTACGGATGATGGCGGTGACGATCTTGGTACGGAACTCAACCTACTGGCAGCGAAAAAATTTACCAGAAACTATAGCGTTGGTTTGAAGTACTCCAGCTATAGTGCGGATGACAGCGCTACAGGTCACGAAACAGATACTGACAAAGTATGGCTGTGGGGTCAGGTGAAGTTCTGATCTGATACGGCATTCCGTAATCAGGCTGGCGGGAGTTTTTTCCGCCAGCTTTTTTTTTGCGGTACGGATTCGTTGGGCAGAGTAACTTTTTTCCTGGTTTCCACTTTCTTGTGCAGGAACGAAAAAGAATCTGACAGACATTTACCTGTCAGATTCTTTGGGAGACTATCGGTAGTCCGGATTACCAAAAAGTTGTTGCGTTTTTAAGGGGGCGTAGCAACCCTGCTTGATCTGACAGTTTTTCAGGTTTTATCTTTTTGCTATTTTCCGGAAAGTTTTTTCCAATGTGTTTCAATATCGGTGGCAGCGGGTGTTTTTGATCCGCGGTAGTGGATAACTCCATCAGTACCGATAAGCAGCTGGGTGGGTGTGCCAACAATGCCATAAGCGGAGCTGATCACGCTGCCATCATCAAATACGACGGGATATTGCATGTGGTGTTCCTGTTGATATTTACGTGCGGCATCAGCTGAGTCGTTGATGCCGACATTGATGGCCAGAGTAGCCAGGCGATCATTGAACTTTGTTTTTAGTGCGTTAATCTCCGGGATCTCCTTCAGGCAGTTTGGACACCAGGTTGCCCAGAACACCAGATAGACAGGTTTTTTTCCAAGATAGTCACTCAGGGAAACCCTTTTCCCATCAAGCGTGGTTGCCGAAAAATCCGGTGCCCTGTCTCCCACTTTGCTGGTGGCGAGGGCTTGGGAGGTGCCTGTTAAGGCAATTGCCAGAAACAGAATCCAGGTTCTGATTCTTTTCATGGTTTTTCTCCAGTTTCAGTTTTTAAGGTGGTGGCAGAAACCGGGACGGAAATCCCGGCTCCTGCCACCAGCCCGGTTAGTGTTTGTGATCGTGCTTGCCCATTGGTAGCGGGGGTTGCCCCACTTTCCGCTCGGTCAACTGTTTGGCTACTTTCTGATCCTCTTCCCAGGCAGCCTTTGCGATCTGTTCCGGTGATACGCCATCAACCGAAATGGACTCAATCTCAATCATGTGGGCGTTGGGATAGATCCAGCCGGTGACTGTCGCTGTCTTGCCGATAACGGCTCCATGAGCGCGGATGACGTCATGGCCGGTAGCGTTGTTGACAAAGTTCCAAAAGGTGCCATCGGCCAGTTTGAATCCTACATCATGGCCACCGAACAGGTTGCACTGTGCATTGGCTCCAGAGAGCTTTTTCAGGCTGCAACCGATACAGATGAGTTCACCCTTGAGTGTGACGGTATCCAGTCCTTTATCCTTGTCCCATCCACCCGCAAATGCCGGTGTCGCCAGCAACACAGTCAATATCACAGCCCAGAAAGATTTCCGTATAACAGATGTTTTCATAACAGCTTAATCTCCTAAATAGTTAATAATTACAACGGGTACAACACAGGATCCAGACCTGCCAGGAGCTGGTCGGGTTTTGTTGGTGACGATGGTATCACGACCACCGTCATCCCATGGGTGTAGCGGGCAGCTACATGGGACTCGTCTACAGGCAGTTCGCCAGGTAACAAGATTAAGGTTGCTGCTTCTTTCCCCTTGCGATAGACAATATGCAAGCCGGGGATTCCGCGAATCTTGCAGGGGTTTGCATAGGTGGCGTACCATCCATTTGTTACTTCCAGTTTTGCTCCCATCACAGCCAGCAGTTTGCCGGGGTCAACAATCTCTGTGCTGGCAAATGCCTGGGGTTCATCAGCCAGGTGATGGAGGATATCCGAGGTGACAGCCAGGGCTTCATGTTGACTGGTATCCGGTTTTATTACCAGCGCTATCGTCAGCAACAGCATGGCGGCAACAGCACCCATCGTTATCCAGTGGCGTGGACGGGTTGGAGTGGATGATATGTCGGGAAAAGAGATCTGCTCAACCGGCATCTGTATCGAGCGTCGCAACTCGGCCTCGAAAGCATCGACCTGGACACTGTATTGCCGGCACTCTGCACATTGCTGCAGGTGTTGTTGCAGTTCGGGGGAACGATGAAGGGGATCAGCCAGCAGCTGCTCCCGGTAGTAATCGCAGTTCATGATATCTTCTGCTCGTTGCTGTATACCGTCCAAGTGGTCTGCGGATGGGCGGTGATTAGGCGTTTTCTGGCTCGTGCGATCCGTGACAGGACGGTGCCGCGCGGAATATCCAGAACCTCCGCAATCTCGTTGATGGACAGGCCGCCGGCAATCTGCATGACCAGGGGCGCGCGAAATATTTCCGGCAGTTCCCGAATCGCCCGCTCCAGATCGATCTGGAGTCCTGGGCTGTCCCGCCTGTGATCCGGCAACTCCTGTACTGTATCCAGCGATTCCCCGCTGAACGGACGGCGGCGTATTTTCAGAAATTCACGGTGCAAGATGGTAAACAGCCATGCGCGGGCCTTGTTTGTCTTTTTCAGGGAGTGAAAACTCTCCCAGGCGCGCAACCAGGTTTGCTGCAGAACCTCTTCAGCTTCGCAACGAGAACTTCCCAGAAACCAGGCGAATCGCCAAAGGTCGCGGCTGTGGGCATGAAAAAGTTTTTCAAACTTGCTGTGTGACTGGATAAAGCGCACTTGCTGTTTGTGTCCTGTACCTGGTTACTTACTACTATAGAGCTGTTTTTTTTGGATTTGATTCCCGGTTGTTCAGTTTAACTCGCTATTTTCGTGGTATATGCGGAATAGGTCTGAAAGAAGTTTGATAAATGTTAAAAAAGGCGGCGCCATGGCCCCGCCTTGTTGGTTTTCTCAGAACTGTAGTTGCTAGAACTTGACGTTGAGGTTGAGCTGAACACGTGAGCGCTCGGAGTCTTGGTCATCTATTCCTTCAGTGATGATTTTGGTGTCATAGTAACGGAAGTCCACATAGGTGTTTTTGGCTATGCTATAGTCCAGCTGTAGCCGGTATCCATCAAAGTTGTCTGCGGATGGTTCAGCGGAAGGAAAATTATCCTGGGTAAACAGGCCGTCGCCCAACGTGGCGTAGGTCTCCACACTGTAAATGTAGGCGCGCAAACCGATGCTATCTGTTATTTGATATCGTCCGTGGACAACATAGGCAGTATTTTCTTCATCTGCATCACCCTTGATATAATCAAATGCCACCCGCCAGCTGCTTCCTTTGAGTTGTCCGCCGACGATCCAGTGGCTCATTGATTTGAAAGCATCGTCGCCTGTATCAGCATCTTCTGCAGTCAGAGAAGCCCCGCCAGCTGCCAAAGTATATTCCATGCCATTGGCGAAACTGTTATTCAATACAGCCTGATAGAGAACAGCACTCCGGTCGTCATCCCATTTTCCTTCCTTGAGAATGGTGTATGCAGCGTTCAAGGTTACCGGTCCGGCCTGATAAGCAGCTGCCAACGCCTCCGGGTTGTTATCTTTGTCCCACCAGACCTCGGCTGTTTGCCAGAAATTCAGCGGGGTTTTGCCCATCACCAAGGTTAAATTTTCCACGCCGGCATAGGCAATATAGGCAGTATCGAAACCAATGCCATCAGCGGTATTACCAGCCGTCTCCATGGTTTCATAGGGTGAGCCTTGGCTGCTGCTGGTTGCCAGGCGAATTTTTCCGGACCATGCATCGTTGGGGGAAAAGGAAGCACCAATACGTGCCCGCAGGCGTAAACGATTACGATCCCGATCGGTTCCATCCTGTTTGGTACTGTTGTCAGTTTCAGCGCGGAAGCGCATGTCACCGAATACCTTCACCTTGCCATCAGAATCAATGGCAACAGCTGCATCGGCCGTGCCGGTACCTACTGCAGAAAGCAATACCATGCCGGACGCGAGCCCCAAGCTTCCGAGTAGCACGGACGGTTTATCTACTGGTTTTTTCATTTTCCTTTCCCTTTTTTTTGAGTTACGAATCAGCACCATGAGCTAAGGTGATATTTGAATGTTGCACTATTGTTTTTTGTGCCAAAACAGTAGCAGCATGGCCTCTGGGTGTATAGTTACGAGCGGCTATTTTGCATGAATCAGGCCATTGCTTGTTGTTTTCTGACAACAAGCAATGACCTGGATTGTTCAAGGGCGTGGTTAGTTAACTTGTTGACTTAGATGCTTTTGTGAGGCTCTGGCGTTGGTGTTGTCATGGCTGGGCCGGCAACGCTGTACCACGGGTAGTCATGGAAGCAAACCATGCCTTAACGTTTTGTTCAGACAGCCACTGTTGATTGAACAATGTGTTTCACCAACTCTTTGCAACGCTTGTTCCTGAGTAGTTACACCAGATATCTGCTACTTGCTGAGTAGTCATATTTCTGAAAGAGCTATTTGCCCCCGGTAATATTTCTGTAATAATTGGCTGTTACTGTTTCTACTGGTTTTTTTACACATCTGCGAGGACAAACCATCAATGATCAATCGTACTGTCAAATGGGGTATGGCTCTGATATCAGCAGGCTGTTTCAGCGCAGCAAATGCATCTGGAATTACTGTCTACAAACAGGACGATCAGTATATAAAGCTCGGGGGACGGATCCAGATTCAGTATTACCAGAAATCCCCAGAGGGCAAAAGCACCGAAGACAAGATCTTCCTGCGCCGTCTCCGTACCTATGTCGAGGGGAGTCTCTACCAGGACTGGAAGGGGAAGATCCAGTGGGAGATGGGCAAGGCCGGAGATGACAACGAGCTGGCGGTGAAATCGGCCTATATGCAGTACAAGGGCTTCTCCGGCGGGAAACTCTATATCGGGAACTTTAAGGCCGGCTTTTCGCGGGAGAATATGAACTCCTCCAAGAAGCAGCAGCTGGTGGAGCGCACCTTTGTCGGTGATAGCAGCTACGGGGTGATCGACTATCTACTGGGTGCGAGGTTTGATGGTTATGCGGCTGACAAGAAGATTACATACATTTTCTCCGCAGGTGGAATGAATCTCGATCCGGATGACAGCAAGCTCGATTTTGATACGCCAGTAAACAACAATACGGATTGGAATCAGGGCTGGGTGGTTGCCGGGCGGGTTGACTATCATCCGTTCGGCTATCTGGCCATGTCACAGGGAGACTTCAGCAGGGAGCAGAAGCTGACCGTCGGTCTTGGCGCTTTTGGCTGGAGTAATGATGGTGATAATAATACCTATACAGATTCGTCGGGAAACAGCATCGGTAATGGAAAAGCCGATGTGGATGTTGCCAACGGCATTGAGTTGAGTGCCGCCTATCGCAATGCAGGATTCTCGGTGGATGCCCAGTACAATGTGATCAACGCCAGCACGGTGGATTCCACCTATGACGGCGGTATCTTCAAGGCAGGTGAAACCACCCTTACCCAGATGGCGCTGGAGGGTGGCTACATGGTGATCCCCTCCCGGCTGGAGTTGGTCGCAGGTACCCAGACCATGGATGCTGACGGATATAAAAAGGTATGGAGTCGCAACTCGGTGGGGGTTAACTGGTTTCTGCACAAGCACGACATCAAGGTGCAGCTGACCTACCGCCAGGGAAAAAATCTGGACGGAAAGGATGGCAAGGATCAGGACGAACTGTTCCTGCAGACCCTGTACGTTTTTTAAGCCATTCTTGCTGGGAACACCTCCCCTGTGAAAAGGGCATGTCACGAAGGTGCATGTCCTTTTTTATTTGCCGGACGATCACTTCTTCCTGCTATTGGTCCGGAAACGATATTGATATTAGAGGGCAGGCCATTGCGTGCCAGCTCGCAGTAATACAGAAAAAAATCGCTATAGCTCTCCCGCAGCAGGTTTGGCTAACATAGCCTGCAAACCGGCACGCAACGGTGTAATTGGCGCCGGGAATAATATCGGCTTGACTGAGCTGTTGCATTCCGTCAGTGTATCAATCTGGAGTCAGTTCCATCGGATGGTACAGGTTCCAGGGTTTTTGACAAAATCCAATCTATAATTATTAAAATAGTTTGTGTTTGTACGATACTCATAATACAAGTGGTTCGTGCCTGCGCACGAGAGTGTAGTCACAATCAGAATAGCCAGTCCTCTCTCTGACGAGTAGCGGGCTGTTGTATCCCGGGGGGGAGTTCAGTTGATGTTTAAGCGCATCAAAGCCTTGTCAGGTGCCTTGATACCTTCTGGTTTCCGGCGTCAATTGGCTGTTGCCTTTACGCTTGTCAGTGTCTGTCTTGCGGTTGTTCTTTCCGTGTCGATGTGGAGCCTCTCCAGCTGGAAGGTGCAGGAGATCATGATCGATGAGGCTCACAAAATTACTGCAATGTTTGCCCGTCAAAGCACCTTTGCGCTGCTGTATGGCAGTAAAGAGGGCGCAAAAATACCTATCCGTGCAATTCTGGATTTCCCCGGGGTGCATGGATTGGCGCTCTATGATTCGGAACGCCGGTTGCTGTATTCCGAAGGTGCCAGTAAAGCTGTTCTGGAGGTTGATAGCGGGAGATGGCCGTCAGTTCTGGAACTGGAGCGGGAGACGAAAGATGCCTGGTTTTTTGTTGCTCCGGTGTATGTGCCGGATTATACGAGAAACATGGGTCCGGCTATAACCGATGTTGAAAGTGATAAAAAACTAATCGGTTACGTGCGATTGGTAATGGGTAAAGAAACGTTGCGTGCAATGGAGCGGGACATCCTTGGCCGCAATCTTTTTGTCTCGTTTATACTTGCAGGTGTTTTGTTACTGGTGTTGCTGGAGATCATGCGGCGGGTAACAAAACCGTTGAGCGGGTTGGCAGCGGCAATGCGACGGGCGCGGGCGGGTGAGGGGCATGTGCGCGCCAACATTCATGGGGCGAAGGATATTGTTGCCATGGGAGCAACCTTCAACAGTATGATGGAGGCGCAGGAAAAGCATGAAACCGAATTGAAAGTGGCGCGTGACGCAGCTCTGGAGCTGGCTGGTGTCAAGAGTGAATTTGCTGCCAACGTCAGCCATGAACTTCGTACACCGCTGAATGGTGTTCTCGGTATGCTTGAGCTGCTGCGTGAAATGGGGCTGAGTGCACGACAGCGGGA
This sequence comes from Chromatiales bacterium, assembly GCA_026982395.1. Lineage (GTDB taxonomy): Bacteria > Pseudomonadota > Gammaproteobacteria > Thiohalospirales > Thiohalospiraceae > DRMK01. The sequence continues at coordinate 4,337 of JALSHD010000029.1, read as the reverse complement.
ATATGTGGAGGTGGCGCACAATTCGGGAGAATCCCTGCTTGCATTGATCGATGGCATACTCGATTTTTCCCGTATTGATGCCGGAAAACTCAAACTGGAACCGGTGGACTTCATACTGCCGGATGTGCTGGATGATGCGGTTCAGCTGCTTGCTACCCAGGCACAGAACAAGGATCTGGATCTGGGGTATGTGATTGCGCCGGATGTACCGTCCAGTCTGCGAGGTGATCCCCGTTGTATCCGCCAGGTGTTACTCAATCTTGTGGGTAACGCGGTCAAGTTCACTTCCCGGGGGGAGGTTGCGGTTGAAGTGCGCATTCATGAAAGTTCTTCGGGTGGGTCCCGGCTGAAGTTCAGCGTTGTTGATACCGGATGTGGTATTTCTCCCGAAGCACAGCAGCATATCTTCGAGCCTTTTTCCCAGGCTGACGGATCCACGGCTCGAGCTGAGGGAGGTGCCGGTCTGGGACTGACCATCAGCCGGCAGCTGGTTGATTTCATGGGCGGGGAGATTGGGGTTGTCAGCGTGCCGGGTGAGGGCAGTAATTTCTGGTTCACCATTCCGCTGGAATCAGCCTGTCAGCCGGAAGAGCCCGCCGAGCGCCACTACAGCGATATGGCAGGCGTGCGAATATTAATAGTTGATGATAGCCGGATCGGGCGTGACTATCTCAGATACATAATGATGAGCTGGGGGGTAAGCCCCTCGGTTGCGGTAAGCGGGCAGGATGCGCTGGAGGAGTTGCGTCAGGCCACTCTGGAAAACAGGCCATACGAACTGGCGATTGTTGATTATCTGATGCCGCAGATGGATGGTCTGCAACTTGCCCTCAACATAGCCAAAGACAACCGGATTGCGCCGGTAAAACTGATTATGATGAGTTTTCAGCAGTGCTGTTGCAAGAGCGAGGCATCACTTGGCATAGTGGAGTGTCTTACAAAGCCGGTACGGGAGCCGCTACTATACGAAACTGTCAGCGCAGCCATCCAGAATTTTCAGGTAGTAAATCCCGGTGGCAGTCCATTCAGCGCTGATGAGATGCTGATTCAAACGGGACACACTGTTCTGGTGGCAGAGGATAACCGGGCCAATCAGCTGGTAATTCAGGGAATGCTGGAGCGTTTGGGGTGCCTGGTTGATATTGCCGTCAACGGCGAAGAAGCGATAGAGAAAACTGAACACAAAAAATATGATTTGGTACTGATGGACTGCCAGATGCCCACTGTAGACGGTTTTGCTGCCACCACCGCTATTCGCAGGCGCGAGGCTGATGGAATGGTGCGTACTCCCGTGATTGCGATGACCGCAAATGTACATGAGCGGGATATTCAGCACTGCATGGAGGTGGGGATGGATGATTTTCTCCCCAAACCCATCAAACTGAATGTGCTGAAATCGAAACTTTACAAATGGCTGGAAGATGTGGCTGACGGGCCCGTTGTTGCCGAGGTTTCCCGGCTGGCCGTGCTTGACGATAGCGTTTTGAACGAGCTTCGGGACAATATAGGGGATAACCTGGCTGGTCTGTTTGAGGTATTCCTCGAGGATATTCCCGCATATATCGAGACGCTGGAGAAGAGCATTGCAGACAACGATGCATCGGCGCTTGTTCAGGCGGCGCATGCTATCAAGGGGAGCAGTGGAAACGTTGGGGCAAACCGTCTGGCAGAAGCTGCCAGGCATCTTGAGCAACTGGGTCGCAGTGGAACTACGGCCAATGCGGAACGACTGGTAGCTGCGCTGCAGGATGAGTTGATTCAGGTCAGAATTTCCCTGCAGGAAGAGCTGGACAAGGATGACAGTTGTTGTCAGCCGGTTGTGCTGAACGAGAAAGAGTCCTGTGTGTTGATTGTCGATGATGACAGGGGAATGCGTTTTGCACTGCGCAGTGTTGTAGAGAGTGCGGGATATCAGGTAGAAGAGGTAGCCAATGGTGCACAGGCGATCGCTTTTTGTGAACGCCAGATCCCGGATCTCATTTTGATCGATGCATTGATGCCGCGCATGGACGGGTTTGCTGCCTGTAAAAAAATACGCAGACTGTCCGGTTGCAGAACGCTCCCGGTACTGATGGTCACGGCGCTGGATGATGAGCAGTCTATCGAAAAGGCCTTCAAGGTGGGCGCCACTGACTACATTCCCAAGCCGGTACATTTTGGATTGCTGCGACAGCGTATTACACGACTGCTGCAAGCCAGTTACGCTGAGCAGCGGATGCACCAGCTTGCCTATCATGACTCCCTGACCGAACTTCCCAACCGAACCTATTTCATGGAGCATCTTGCCTCGGTACTACAGAAAGAACATACCGAAGGCGATATGCTGGCATTGTTGTTCCTCGACCTGGATCGTTTCAAATTAATCAATGACACTCTGGGGCATGATATTGGTGATCAGCTGCTCAGAGCGGCATCCGGACGTATAACTGGCTGTGTGCGTAGTCGGGATCTCGTGGCGCGGCTTGGAGGAGATGAGTTTACCATTATCCTGGAAGGGATTCGCTCCGTTGATGAGGTTGCCGGAATTGCCGACAAGATCTGCAGCGTGTTGTCTGAGCCGTTCGTTTTCGCCAATCGGGAGATGTATATTTCAGCCAGTGTCGGAATAGCTATGAGCCCGGCCAACGGTACCGATGTGCATACCTTGGTAAAACGGGCGGATATGGCAATGTTCTGCGCAAAGGAGGAGGGTGGGAACTATCATTTTTATCGGGCAGGAATGGGTTCAATAGTTACCAAACGGCTGGAGCTTGAGAGTGATTTGCGACGGGCGCTGGAAAACAGCGAGCTGGAGATTTACTATCAGCCCCAGCTGAGCCTGGCGACCGGTCGGTTTGCCGGAATGGAGGCGCTGGTGCGCTGGCGGCATGCGGAAAAAGGCATGATTCCTCCGGTTGAATTCATTCCTCTGGCGGAAGAGACAGGGCTTATCGTTCCGCTGGGTGATTTTGTACTGCGTACAGCCTGCATCCAGGCACAACAGTGGTTGAAACAGGGGCACTCTGCCATGCGGGTTGCAGTCAACCTGTCAGCTATCCAGCTGGAAAGAGACAAACTGATAGCACGTGTGGCGGGGATCCTGGATGAGACAGGGCTCCCCGCTGAGCAGTTGGAGCTGGAAATTACCGAAAACATTATCATGAAGCATGCTGACGGTGTAATCTCTGTGCTGCAGGGGTTGCGGGAGCTGGGCGTTACGCTGGCCATAGATGACTTTGGAACCGGCTACTCATCGCTCAGCTATCTGCGTCATTTCCCTATCAATGTGCTGAAGATTGATCGCTCTTTCGTGCCTGATAGCGGAACTCATCCCAGTGATGTTGCCGTTATCACCAGTATTATTTCGTTAGCGCAAAAACTGAATCTGATAGTTGTTGCCGAGGGAGTGGAGACCAGCGAGCAGCGTGATTTTCTGGTATCCCAGGGTTGTGACCTTGTACAGGGGAATTATATCAGCAAACCGTTGCCGGCGGCTGAGTTTGAACTCCGGATTTTGCGTCACATTGAAACAGAAGACAGCACTATCCAGGCTGCTTCCTGAGCTTGCATGAGTGATTTGCGTCAAAGTGGCGTCTGGGCTATCCTACAGCGCTTGTGTTGGAGAGGTGTCCGAGTGGTTGAAGGAGCACGCCTGGAAAGTGTGTATACGGTAACACCGTATCGAGGGTTCGAATCCCTCCCTCTCCGCCATTTACGCAATTCCACGAAACGCTTCGCTGTAACCCTCGGAAACCGACACGATCCCTATTGGGTTGCCATCTAATCTGTTGATTCTTGGCTAGGAATTGCTTGCAGGCTGGATAATGGCAAGCGTACCTGGAGGCTGAGTTTTCCCAGGCTATTTTTTTGGAAGTTACGCCAGAGATGCCAAACTTCTCCGGCAATGCCTGGGGCTGTTTCTTGCGCAAGCTACGCTTGGCCGACTGTGGCGGGTACTACAGACTTGTGACCGTTCTCCAGTAGGCTGGCAGTACCAAGGCTATGCTGGTTCATCAACAAGTTGAGAATAGCCAGCTCGGGGGCTGAACCCGACTGGAAGCAACTCAATCGATCAGGGGACTTACGGAGTCCATTGGCAGGAATAGTTTTAGCGGTTGGCTGGGAAAGGGGATGAATCCAACCTGCTGATAAAACTGTGCTGCTCGGTCATTCAGCGCATCGACGACCACGGCGTAGACCGCCATCACCTGACTGGCCTGAGCGACGCGTTGCAGGGCGTCGGCGAGCAGGATGGAACCCAGTCCCTTGCCTTGCCGGGATTCGACGACAGCCAACCTTCCTAACAGGACCACCGGCACCGGATACCTGGGCAGTCTCTGTCGGAGCCTCTCTGGCAA
>JALSHD010000028.1 GCA_026982395.1 Chromatiales bacterium | reverse complement strand
GATGGTTGCTGGAAACCTCATTGCTGGCGTACTGCCAGTCTGCCTCGAACAGGCGAATATAGTGCTCCACCGCCGGCCCCTCAATCACAAATGTCAGATCACGCCAGCGATCCGGACGTGTTTCCGGCCCCATATATTCACAGGCAACATTGGCCCCGCCTGCCAGTACCCGACTGCCGTCTGCGATTGCAACCTTGCGATGATTACGCAGATTGGCACGGCCACGAAATGGATGATGCAACACCGGATTGAAAAAATAGAAACGACCGCCGGATGCAACCAGCGATTCCAGAAACCGCGCCCGGGTCTGCAATGACCCTACGCCATCAAGCAACAACCGCACCTCGATACCTTCCGCAGCGCGCCGGACAAGACGTTGAACAATATCACTCCCGACCCGGTCTGGATGAAGAATGAAAAAACAGAGATCAATTCGCTCTGATGCCCTTTCAATCAGCTCCACCAATGCTTTGTAACTCTGCTCACCAGTCCAGCACAATGAAATCTGGTTGCCGCCCGAAGCGGGCGGAATACCGTTGGCAGACAGAATGCGCTCAAGCGATGAAAGGGCAGCCGTTGATTCTGATTCAACCTCCGGCAGACAGATCTCCGCCTTGCCCTCTGCCATCTGCACTATCTTGCGTCCGCCAAAAACAAGATAAAGCGGCACACCAATATAGGGCGCCATGACAATAAACAGAATCCACGCAATAGTGGCTGCTGGAGATCGCCGCTGGCGGATAATATGCGTAAGCAATACCACCGCCAGCAGGAAACCACCGATCCAGGCAAGATGCGAAACGAACCACGTGGTAAACATGCCCGATTAGCTGAGATGAATGGCTACATCTGTCGGTTCGGTTGTTGCCAGCACTTCATGTGCCCGCTCCACCTCCTGTTGATTTCCGTGCACAACAATCAGATATTGATCAGATTTGAGGGCAATTTCGTAGCGAATGATACTGTCTTTGGGAATGCCAATGCTGTAGAGCGCTGCCCCCAGCACACTGAGTCCACCAACAACGACAGCTCCCTCAAGGGCACCCACCAGTGCCGCGACCAAGGGCCCTGCCATTACCACCGGCCCCAGCCCCGGAATCCAGAACAGCGCAGCGCCAACAAGCATCCCCCATATTCCGCCCCAGAATCCTCCTTGCGCACCCCAGAATTTTACCCGATCGCCGGTATTGTAGAAGCCGACGGGATGCTCTTCCTGGCGGTAGCCTTTGCCAATAATGGATATTTTTCTGATATCAAATGCAGCCTTTTGCAGCTTGCGTACAGCAGCTTCGGCCTGTTCATGCGTGTGATATATCGCGACACAACTGTTTTCATCCACCCTTTTTCTCCCCTTGTGTTACAGCCCCGAACGTCTCACCAAAATGCCGGAAAGCTCAAGATCCCCCGGCAAAAAAGCAGACTGGTGTTACGTTACAAACAAAGAAATTTGTTGTTATGGTGGATTATCATGCACCTTGGGGAGAGTAAGTTCTGCTACCTGGGTTACACGAAAAGATTACCGCAACCGCTCAGCTTGCTCCTGAAATGGACCAATTTTCAAGGCGGGGATACGAGTTTACAAAAGGCTAAATGACCATTTTCCAACGCAGAGATGGCGTGTTTCAGGAGCAAGCTGAGCAGTTACACGGGGGATATACTACTCGCTGAGTCGGTACATTGTGGTTTTCAACGGTGGTTTTGGAATTTTTCAGTGCGGCGGTGAATGGATTGCATGGCCTTTTTCAACAACCCCTCAAGTTCCTGAATTTCCAGCCTGCCACGCCGGGAGATAATCACACCTTCCCGCTGCCAGTGCTGCAGTTGCCGGTTCACCACTACCCGAACCGTACCGATCATCTCCCCGAGGACTTCATGGGGAAGATCATGAATCAGATGCAACGGATGAGCCGGATTGCCGTTATCGATATGGCGCAGTATCAACCGGGCCAGCCGGGTCTCAGTATCATGCAGCGCCAGATCCCCCGCAAGATCTGCAAGCAAACGCATCTGTCGGCCAAGATACGGTAGAAAACTGCGGTTGAATTCCGGATGCTGCTCAATCCAGCGGCGCGCTTCATCCACCGGCGTGGAGAGCAGTTCCAGATCATCACGAGCCTCAAGTATTACCGGATTTGGTTCGCCATCCAACAGGCTGATGACATCAAATGCATCCCCCGGCCCCAACAGAAACAGGGTCACCATGCGCCCGGTATCCGGGTTGATCTGCCCCATTTTCAGCCGCCCAGAAAGAATTACATGGAAACGCTGTTGAGTCCCGGAACCGGCAGGGCAACGGCCTCGCTTCCAGGTTTCCCTGCGAAAGTGGTGCAGCATATCAAGCAACACTTTATCGGTTAAGGAATCAAACAGTGGTGACCGCCGCAGCAGTGCTATAACGCTCTCTCTATCGGAAAATCCGGGAGACATAAAGATTGCTGCTCCTTCTCTGAGATAACCTGAAACTCAGCATTCTACGATGTTTTTCGGCACAGCGCAGTGAGCCATCATCCTGATAAACCTCTCGACAGATCCTGCTCTGCACGATGAGTCAGCACATCAAGTTTTTCTACCATCAGGTATCCGCGGTGGGCATCAACGATCCCCTCACGCTTCCAGTGCTGCAACTGCCGGTTTACCACCACTCGAACACTCCCGATCATCTCGGCCAGGGACTCATGAGAAAGATCGTTAATCAATTTAGGCTCAACATGCTCCGGCTGCGCTTCATCAATGTGGCGCAGAATCAGGCGGGCCAAGCGGGCTTCAGTATCATGCAGAGCCAGATCGGCAGAGAGGTTTGCCAACGAGTTCATCTGCTGTCCGATATAGGGTAGCAACATGCGGTTGAATGCAGGGTGTTCATCTATCCACTGTCGCGCCTCACCCATGGGCATGGTTAACAGGGATACATCATCCAGTGTTTCAAGCATGACATCATGCGGCTGCCCATCCAACAGACTGAGAAGACAAAAACCATCACCCGGCCCGTGAAGAAACAGCGTAATTATTCGGCCACTCTCCGGATTGCTGCGACTAATCCGTACCCGGCCGGACAGCAGGATATGGAAACGCTGCCAAGTCTCTTCCATGGGCAGCAGGCGGCGGTGTTTCCAGGTTTCGCGGCGGCAGCGCTGCAGAATATCCAGCAGCGCATGCTCATCAAGCTGCCCAAACAGAGGCGACTCTTTGAGGCAACGGAAACTATCACTGAAAAAGGGGGATTCGGGAGTCATCTTTTTCCTTCCTTTGGGACGGGCACTACCAGGCAGTTTTCCGGCGGTATATCAATCCATCTGTCCAAACATGCTTGTGACGGTACCCTTTTATATGGGTTCACATCAGTACAAATCAAGCACTCCCGACAAATCCTGCATGGCTCAACACAAAGAATGGCGTTGCAGACGGTTCAGTACGGCATAGAGAGTGGGTGCGATACGGCTTTGGGTGGACGAAACCCATGCCGGGCCGCCTTTGAAAGGCGTTTCAAGGACATGTACTCCAATCACCCGGCATCGAGCTTTTCATAATTTATCTTCAACAGACCGTTACCATGACCGCTGCTCTGGACCCACACATCCTGGAAAAACGTAACGGACAACACCAACATCAATCGCTGCCCTGACACACGGGATAAATACGATTTATCCTCTGAATCCACGTTTACCTACGACCACACACCACAAACCATAAGCTGTCACTCCCCCCACAGCCCCATACAGATGAGAGTCCACTACAACCCGCCCTTCAATCAGACTCTCGGAGCCAGGCATTGCTCCGGAAAACTGCTCCCAGGCGAGTTTTAGCACTATCAACAAGAGCAGAACACCACCTGCGACTCTGTTTATCCGCATCTCCCGCAAGATACCTGCCAGCATCAAGCCGTGCAGGGCCCCGGAAAGTCCAACATACCAGCGAAGTTCGGGATTCAGCCACCAGAGTCCGACCCCCACGGCCAAGGCAGAAACGGCAACCACCCACAACCAATAGAGCGCTGAGCCATAGCGCCCGAACAGCAGTGCAATCATCGCCATGCCAGCCATATTCAAAGCCCAGTGTGACCAGTTGAGGTGTACCAACTGTGAGCTGAACAGCAACAGAACTTGGCCATCATCCAGCAGCGCACGATCGAAACGCAACCACTCCACCCATCCGAGCAGCTGAAACAGGAAGCTCAGCAGAAACAGCCCCGCCCACACTACCCAGTGAGAACCCCTCAGATCACGCAACCGGAAATGCATAAACCCTTCTCATAATTAGTTTGCAAATAAATATTTATATTGATTAAACTGTGTCCCTTAACATGCCATCAGTAACAAAAAACATGCTTGCCAGCACAAGTACAAAATCCCGTGTCTTGATTGTCGATGACGTTCCGGCAAACTGCCGTGTGTTGATGGAGTCCCTCAGAAGTGATTATGACATCGATATCGCAACCAGCGGCGAACAGGCACTCGAGGCGGTCATTGTAAACCAGCCTGATCTTATTTTGCTGGATATTATGATGCCGAGCATGGATGGGTATGAGGTCTGCAGTCGCCTAAAGCAGGATGCCACGCTGCAGGATATCCCGGTCATCTTTTTTACTGCCAAGAATGACAAGGATGATGAAGCTCGCGGATTCGAGTGGGGAGTGGTTGATTATATCTCCAAACCGTTCTATATCCCGATAGTGAAGGCACGCATCAAAACCCATCTGGAGCAGAAGAGGAAGCGTGATCTGCTGGTAAAGCTGGCCTCTATCGATCCGTTGACCGGCATCCCCAACCGCCGTCATTTTACTGATGTTTTCGATGTGGAGTGGAGGCGCGCCAAACGGGGTGGAAGTTCCATCTCCCTGATGCTGGTGGATGTGGATTATTTCAAACAGTACAACGACACATACGGCCACAGTGCGGGGGATGATTGCCTGAAACAGATTGCACAGGGACTTCAGCGCTCTCTGAAGCGGCCGGGAGATTGCGCCGCCCGAATCGGTGGTGAAGAGTTCGCCATTCTGCTGCCGGAGACAGATGCCCTTGGCGCAGCGATCATGGCCGACCGGATTCGCATTGATATCGAAGAGCTGAACATGCCTCACAACGGATCTAGAGAGTATGGCCGTGTCACAGTCAGCGCAGGCGTGGCAACCACCACGCCCGGTGACGGAATGGTTCGCCAGACACTGTTAAATGCCGCAGATGAGATGTTGTATCAGGCCAAGGAGCGGGGACGCAACCAAGTGCTTGGAAGAGAGCTGTAAAGCGGAAAATTGCTGATTTCAGAGTCACCGCTACAGCTGTTCATTCAACCGTAGTTCATTTTCAGCATTGGCCAGCGTCGCCCCTTCTTCCACCACATTACCTTCATGCAGTATATACCAACGGCCCTGATCTTTTCTGAGATAGAGGCGCTTTCTCCACCTGTCGCTGCTGTCACCGCGGTAGTAGCTTA
>JALSHD010000027.1 GCA_026982395.1 Chromatiales bacterium | reverse complement strand
TGTTATATCCGCGCTCTGAACCTCTTCCCCCGCCTGCTTCGGCATGACTTTCCATAGTGTTTCGATAGCAGGATTGTTCTCTCCCTCTTTCATCAACACGCCCACAACGCCCAGCCCACCTTCAGTATTTTTGTGAACCAGATGAGCAGCCATGGCAAAGGGTTTACCATCTACAGTATGCTCACTGGGAGTATGGAAATGAAACTGCAACAGCTCATAACTGGTATCACCGACCTTGATGAAACTTCCAGCAGGATAGTTCACCTGAATGGTATGACCATTGTTGAGAATGGACAATGGCGCTTCCTTATAGTGAAATTCGATTGTGGGCAAGCCGGTTTTGCTGACCTTCTCTGTCTGAATATCTATCGGGGACTGATTCTGACCAACCTTGCAAGTGGCAAACTCGGCTTTCAGATCGCCCCAGCGTTGTGGATCGCCTGCACCCTCGTAGCCCCAACGCCCCTCATTGTGCCCGGCCGCATGTTCACTATCACCGGCATGGTTGTCAGAATGTTCTTCTACATGACCATTTTCATGCTTTTCTTTACTGCTATCCTCCCCTTGCTTGGAGGAACAGCCGGTAATTAACGGCAATACAATTAACGTGACACACAATAATCTTTTCATATTCATTATTCCCTGTTGAATGAAAACCGCTAACTATCCGCCAGCCGCCGATGGATGTCAAATTCCCAGCTCATCCCAGATGGTGTCAACCCGACTGACAATCTCTTCTGACATCCGTATGGGCCTGCCCCACTCCCGATCGGTTTCACCTGGCCATTTGTTGGTTGCATCAAATCCTATTTTCCCCCCCAATCCGGAGACCGGCGAGGCAAAGTCCAGATAGTCAATGGGGGTATTCTCGATCAGGGTGGTATCACGCACTGGATCCATGCGGGTAGTCATCGCCCAGATGACATCATTCCAGTCACGCACATTGACATCATCATCGGTGATTATCACGAACTTGGTGTACATGAACTGGCGCAGAAATGACCACACCCCGAGCATCACCCGCTTGGCGTGGCCGGCATACTGTTTGTGAATGCTCACTACCGCCATACGGTAGGAGCAACCTTCAGGTGGCAAATAAAAATCCACCACCTCCGGAAACTGTTTTTGCAAAATGGGGACGAATACTTCATTTAGCGCCACCCCGAGGATAGCCGGCTCATCCGGTGGACGGCCGGTGTAGGTGCTGTGATAGATCGGCTGTTTTCTCCGGGTGATGCGCTCGATAGTAAAAACCGGAAACTCATCCACCTCATTGTAGTAACCGGTGTGATCGCCAAAAGGGCCTTCAGGAGCCGTCTCTCCCGGCAGGATATGCCCCTCCAGCACATATTCAGCGGAAGCTGGAACCTGTAACTCGGAACCCAGACAGTTCACCACCTCGGTTTTGGAGCCACGCAGCAGTCCGGCAAAGGCGTACTCCGAGAGGGAATCCGGCACCGGGGTAACTGCGGCAAGAATCGTCGCCGGATCCGCCCCCAGCGCCACCGCTACAGGAAACGGTTCGTCAGGCCTGGCCTGGCACCACTCCCGGAAATCCAATGCCCCTCCACGGTGCGCCAGCCAGCGCATGATCACCTTGTTGGGTGCAATCACCTGCTGGCGGTAGATACCGATATTCTGGCGTGGCTTGTGTATCCCTTTGGTCACCACCAGCCCCCAGGTGATCAATGGTCCCGCATCACCTGGCCAGCAGGTCTGCACCGGCAGCTGACCCAGAACAACCTCATCCCCCTCCAGCACCACCTCCTGACAGGGGGCATTTTTGATCACCTTCGGAGCCATATTGAGCACCTGCCTGAAAACCGGCAGCTTGTCCCACGCATCACGCACACCTTTGGGCGGTTCCGGCTCTTTCAGCAGGGAGAGCAGCTCACCGACTTCGCGCAGAGCTCCCACTGACTCCTCCCCCATTCCCAGCGCTACCCGCTCCGGGGTTCCAAACAGATTGGCCAGTACCGGCACATCATGACCCTTGGGGTTTTCAAACAGCAGGGCGGGACCGCCTGCCCGCAGTACGCGATCACAGATCTCGGTCATCTCAAGCACGGGATCGATCTCATGGGAGATACGCTTCAACTGGCCGCGCTGCTCCAGCTGGGCAATAAAGTCACGCAGATCTCGGTACTTCATGGCGATTCGTCACCTGATAGGATAGGATTCACCATTCTAACGGATTCCTGAACGACTATGGCACACAAAATTCCCACCATCGGGTTTATCAGTCTCGGTTGCCCCAAGGCGCTGGTGGACTCGGAGCATATCATCACCCGGCTGCGGGCTGAGGGGTACGCGATCAGCCCCAGCTACCGGGATGCCGATCTGGTAATCGTCAACACCTGCGGCTTCATCGATGCGGCGGTAGAGGAGTCACTGGAGGCGATTGGTGAAGCACTGGCGGAAAACGGCAAGGTGATAGTCACCGGCTGTCTGGGAGCGGACAGCGAAATTATCAGAGAGCGCTGGCCCCACGTCCTGGCAATAACCGGCCCCCAGGCCACCGAAGAGGTAATGACGGAGGTACACCGCCATCTCCCCCCTCAGCATGACCCCCATACCAGCCTGATCCCGCCGGGAGGAATCAAACTGACCCCGCGCCATTACGCCTATATCAAGATCGCGGAAGGGTGCAACCAGCAGTGCAGCTTCTGCATCATCCCTAACCTGCGTGGCAAACTGGTCAGCCGCCCCATCGGTGAAGTGATGACAGAGGCTGAGAACCTGGTTAGCGCCGGGGTAAAGGAGTTGCTCATTGTATCCCAGGACACCGGAGCTTATGGGGTAGATCAAAAATACCGCTCCGGTTTCTGGAACGGCCGGCCACTGAAAACCCGCTTGACCGCCCTCGCCCAGGCTCTGGGGGAACTGGGGGTGTGGGTGCGCCTGCACTATCTCTACCCTTACCCCCATCTGGACGAGCTGATCCCGATGATGGCAGAGGGAACCATCCTGCCCTATCTGGACATTCCCCTGCAACATGCCAGTCCGGCCATTCTCAGGAACATGAGACGTCCCGGAAGCAGCGACCGTTTGCTGCAGCGAATTGCCGATTGGCGCAAACAGTGTCCCGACATCGCCCTGCGCAGCACCTTCATCGTTGGTTTTCCGGGGGAGACAGAACAGGATTTTGAACAGCTGCTCGATTTTCTGCAGGCAGCAAAGCTGGATCGCGTCGGCGCTTTTGCCTATTCACCCGTCGCGGGCGCGGCCGCCAACACACTCCCCAACCCCGTACCGGAAGAGTTGAAACAGCAACGGCTGGAACATTTCATGACGCTGCAGGCAGAGATCAGCGCCGCGAAGCTGGCGGAAAAAAGAGGACAAACCCTGACTGTACTTGTTGATGAGGTGGATGAATCAGGCGCGGCAATCGCCCGCAGCACAGCCGATGCCCCGGAGATCGATGGCGTAGTACATATCGAAAATGGTGCGCCGCTGACAGCCGGCGAATTTGCCGAAGTAACAATCACCGCAAGTGACGAACATGATTTGAAAGGAAAAATCATTTAACCGGAAAGTTAGTCGTAACTATTCAGCGAGTAGAGAATATATCGTGTAGTACACGGATGCACGGGATCGGCCAAGGGTAAACGACCATTTTCCAACTCAGAGACGGCACGTTTGAGAAGCAAGCCGGGCAGTTACAGTTACTCTTTATTATAGATTGTTTCCCATTCCAGCACCGGACTCACAACACCTTTCAGTTTTCCGGGCCAGTCACCCCGGGCTGTTCCCGGCCCCATATTCCCGCCAACGGCAAAGGAGACCACCTCCTGTTCACGAAACTGGACAACATCCGGATGTCGGGTAAGCAGGTTGCAGTTGACAAAATATGTCCCCTCATTCAAAAAATTGCCCGGGATCCAGGCTGTACTTATGTAGCGTCCCGCCGGACGCGGTGTCTGGCGCCACTCCTGGTCTTGATCCAGAGTGGCAAAAACAACGATACCATTGTCATTTTGTACCCTGAAATTCGGTAACAAAACACTGCCTCCTTGCAGAACCTCATACTCCATCTGGAGACCAATCCGATCCCGAATATCAGCGTGCTCAGCAATGGCTCCTTGCTCAGATATCAATCGAACCGCTCGCAACCGGGCAACCTTGCCGCCTGGGGCACTGCCAGGATCATTCCACTCACGGTGAGCGGTTGTGTCGGTACCATCCAGCAGATATTTTCCAACAATATCCTGAGCCCCCCCCTCCATAACCTTCTGGCCACCACGAAGCCAGATAACGCGATCACACAATGATGAAACAGCAGCCATATTGTGGGAAACAAACAGCACCGTCCGCCCCTCCTTACCAACTCTTTCCATTTTTTCCATGCATTTCTGCTGGAAAGCGGCATCACCCACTGCCAACACTTCGTCTACAATCAGAACTTCCGGTTCGAGATGAGCCGCAACAGCAAAAGCGAGCCGCACGCGCATACCGCTGGAGTAACGTTTTACCGGCGTATCCAGGAATTTTTCCACTCCGGAAAAAGCAACAATTTCATCAAATCGCTGATCCACCTCTTTTTTGCGCATCCCGAGGATGGTGCCATTGAGATAGACATTCTCGCGCCCGGTCAACTCCGGGTGAAAACCGGTTCCAACTTCAAGCAGACTGGATACCCTACCCTGAATAGTGATATTGCCCTTTGTCGGGGGCGTAATTCTCGACAAAATCTTCAGCAGGGTTGATTTTCCGGCACCGTTTCCGCCGATAATGCCAACCACTTCACCTTCGTTAACAGTAAAAGAAACATTCTTTAACGCCCAAAGAATATCGTCTCCCTGCTCTTCCTCGGCAAGGCTGATGTCATTAAAGTTATACAGAGACCGATATTTACGGAAGTTCTGTACCGGGCTTCGCACAAAGGCCCAAAGTGCCGCAGCAAAATTCTCGCTGGCTTGCTCTTTGACACCGAGACGAAAAACCTTGGAGAGATTCTCCACGTTAACCGCAATGTTGTTTTTATTCATTATTAATGGGTATGGAGACTAGATAACATCAACAAAAACCCGTTCCATTTTTCGGAAATATATTGCACCGGAAATCAGCAAAACAATAGATACCAAGGCTCCAGGCAGAATAAACTCCCACGGGATTTCTGTTCCCAGCAAGCACGCACGATAACCCTCAATTACAGCAACAATAGGGTTTAGGGAATACAAAAGACGATAGCCTTCGGGAATTGAGGATGCACTGTATAAAATCGGTGCCGAATAGATCAGCATCCGGATCACGAACGGCATGGCAAATTTAACATCACGGAAACGGATGGATAGAGCAGATAGCCAAAACCCTATTCCCGCCGGAACCGACATCATCAAAACCACTAGAAACGGTAACAACAGCAGGTTCCAGGTGGGTGTAATACGGTAGTAAAGCATAACCGCCAGAAGCAAAACAAGTGAAATGGAAAAATCAACCAGCTTTGCCAAAACAGGGGTTATCGGGAAAATCAGCCGGGGAAAATAGACCTTTCCCAACATACTCTGACCGGATACCAGACTCTGGCTCGACTTCGCCATCGCTTCTGACATATAAGCCCAGGGAATTATTGCTACCGTCGAGAACAGGACATAGGGAATCCCGTCAGTATCCAGCTTGGCCACCTTGCCAAAAATAACTGAAAAAATAACAATCTGGATCAGGGGGTTCAGGATAGCCCAGGCAAAACCCATTATCGTCTGAGCATAAAGCACCTTGATATCCCGCCATACGAGAAAAAAGAACAGATCCCGGTAGTCCCTGAGCTCCTTGAAATCAATAATTTCCCACTTTGCCGGAGGCTTTATCGTAATAACCGGGGTTTTATCTGTCATCGAGTTCACTATGAAGTTTTGCGATTAACAAGCCAAACACTCAGCCGACCGGACTGGTTGTGTCTATCACACCCCCATGCGACCAATACGGCTGGTTAAATTAGTTATTATTGTTCTACTCGGAACTACTGTCGCTCATATCCAAACCATTATCGTCGTCACCGGCCTTTACTTGAGCAATTTTTCCGATTGGCGACAATCCACGTTGCTTGTCCCGTATCACATCCTCCACAAGATGTTTATCAATTTTGCTTTTTTGCTCTGCGTAACCATAAACCAGCGTCATGTCGCACAGAAGATTTATCAACCGGGGGATCCCGCCAGTACTATGCCAAATTAAGTCATAGGTGTCCTCATCAAACAGCTCGGGATCACCACCGGCGACACGGAGGCGATGCTGAATATATCCCTTGACTTCATCTTGCTCGAGCGGTTCGAGGTAATAATCCACACCGATGCGCTGGACAAACTGTTCCAGTTCCGGGCGGCGCAACAGATGAAGAAGCTCCGGCTGACCAACCAAAATCAACTGTAGCAGCTGATGCTTGTCTACGTTGACATTTGACAACATACGGAGCTGTTCAAGCGCACCGGGACCCAAATGTTGCGCCTCATCGATGATCAAAACAACCCTTCGGCCCTCGCCATACTCCTTGATCAAAAACTCGACAAAGGACTCGGACAGCTCTACCTTGTCCTTACCGCGATAATCCAGTTCAAAAGCCAATAGAATCCAGCGCAACATCTCTTCGAATGTATCACACTGCACATGGGATACCATGCCAACCGTAACATCATCATCAAGTTGTTGCAGCAGTTTCCGCAACAGCATGGTTTTTCCGGAACCAATGGCTCCGGTTACCACGGAAAAACCCACCTGATTCATCAACCCATACTGTAATAACGTCAGTGCCCGGTGATGTTTCTGGGTTGCAAACAAAAAAGCAGGATCCGGCGCTAGAGCAAAAGGTTTCTCATGAAAACCATAGTAGGACTCATACATTGCGATGAACACCTTTGTCGGTCGACGGGATCATTCTCGTTGAAAACCCGTCACAGCGGTCTGTGGTGAGATGCTGATTCAGGCTAGTAATAGTAATCATACCCGTGCCCGATTTCATCCGATTTATTCAGTACAGTCCCCAGAACATCTTCATGCTCCAGGATCTCTATTGTTTTGGCATATTCCACGACGTCGGTCTTGCCATCCTCGACTACCAGCAGAAAAGCATCGAGAAAGGGGGAAAACGCCTCTACATCATCACCAACAAGAATCGGTGGCAGATCAAACAATACCAGCCGATCCGGATAACGTGCCGTCAGTTCGCGAACCAGCCGCTCCATCCTGGTAGAAGACAGGCGCTCGGATGAACGAGCATGACTATGATTATGACTTGGTATGACAACAAACCCGTCAATACCCGGATTGATCAGGATCTTGTCAACGGGAATATCGTCTTCCAGGTAGTCCAGCAGGCCGTATTCCGGCTCTATACCCAAGCATTTATGGACACTTGGTCGGCGCAGATCGGCATCTACAAGCACAACGGTGTTTTCATGCTTCATGGCGATGCTGATTGCCAGGTTTACTGATGTCAGTGTTTTACCGACATCCGCACCGGGACTGGTAACACCCAACGTTCGCCAATTGTTTTGTTGCATGCGGTGCAGAACTCGGGTACGTAGCAACTTGTATGCATCAATGATAATTTGCTGATCACTGCCGGCAATCAGACGATTTTCTCGCATCACCTCTGGCTCGACAACTATCCGGCGCGTTTTGGTATATTCAAACGGCTGCGCAGACTCGCTCCGCGCGAGGGGTTTTTTCCGCTTTTCCGGTTGCCGTTTTTCAGCCGCCAGTTCAATCGCTTTTGAGATACGATCCATATTAAATCCTTACTGCTTGTACATGTACAACAGCACAAAACTTGCGGAAACAAGCAAAAACACCATGCCCCAGATTAAAATAATTTTCCAGCGCCGTTTCCGTTCAGCCCGTATATCTTGACTATTCATAATATAGGGTATGCTTACCAGTGGTGGGGCATGAGAGACCGCCAACACCCCTTTGCTGCCATGCACAGTGTGATCACTGTATTCCTTTACCGTAACACCTCCAAGCCCGAACGCAAAGGCGAGCACCGCACCAAGCAATGCAATACCCAGCCGATTGGGTTTCTCGGGAATAGTTGGAACATAGGGACGCGCAACAAGCGAAAACCGCTCCGCCTTTCCTCCCGCCTCCAGCTGTTCCGCCATCCGGGCTTCCAGCAGTTTATCCTTTATCTCCTGATATTTTTTCTTGGCATTGTCGTAATCCCTGGTTAGTGCGAGAAAATCACGCTCAACTGCAGGCGCACTGGCCAGTCGGGACTCATATTTCGCCAGCTTCTGCTCCAGTTTTCTACGCGTAGAATGATCTGCGGCAATATCGGCAATTACCGAATTGAGCTGTGTTTGCAAGGAGATATAGGCCGGGTTGTCGGGCCGGGTTGGAGCGGTGATTATATTGGCAGATCTGTCAATCGAGATATTACGCAGTTCCCGCTCCAGTGATGCTACGCTTTGCTGCAGTTTTTTGACATCCGGGTGTTGATCCGAATAGCGCTGACGCGCTCTTGCAAGCTCCTCTCGTTGAGTGCTGAGTTTGGCAACCAGGCTGCTGGCGCCACTATTCAACCCAGTCTGGTTTTCCAGGGCGGTAATCTCCCTGCGTAATTTAACAACATCAGGATGATCTTGCGCATATGTTGCGGAAAGCCGCAAATACTCCGATGTCAAAGTGCTTAACCGCTCACCCGAGCTTTGTACTCTGGCGCCCTCATCCGTAAAAACATCTTTGTGCGGGTTGGTAATCGCCAACTGGGATTCCAATGACATCTTGCGATCTTCAAGAGAGCGGATACGATCATCCAGTCGCTGAATTTTATTTTCGGTCTGTTCCAGCAGGCGCATATTAAGGTTGGATAGCTCAGGCGTTGCCCCGAGATGTTTTTCCTTGAACTCCGCAAGCTTTTTTTCGCTTTCTGCCATCTTCTGTGCCAGCCGTTGCGCTTCCTCTTCAAGGAAACCGGAAACCTCTGCCGCCTGCTCACCGCGCTGCTTACGGTTTTCACTCATATACAGCTCTGCCAGCTCGGTGGCAACAATCTGGGCTGTCTCAGGTGATTGGTCTTCAAAGGCCACAGTAAACGCTATCGTAGCGACACCCTGTCTGGTACTTCCTGCCTGGCTGGTTTTAATATCCACCATCTCTACGTAGATATTATCGCGCATCTGTTTAAGCACAGCCTGCCGATTGGCCGCCGAACGCACGTCCGGATAAAGATCCAGTTTTTCCGCGATTTCCCACAACCTGTCATGGCTCATCAGGCGTTGCTTAATCGCTTCAATTCGCTCCTGCACGAAACCGGTAATCGTTGTTTCAATCAAGCTGGAAGGAATTTCCTGGCGCTCAATCAAAATGGTTGCCTGGGCTCGATATACCGATGGCAAACCAAATGCCAGCAACAAGGCGATATATAACGTGGCAACAAACGGCACCAGAAAATACCATTTGCGGCGCTTCACTATATCCCAGTAATCACCAAGGCTGGGAGCCAGCAGCATCGCTACTGTTTTATCATTTGCCTTTACCACTGATATCGACTCACTTTTTCAATTCACACATTCAAATTGGTATTGATTGAGAATAACAGCCTTATGACGAAACACCCGAACACCCCCCTTATCATCCATCTCGAGCGCTCAAAACAGCTCTCTCGATAAATTCAGAGAGTTAGTAACGGCATTGCACATAACGCAAAAAACTTCAGGTGAAAACTCCCAAGAATAACCTATAATGGCGTCGGACGCGCATAGCGCATGGACAAATAGACTGCATTACTTTCAGCGCTGCTGCTGTCAGTCTCCCGGTTCTGGCGTCGATATCGATAGGAGGCATCCAGCGACCACCATTGGGTTATCCTCCATCTCACTGCTGGAGCTATTGATATATAACGCCGGTTGGCATCCGGATTGTCTCTGCGTATTGATTCATTTTGAAACGCTTTTACTCGGAGTGAAAAACGCATCGTTTCCGACAACTCTCGGGTCATGTTAAATACCAGCTCGTCGGAGTTGACTACATCACCAGCTCCACTGGCAAAGGTTGACCGCCCCAGACGAGCACTGAATTTTGTCAAACCGGTTCGCTTTTCCCCATAAATGCGGAAAAGATAGTTCGCCGTATCCCCGCTCTCAAACCGGCTTGTATAACTGGTTTGCTGCCAGCCCACCTGAAAATGGCCGCTGGCTGTCTCCGAATAATTATGTTTCAGACCCACCAGAAAATCATAGCTGTCATAGTCCCGGCGGGCAGTTTCGGCCCGGTACTGTTTCATTTTCAGCGTGCTGGTAATCTGATCCCGCTCGGTAATCCGGTAAAAATGGCTTCCAGACAACGAATGGTTTTGATAGTCAAACAAGGTCGTATTTGCCGTGCCCTCAAACAGTACATTATCAAATATATACCCTACAGACATTTCTGACCGGGGCGTAAACTGATAATTCCATGATGGTTTGAAAACAAGGCGATTACGGCGTACGCTGGTTTGGACAAGGCCGGCATCAACATCGTCATCAGGTTCCGTGTCTGCGTCACCTTCTTCTATGATGTTAACTGAGCGCACTATCGTATCCCGCCGCCATGAGCCAGCCAGCTGCCAACGACTCACCTCTCCCTTGCGTATGAAAGAGAGAGACAGCAACTGGTTATCCTTATCCCGGTAAACATCTCCCCCGGCATCAAGAAGCATGTTCAGGCGCGCTACTCCCTGGAGCTTCATCGCGGTAGTATCACGAGATAACTTCAACGCTCCCAACAACTCGGAACCCGCCGAAAAATCATGCGGACGGGTTGTCAACGCCGCATTGTCATCGTAGAAAAGTCTTGTTGATACACTCGGCTCTATCGCTAATGTCGCCCCGACTGCCGAACCGAAGGGGAAAATCATGCAAAGCCCTATTGTACAAAAAGCACCCGCCCCGAATTTTATTCTGTTCCCGTGCACCGGTTGTTTTGCGAAGTTTACCCGTTTTTTAAATATTCCGTTTTTTTTATAAATCATATTTCCCGGTCCCAGCAGGAGCGGGCCTGCTGTTTTATATCTCCCGATACTCATCAAGGCACAACAACAACATCACCGCTTTGCAGGAGAATGTTTTCTTCCAGATTTTTTCCTTTCTTGACTCGTGAATAGTGAAATGGAAAGGTAATCTCTCCATCCCCTTTCTTCCGCACTATTTTTATCTTGTTTTCAGAAGCATACGGTGTCAACCCACCCGCCAGTGTAAGTGCCTGTAGCACATTCACATAGCGCCCGACAACAAACTGCCCCGGCTTCGTTACCTTGCCAACAACAAATATTCTGTATCCCGCAACCTTTGTAACCGTGACGGTAACAACTGCGTCCGGGATATACTTTTGCAGGCGTCGGGTCAGCTCCTCCTGTACCTCGACAGGGGTTTTACCCGCTGCTTCCAGATCGCCCGCCAACGGAAATGAAATGCCGCCGTCTGGTCGAACCAGCACCTCTCGTTGCAGATCGGGCTCTTTCCAGACAAAGATTTCAAGCACATCTTCTGGACCGATCCGATACTCTGGCACTACCGCGCGGCTGCTTCCAACATCTAACTCTTCAGCGGTTATATCTTCAGCGGTTATATCTTCAGCCACTCCCGCCAAGGGCAGAAAAAGCACCAACAATAATGTTGTGCCGTACACCAGGTTACCTATTCCTTTACCAAGCCACTTAGTTGTTATATCCAGCATTGCTCTAATTACCTCTCTGTCTTCAATCCTTTCTCGGGGAACGTGCCCTGTTCTTTCCCGGAGACATCCCGGCGCGCAATAACAACCACGCCAATCAGCGCCAACATGACAATCAAAAAAGCCTCGGGGATATCTGTGCGCCGGGGATATTTGGCAGTCATCACCTTTTTCAGGCTGGCTTCCAGCGGCTTCCGGTTCGCCCGGTCAGAATGGACTCGCTGTTCCTCTTGTTGGTGCAATTCATCACAGCTGCCTGAGTCCACTTCATGCGCACCCGCTAGGCCTGTCACCGCAATATACAGCAACAGACAAAACAACGCGCCGGATCCAAACAAAAACTGTTTGACCTTTGATTCTCCCATATCCCCCCATCTCCTCCAATGGCCAATTCTACCCTTATCTCCCACACCCGTCTATATAAAGCTACATTAACAACCTATTGAATAGTGTTGAAAAAATGTGAATTTT
Organism: Chromatiales bacterium; assembly: GCA_026982395.1. Taxonomy (GTDB): domain Bacteria; phylum Pseudomonadota; class Gammaproteobacteria; order Thiohalospirales; family Thiohalospiraceae; genus DRMK01. Next base: position 6,195 of record JALSHD010000027.1, on the reverse strand, counting down.
CACTGTATGCAACAAATGTGACTGAGCACGTATGGACCCGAACGTCCTGCAGGTATCGCACCGGCATGATATCGTCCATACAATGAAATTCTTTACATTAAACCGTTAAAATCCCCCGCTGGGGCATATCAGGGACACCGATCCAGTACATCATCCAGTGCAGTACGCCAGGTGCTTGCCATTTTGGAGTATCCATCCGTATCGGGAAGAAGCGCGCCAGCCAGATCTTCCGGATAACTCAATGCACTATGCTGATCGACAATGATTACTGCTTTGGCCCCGGCTTTCCGGGCAATATGCTCATTGAACGCGGAAACCTCGGGGTTGGCCGGAAATTGATCAATTATTTTGGCCAGCAATACCGTTGCCAGCGGATTTACCACTTTCACCGCAGCAAGAATATTCTCAAGCTGGGCTTCACTCACTGCCGCGTCGCCGCCAGCAGCAAAATCCTGACTGCCAATATGCAACAGAATCACGTCGGCCGGATTATCCATCAACCAGCTGGCCACCCGCGCGGCTACGTAGTCTGTAGTCACCTCCGCCCCGGTATGCCCTTCATGTTTGTCAGGAGAATCTGATAGACTGCCGACAAATTCGACTGCATAGCCATCTTTTATCAAAGCATTGCGCAGCATGGCTCGATAGCCTTGTCCAGATTCGCCAGCGCTCCCGGCAGTAATAATATCTCCCAGCGCCATTATTCGGGTATTGCCAATAATCACCTTGGCTGTGCCAACAGCCTTTGCTCCAGACTGATCGATAACCTGATAGCTGAAAGTATCAGTCCCGCGCACACCCGGATAGGGCTCATAGGTAAACCGGCCATCAACCGAAAGCCATACACTGCCTTTTCCCCCCTGTTTTTTTACATAATACCTGAGTTCTGCATCATTTCCATCCGGATCGGTAGCAGGCAAGGCTCCCTCAACTGGAGTATTGACAGGCATCATTGAGCAAAATTCCGACGTCCTGGGTGGTTCATTAACAGTGGCGGCTTCCAGATCCCCTGTTATTGTTACGGTTACTATTGCCTCATCGGAAGTCTCTCCGGCGCCATCCCTTATGGTGTATTTGAAGCTATCAAGACCGATAGCATCATCATCCGCCAAGTAGTCCACTGTACCATCAGCTTTCGGAGTAACTTTTCCTTTTTCCGGTTTGCTGGTGATCACGATTGAATCTTTCCTGATGTCGTCATTACCATCCAGATCTGTATCGTTGGCAACTACATTGATGTTGACCAAAGTATTTCCCGTGATAGGGCCCCCGTGATCCGGATTAGCTACTGGTGGATAATTCACGTTAGTCACGCTCAAACCAAAGGGCGGCAGTGCTGCTGTCCCGCCATTACCATCATCCACCGAGATGACAACTCCCCGGGTGATGCCCACATCGTCATTGCCCGGCGTGCCGCTCAAACGACCCGTGGCCGGATCAAAAGCCGCCCACGCCGGACGGTTTTCAATACGGTACGTCAACTCGTCACCGTCCGGATCGCTTGCCGTTGGTGTAAAGCCGTAGCTCTCCCCCTCAGTCGCCTCCGTTGCCGGCACGCCGCTGATCAGCGGTGGATCATTCACATTGGTCACGCTCAAATCAAAGGGCGGCAGTGCTGCTGTCCCGCCATTACCATCATCCACCGAGATGATAACTCCCCGGGTGATGCCCACATCGTCATTGCCCGGCGTGCCGCTCAAACGACCCGCGGCCGGATCAAAAGCCGCCCACGCCGGACGGTTTTCAATACGGTACGTCAACTCGTCACCGTCCGGATCGCTTGCTTTCGGCAAGAAATTATAGATTTCACCCTCGGCCACAACGGTACCGGGCTTCCCTTCAATAACGGGATTATCATTTACATTAACCACGCTTATATCAAAAGCAGGCAAAGCAGCCTCGGCTTTGGATCCATCCCTCACTGAAATGACAATCCCGCTCACAGTGCCAACATCTTTATTCCGCGGAATACCAGCGAAGACACCAGTAACCGCATTAAAACTTGCCCATTCAGGTTTGTTTTGGATACTAAATACCAAGGTATCCCCTGCATCTCTATCCGTAGCGACTGGAACAAAGCTGTAATGCTGGTTTTCATATACTCTGGTTAGCGGTACACCGCTGATTGTCGGAACATCATTGACCTCGATAACTGATACCCTAAGATCGTAAATATTGCTATCGGCGGTACCGTCATTGACTCTCACCGGCACTGTTAACTTCCCGGAAAAATTTCTCTTTGGTGTGATCGTATTTCCCGACAATGTATAGTTTTTCCCGATTTGCACCGTCAAACTAAAGCCTGACGGATATTCATTGTCGGGATCGGTTACCTGTAAATCTCCCAGGGTGACAGCAAGTGAACTTTCCTCTGGCATGTCAAGAGGGCGCTGGCCGATGATTTCAGGTGCATCATTGATACTACGAACTGTTACCGTTACCGTGGCCCTGTTGGAAAGCCCTCCGTCATCGTCCCTGACCCGGTATGCAAAGCTGTCGGAACCGTGGAAATTGGTGGCAGGAGTATAGATTACTCTGCCACGAGAACGGACTTCAGCCCGACCATGAGAAGGCTGTCTGACGATAGTTACCGAACCTCGATCAATTTTTCCGTCCGCATCCGTATCACCTTCGGTTACACGAATAATGACCGAGTTATCCTCTTTGGTGAATGCGGTGTCATCATCCGCATAAGGAAGGTCATTAACCCCTTCGACCTCAATATTCACCGTGGCAACATTGGAAGTCTCGCCGCTGCGATCTTTTATCTGGTAGGTAAACTGGTCTTTACCGTAAAAATCGGCATTCGGAGAGTAATCTACTGTTCCATTGCTCCGGGGTGTTGCCGTACCATGCATTGGTCTTGTTCTGATCTCTACCGAAGCCCTGTCAATATCACCAACTCCATCAGGATCACTGTCATTACTTGTAACATTGATGTTTTTGGTAGTATCTTCCCTGGTGCTCACCCTGTCGTTATTGGCAACCGGAGCATCATTTACCGGCGTCACAGTTATGGTGACAGCAGCCTCTCTGGATACCGCTCCATGAATATCCGCCACGGTATAACCAAAACTGTCACTGCCATTAAAATTGCCTTCAGGACGATATGTCACCACGCCATCATCACTTACGCTTACTGTGCCATATGCAGGCTGTTTGCCGATCGCTACGGTTCCCTTGTCTATCTCCACATAACCTTCGGGATCGGCGTCATTCCGGGTAACATCAATGGAAACAGAGCTATCCTCCGGAGTTGTTGCATTGTCTTGTTTTGCCCATGGAGGATCATTGACGGGCTCAATGATTACAGTGATTTTCCCTGGCGAGCTGGCTTGGCCATCGCTGACTTCCACATTAACCGCCAGCTCGCCAAACCAGTCAGGCGCAGCAGTTATAACATTGCCATTTACTATATAACCATTACCCGGCTGCACTTGTAAGGTTACGGGATCACCTTCCACATCATAGACATCCAGCGCTTCCAGGGTTACCGCCAACCTCATATCCTCATTTCCCGCCAGCAGAGACTGGTTCCAACCGGTTATTACAGGAGCATCATTTACCGGGGTCACAGTAACGGCAAGATTAAAACTGCCGCTACTATCCGTTCCATCATTGACCACAATGGGAATTTCCAGTGGGCCAAAATAATTTTCCCGGGGGATAATGCTGTTCCCGTTACGGAAATAATTCTCTCCATCAGCTATCACCAGACTGAAATCATCAGGAAAAACATTATCAGGATCAGACAGATTGAGAACCCGCGCCCCCAGCAGCAATACACTGTCTTCCACCAGCTCTACCTTCTGTTGACCAGTAATTACGGGGGGATCGTTAACCGGATTTATGATTATCTGGACATTCAAGTGTTCAGAGTTATCCAGGCCATCATTGGCCATATAGACAAAGTAGTCTTCGTGATTCTCGCTTCCGTCATGGACATAAACAAACGAACCATCAGCATGCAGCTGGAACCCCCCCTCTGCCGCAAACCGGGGGCCTTTTACCAAAACAGCGGTAATACCCTGATTGCCACCGTCCCTGTCATTTGCCAGCGGGCCTATATCTGCAAGAACAACAACCTTGTTACCTTCCAGCACTTTGTAAGGACCATCATCAAACACGACAGGTTTATCATTAATATCCGGCCGGTCATCCACCCAGTCACATGCAGCAAGAACGAAAAAGGGAGTAACTATCAGCAGTCGCAGCCCCGATAAAATAATTTCCCTTAATAGCATGTTATTATTCCTGCCGATACACTATCAATGTGGCGCCATGATCCCGCCACCCACTTACCCTGGTTGACACAGTGAGAAAGTGATTCACCTCTATTTTGCTTCCCATACTCCAGTGGCTCATCAAGGTAATATTGACGGATTCGGCACTCTTGCAGTAAAAACCCCACAGGAAAGCCCCGCCCTGAACACTGGCTGAATCCGTCGATATCACCTTGATGAGCGACTGGTAAAGATTCTGTTATGAGGCGGCTCCCGCAACAGAAGAATAATTTTTGCTTCTCTCCAATAACCTGAAAAGCCGGTCTCAATCCGTAGTATGGCGCAGCCAGCCATCTCCGGTGCCAACCGCAAAATTACAATATTATTATGCTATGCGCTATGCCTTGGTTAACAATTCTGAAGAAATTGTAGCTACTCAGCGAGTAGTGAACATGTTGTATAACCACTCGGATTGCTTCTGAAACAGGCCTGATCAAAGCAAAAAATGGTCATTTCCCAACACTGAGACAGTGTTTTTCAGAAGCAGGCTGAGTAGTTACAAAAAATTTAGCCGGATTAAAGCTCAGGGGCATTTATCAAGTACACCACTTGTCAGCTTGCCGCGCCAGGCAGCAGCCATTTTCTGGTAGCCAGTACTGTTCGGGTGCAGACCATCCGCTAAATCAGCCGGATAGTCGAGAGCACCATGCTGATCCACCACTATCACTTTATCCGGTTGCGCCCGCCCCAGGACAAGACGGTTGAATGCCGTTACAGCGGCATTGGCAGGTTGCTGATCAATAATTTCAGCAAGCAACACCGTAATTCGCTGCCCGGCTGCTGCTGCCCAGGCATCGATTGCATCAAGAATATTGCCAATCCGGGCATTGCTGACCGAAACATCACCACCCGACGCAAAATCCTGGCTGCCAATATGCAGCAGCACCACATCAGCCGGATTGGCGCTCAACCACCCTTCAATGTTCCCGGAAATATGGGCCGAGGTTACCTGACTGCCGAGATGTCCCTCATGACGGTCAGGAGCCATACCCTGACTGCCCACGAACTCCACCGCATAACCAAGATCTGTGAGACTGCTGCGCAACACCTGACGGTAACCTGATGTCGTATTGGAACCATCGGTACTACCGGCAGTAATAGCATCACCCAACGGCATGATGCGGGTACTACCGATGATCACCTTCACAGTAGCAAGCGTTTCAGCGCCCTGCTGATCAACCACCCTGTAGATAAAAGTATCCGTTCCGCGAGCGTCGGAGTAGGGTGTATAGCTGAACCGACCGGTAATATCCACCGTAGCATTACCTTTGCTGCCGTTGGTTACCCGATAAAATCTGAGCTGGCTGTCATCGCCATCCGGATCGGAGGCGTTCAGCGGAATATTCAATACTGGCACATTCAGCGGGGTGGCCTTGCAAGTACCAGTAACCTGTGGAGGCTGGTTGACGCTGGCAGCGAGACCACCAACATCGTTAATGTTGATCGTTACAGTCTGTGTGGTGAATTGGGCAGGAGTCCCATTATCTGTGACTTTGATGGTCAACGTATATTGTGTCGGTTGTGTCTCGAAATCGAATGCTGTACTGGTACTTATCTGCCCGTTGACAGAATTAATGGTGAAATTACCGGGGTTGGCTCCATCGATAGCATAACTGAGCGTATCATTTTCTACATCGCTTGCCAGCACCGGGCCCGGATTTACAGGGGTAGAGGCCAGATTCTCATCCACGTTGAAGATCTGCCCGGCAGCGATCACTGGGGGATCATTCTGCGCCGTCACAGTGACGGTCACGGTGCCCTGTGCCGTCCCGCCATTGCCGTCACTGACCGTATAGCTGAAGCTGTCGCTGCCGTTGAAGTTGGCCGCCGGCGTGTAGGTGAAGGTCCCATTGTTGTTATTGACTACGCTGCCTCCCTGCGCGGACGTGGCATCCGCAGCACTGACGCTGAG
>JALSHD010000026.1 GCA_026982395.1 Chromatiales bacterium | reverse complement strand
TGACCGTATAGCTGAAGCTGTCGCTGCCGTTGAAGTTGGCCGCCGGCGTGTAGGTGAAGGTCCCATTGTTGTTATTGACTACGCTGCCTCCCTGCGCGGACGTGGCATCCGCAGCACTGACGCTGAGGGTGTCACCGTCTGCATCGGTGTCGTTGGCCAGCACGTTGCCGGAAGTCACTGCTGTATCTTCGTTGGTACTGGCCGTGTCTGCCTCCGCCACCGGGGGATCGTTTTGCGCCGTCACAGTGACGGTCACGGTGCCCTGTGCCGTCCCGCCATTGCCGTCACTGACCGTATAGCTGAAGCTGTCGCTGCCGTTGAAGTTGGCCGCCGGCGTGTAGGTGAAGGTCCCATTGTTGTTATTGACTACGCTGCCTCCCTGCGCGGACGTGGCATCCGCAGCACTGACGCTGAGAGTGTCACCGTCCGCATCGGTGTCGTTGGCCAGCACGTTGCCGGTGGTCACTGCTGCATCTTCGTTGGTGCTGGCCGTGTCTGCCTCCGCCACCGGGGGATCGTTAACAGGAGTCACCGTTACCTTGAGTTCAAAAATATCACTATCCAATTCACCGTCGTTAACCACTACAGGCACAGACAGTTCTCCACTAAAATCCAGAGCCGGAGTAATGGTGTTGCCGTCAAGGCTGTAATTCGCACCATCCTGCACGGTTAAGGTAAAGTCATCAGGATAATTGTTGTCAGGATCGAATACAGTCAAATGATTGAATGCTATTTCCAGTGGCTCCTCTTCCGGTGTGTTTACCGCATCCTGACCTGTTATCACAGGCGCATCATTGACAGCGGTTACATCCACTTTCAATGTCTTGCTGGTTATTTGTCCTTCACCATCAGTAAGAAGCACTCTTACTTCAAGCGGACCACTGTAATCACCGTTTGGAATCACGGTAACCTGATCCGGGTCCACCGAGTAATTTCCCCCTTCAAAGCCTTCCACCGTCAAGGTAAAATCCTCCGGGACATTGTCGATATCCACAATGGTCAGATCCCTGTCCCGATCGATGGTTAAAGGGGTATCTTCCAGTGTTGACAAAGGGGCCTTTTGTGTAATCTGGGGTGCGTCATTATCCGGAATTACGTTGATCTTGAAGCGGAACACTTCGCTCTCTGCAATCCCGTCGCTGACTGTCAGCTCCACGTCCAGTTCACCATTGTAGTTTTCATTGGGATGAACGGTATTCTGCTCCACCTGATAGTAATCACTGCTTTTTATCACTATCTGGAAATCTTCCACATTATTGTCGGGATCTTTGATTACCAGATCTGAAGGAGCAATGGATACGGGATTATCCTCTACCGTTGCCAGAGTCTTCTGGCCAGTAATTACCGGAATATCATTGACAGGAATAATATCAATACAGACGCTTTTCTGCTCGCCATCGTCAATACCGTCATTGGCAATATAGCTGAAAAAATCACAATGACGAACAGTTTCATCGTTAACCTTTACGGCTGGAGGAGGTTCATCGCCATTGTGGGTATAGGTGAAAGTGCCATCAGGATTAAAGGTAAAACCGGCATTTGCCGCAAAGGCTGGGCCCGTATTCTCCACTACCCGAGCCACCAGCTGACGATTACCACCATCCTCGTCGTTGCCCAGCACGCCCTCCTCATAAGTGAGCAGCTCCAGCGTACCCCCTTCGTTTACAACAAACGAATCATCCGCACTGCGTGGCGGAATATTGCCGTCTGTTCCCTTGTCTACCCAACTGCATGAGGAGAGCAGGAAAACCATGGCCAGCGAAGGTAACAGGTAAAATCGTGATGTCATATTCCGTCCTGATCAGCTATCACTGCCCGCCCCCTTCCGGGGCAGGCTCCATGCCATGCAAGCGGCTACTATGCCGGTGGCTGTTCTGTCCGCTTCCTGCGTGAATAAACGCGATTAATTGGATATATTCTGAAGAAACCGTAGCCACAAGGCTACTGTTTCCTGAATGCTAGTTATAGATTCCATTTTAAGGGCTGGGTTCCCGGTAATCAAGAAAAATCGGTTTCTTCCAGTAGCTTAGCCGCCTTTTCCAGATCTGCCCGAGTATCTACGCCATGTCCGGGAGAACATTCAGCTTCCGCCACATGAATGCGTCCTCCATGCCACAAAACCCGTAGCTGTTCCAGGGACTCCAGTCTCTCCAGCGGACTGGAGGGGAGGGTGGTATAGTGGTTGAGGTAGCCAGCACGATAGGCATACAGACCAACATGGCGGTAATGTTCGCTCTTTACCGGCAGCTGTTCGGTGGTGGTGGCAAAGGCGTCACGATCCCAGGGAATGGGGGCGCGGCTGAAGTAGAGCGCATAGCCGGCGGCATCGAGCACCACCTTGACGGCATGGGGATCAAATAATTCCGCCGCACTGCGAATGCGGAAGCAGAGAGTAGCCAGGTCGGCTTCCCGATTGGTGTGCAGATCCCGTGCTACCTGACGGATCAGTTGTGGCGGCATCAGCGGCTCATCTCCCTGCAGATTGACGATAATCCGTTCATCAGGGTAGCGCCGTAAGGTCACCACCTCTGCCAGCCGCTCACTGCCGGAGCGGTGGGTGGAGGCAGTCATGCACACATCTCCGCCGAATGCCTTTACCGCTTTTTCGATACGCTTGTCATCAGTGGCAACCACCACCCCCGCCGCTCCGCTCACCCTGGCCCGCTCGTAGACGTGCTGGATCATGGGTTTTCCGGCGATCTCCCGCAGCGGTTTGCCCGGCAGGCGCTCTGAAGCAAAGCGAGCCGGAATGATGACGATAAACTCCACCCGTTACTCGACCTCTTCTTCCGGCGCAAGTTGACGAGCCTCGCTCTCCAACATCACGGGAATATTATCCCGAACCGGGAATGCCAGACGATCCACCTTGCAGATCAGCTCCCTGTTTTTTTTCTGATAGATCAACGGCCCCTTGCAAACCGGGCAGGCCAGAATATCGAGCAATTTGCTATCCATGGATTTTCCTCTTAAACAGTTGCAACAGATGATCCGCAAAGCCTTTTTCCAGCTGGGCGGTTACCGGCAGATACCAGTGGTGGGGCAGGGCAAACTTCTGGCATTTTACCGCATCTTTCTCTGTCATCACTACTGGCTTGTTATCATTGAACACCAGATCCTGCGCCATAAACCGGTGGTGATCCGGAAAAGGATGCTCCTCCACCTGCATGCCAGCCTCCCTCAAGCGCGCAAAAAAGCGGTCTGGATTGCCGATGCCGGCGATGGCATGTACTTGCTCACCCCGCAAAGAGGACAAGGATTGACACCGGGTTGGTTCGGCCAGATTGCACAGCGTCTTTCCCTCCAGTTGCATTAGTATTTCACCTGTCCGCGGGAACCCTCCGTTAAGCACCGCCAGATCCACCGCTCGCAACCGGGACGGGGGTTCTCTCAGCGGCCCGGCCGGCAGACAAAAGCGGTTGCCAAAACGCCGTACTCCATCAATGATGACAATCTCCAGATCCCGCTGCATGGCGTAGTGCTGCAGACCATCATCGGAGATAATCACGTCACAGTCATGATATTTCAAAAGAGCGCGACAGGCGGTCACTCTGTCCGGTCCCACCGCCATGGGGCAACCGGTACGCCGGGCAATCAGTACCGCCTCATCACCAACCACCGCTGTATCACTGTCAGGACGAACCTGCTGCGGCCAGTGACGGGCCTTGCCGCCATAACCACGGCTGACGATGCCGGGCCAGTAACCCGCAGCATGCAGCTGTCCCGCCAGCCAGATCACAAACGGTGTCTTGCCACTGCCGCCCACTGTCAGATTACCCACCACGATCACCGGTCGGGCAATCCGGTGGCTGGCAAACACGCCGTTGCGGTACGCCCATCGACGCCCGGCAGCTATCGTTCGAAACAGCCAGGAAACCGGAACCAGGGGCAGGGCAAACGCACGATTGCCGTACCAGAGCCGATTTACCCACTTCACTACTGTTCCGGCTCCTTGAACTGCATACGATAGAGCCTGGCATAGTGACCACCATGCGCCAGCAGTTCCGAATGCGACCCTTTCTCGACAATAGCTCCTCCATCCATCACGATGATGGTATCTGCCCGTTCAATCGTCGAGAGACGATGGGCTATGACCAGGGTGGTACGATTTTGCATCAACCTGTCCAGCGCCATCTGGATATGCTGCTCTGTTTCGCTATCCAGCGCTGAAGTCGCCTCGTCGAGAATCAGGATTGGCGCATCTTTCAGAAACGCCCGGGCAATAGCGATCCGCTGCCGCTGTCCTCCCGATAGCAGGGTGCCGTTTTCGCCAATCTCTGTATCCAGACCCTGCGGCAGTTGCTGGATAAACTCCATTGCATGCGCCGCTTCCGCTGCCTCAACAATCTCTTCGTTACTGACTTCACCCAATCGACTGTAGGCGATATTCTTCGCCACAGTATCGTTAAACAGCACAACATCCTGACTTACCAGGGCAATTTGATCCCGAACCGAGGCGAGAGTGCACTCGTGAATATCATGTCCATCCATCAGGATGGTACCGCTGTCTGGATCATGGAATCGCGGCAACAGACTCACCAGGGTGGATTTGCCACTGCCGGAACGGCCGACCAGAGCTATCATTTCACCTTCCGCCGTATGGAAGGAGATATCTTTCAACACCGGTTCCTGATTGCCGGGGTAAACAAAAGAGACATTGCGGAACTCCACCTCTCCCCGAACCCGCTTCAGATGGCGAGTGCCGGTATCTTGTTCCGGCGTGGCATCCAGCAAGGCAAAAATGCTCTGTGACGCAACAATTCCTTTCTGCAGCGCTGCATTTACTGTGGTAAGCCGCTTGACCGGTTGAACCAGCAGCGACATCGCTGCAATAAACGACATGAAGGTACCCGCTGTAATGTTTTCCAGCATTCCCGGCAGTGTGGTGATATAAACAATAATGGAAATCGCCAGCGCCACCAGAAACTCAACCACCGAGACATTGGTAATCTTGGTAGCGTCATGCTTCAGGTTCTGACGGCGATTGTACTCATTGACCGACAGGAAATGCCGGTTTTCATACTCTTCACCGCGGAAAATCTTGATTACCCGCTGCCCCTGCACAGCTTCGTTGACCGCACTGCTTACATCTCCCATGGATGACTGAACCCGCTGACTGAGCAAGCGAAAACGCTTACTGGCAAACCGAATCGTCATCACCACAACGGGGCCAATTATGGCCAGCACCAGTACCAGCGGCGCGCTCAGATACAGCATCCAGCCCAGCAGGCCAATTATGGTGAGCACATCTCTCACCAGCACGGTTATCACCTGAGTACTGGCGCTGGCAACCTGCTCAACATCGTAAATCAACTTGGAGATCAACCGGCCTGCGGCGATGGAATCAAAATAACTGATGGGTTTGCGCAACATCTGTTGAAACATCTGGCCACGCAGATCCCGAATCACATTGCGCGCTACCCAGCTCATGCCAAAAGAGGCGGCGAAACCGGCTACACCACGCATGACCGCAATCCCCAAAAGAGCAAACGGGATAATCTGTATAATATCCGGATCTTTCTCCACAAAAGTGCCGTCCAGCAACGGCTTCATCAATGCTGCAAACCCGGTTTCTGTCGCCGCCGCGATAGCCATGCCGACAAGCGCCAGAACAAATATTTTCTTGTAGACGAAGACATACCCCAGCAGGCGACGATAGGTTTCCCAACTACTGGTGGAATCGAGCTGTTCCCGTTGCTTTGACATCCAGTTATCTTACATCATCCTGGATCTTACGGTTGAGCCGGGTTTGAATTACTCTTTGCCAGGTCGCCGGGTAGCGAAGGTAAGATGGGTAAAATTGAGCTGCCGTGCAGCATCCATAGCCCGGATGACCGATTCATGGGGTGTTTTTCGATCAGCGCTGATAATCAGCTGCGGCTCGGTGGAACCTGCCGCCGCTTTCTTGATAGCACGCTTCAGGGTATTCAGCTGCGTATTGATAACACCTTGCCGGTTGATGAAATAGTGCCCTTGAGCGTCAATGCTGATCTCAACTACCTGAGGCTTGACTTCCAGTGGCTTGCCGCTGGCTTCGGGCAGATCGACAGTCACTTCAGATTCACGGGTAAACGTGGTGGAAACCATAAAGAAGATCAGTAGCAGGAACACCACATCAATCAATGGTGTCAGGTTGATCTCCAGCTCTTCGGTGCTGCGGTTGGGACGAAGGTTCATCAGGCAACCCCGCTAGTGCGATCCGGCTCCCGTTCGCCATGAATAACCTCGACCAGTTTGAGTGATTCCTCCTCCATATTCAATACCAGTTCATCCACGCGGCGGCGGAAGAAACGGTAGAACATCAAACTGGGTATGGCCACTGAAAGTCCGGCTGCCGTAGTGATCAATGCCTCGGAAATTCCGCCCGCCAGACTTCCCGGATCACCTATCCCCTGAGTGGTAATGGTGGCAAATACCTTTATCATGCCGATCACGGTTCCGAGCAACCCGAGCAGCGGAGTAATGGACGCGATAGTCCCCAGCGCATTCAGAAATCGCTCCAGGCCTGCTACCACCTGACGGCCGGTATCCTCGATGGACTCTTTCATGATCTCGCGGCTGTGATTCAGATTCACCAGACCGGCTGCCAGTACTTTTCCCAGCGGAGATCCATTACCAATCTCCTCGATTCTTGCAGTAGTCAGCTGACCATTTTTATGCCACTGCTGCACCTGTTCCACCAGCCCCTCCGGCACGATCCGCGTCTTGCGCAAACTCCAGAACCGCTCACCGATAATCGCCGCAGCGAGAATGGAACATAATACGATGGGCAGCATCAACCAGCCGCCCGCCTGAATAAACTCCAGCACGTCAGATGCCTCTAATTAACTTAAGGATAAGTCAGACAATGTAACAAAGAGTCGGCTCCGCGGAAAGGGGGGTCTTCTCGTTACAACACTTTTATGCGCTCCTGCTGGGCCTGCAGCTGCTCCAGGGAGTCGCGCAGCTCCGCCAGCCGGGTGCGCTCCTTCTCCACCACCGCCGCCGGGGCCCGCTCCACGAAGCTGGCGTTGCCCAGCTTGCCCTCGACCCGCTGCAGTTCGTTGCGCAGCTTGTCGATCTCCTTGCCCAGGCGGGCCAGTTCGGCCTCCTTGTCGATGAGGCCCGCCATGGGGATCAGTACCCGCATCTGGCCCACCAGCGCGGTGGCGGACTCCGGCGCCGGCTCGGACGCCTCCAGCCAGCGGATGGAGGCGGTGCGTGCCAGGGTGGTGATGTAGGGTTGGTGGGCCTCCAGCCAGGCCATGTCCTGCGCGGAGCCGTTCTGCAGCAGTACCGGTAGCGGCTTGCCGGGGGGGATGTTCATTTCGCCGCGGATCTTGCGTATCCCGAGGATGAAATCCATCACCCACTGCATCTCTCTCTCCGCATCCCGGTCGATCCTGCTGCTGTCCGGCTGTGGCCAGGGTGCGAGCATGATGCTCTGCCCCTGGGTTCCGGCCAGCGGGGCGACCCGCTGCCAGATCTCTTCGCTGATGTAGGGCATGATGGGGTGGGTCAGCCGCAGCAGGGTTTCCAGTACCCGTACCAGGGTGCGGCGGGTGCCGCGGCGCTGGGCGGTGGAGCTTGCCTCGGATGTGAGAACCGTTTTGCACAGCTCCAGATACCAGTCGCAGTACTCGTTCCAGGTGAACTCGTAGATGGCCTGGGCCATGAGGTCGAAACGGTAGCTGTTGATGGCCTCTTCCACCTGCTGCTCGGTGTGTTGCAACCGGGAGATGATCCAGCGATCGGCCAGTGACAGCTCGATATCGCCGCCGTTCCGCCCGCAATCCTCCCCTTCGGTATTCATTAGCACATAGCGGGCCGCGTTCCACAGCTTGTTGCAGAAGTTGCGGTACCCTTCGGTGCGGCCGAAATCGAAATTGATGTCGCGCCCGGTGGAGGCCAGTGCCGCGAAGGTGAAGCGCAGTGCATCGGTGCCGTAGGCCGGGATGCCGTTGGGGAAATCCTTGTGGGTCTGCTGTTCGATCTTCTGTCTCAGGTGGGGCTGCATCATGCCGGCGGTGCGCTTCTTCACCAGCGGCTCCAGCTCGATGCCGTCGATCAGGTCGATGGGATCCAGCACGTTGCCCTTGGACTTGGACATCTTCTGGCCGTGGGAGTCGCGGATCAGGCCGGTGATGTAGACCTCGCGAAACGGTACATCTCCCATGAACCTGAGCCCCATCATGATCATCCGCGCCACCCAGAAGAAGATGATGTCGAAGCCGGTGACCAGCACGCTGGTGGGGTAGTAAGTGTTTACTTCCGGCGTGTCGTGCGGCCAGCCGAGGGTGGAGAAGGGCCACAGGGCGGATGAGAACCAGGTGTCCAGCACATCCTCGTCCTGGCGCAGCGCCACTTCGGGGCCGAAGCCGTGCTTGTCGCGCACCTCCTGTTCGCTGCGTCCCACGTAGATGTTGCCCTGGTCGTCGTACCAGGCGGGGATACGGTGGCCCCACCAGAGCTGGCGCGAGATGCACCAGTCCTCGATGTTGCGCATCCATTCGAAGTAGGTGTTCTTCCAGTTGTCCGGCACGAAGCGGATATCCCCCTTCTCCACCGCTTCGATGGCCGGCCGGGCCAGTGGTTCCACCTTGACATACCACTGGTCGGTGAGAAAGGGCTCGATGACCGCGCCGGAGCGATCGCCGCGCGGCACCATCAGCTTGTGGTCCTCCACCTTGTCCAGCAGCCCGCGGGCGTCGAGATCGGCGACGATGCGCTTGCGCGCCTGGTAGCGATCCAGCCCCTGGTACTGCTCCGGGATCAGGCCGCCGTTGGGCTCGGTGGCGGTGATGATGCGGGCGCTGCTGTCGAAGATGTTGATCAGCCCGCCGCCCGGCAAGGCCATCATCTCGCTGCTGTCGCGGTGGCGCTGCCAGACCGCGTAGTCGTTGAAGTCGTGGGCCGGGGTGATCTTGACGCAGCCGGTGCCGAACTCCGGGTCCACATAGTCGTCCACGATGATGGGGATGCGGCGGCCGGTCAGCGGCAGCTCCACCTGCTGGCCGATCAGGTGGCGGTAGCGCTCGTCGTCGGGGTGCACCGCCACCGCGGCGTCTCCCAGCATGGTCTCGGGCCGGGTGGTGGCGACCACCAGGAACCCCTCCTCGTTGACCAGTGGATAGCGCATGTGCCAGAGGTGGCCGTTCTCCTCCTCGGAGAGCACCTCCAGATCGGAGACTGCGGTGTGCAGCACCGGGTCCCAGTTCACCAGCCGTTTGCCCCGGTAGATCAGCCCCTCCTCGAACAGGCGCACGAACACCTCGCGCACCGCCTCGGAGAGTCCCTCGTCCATGGTGAAACGCTCCCGGGACCAGTCGGCCGAGGCGCCCATGCGGCGCAGCTGTTTGGTGATGGTGCTGCCGGACTCCTCCTTCCACTGCCACACCCGCTCGATGAACGCCTCCCGCCCCAGATCGTGACGGGTCTTGCCCTCGGCGTTGAGCTGGCGCTCGACCACCATCTGGGTGGCGATCCCGGCATGATCGGTACCGGGCTGCCACAGGGTGCGATCCCCCTTCATGCGGTGGTAGCGGATCAGGATATCCATGATGGTGTCCTGAAAGGCGTGCCCCATGTGCAGCCGGCCGGTAACGTTGGGGGGCGGGATCATTATGCAGTAGGGCTCTCCCTCGCCGCGCGGGGCGAAGTAGCCCTGCTGCTCCCAGAACTGGTACCAGCGCTGCTCGATTGCGTGGGGGTTGTAGGTTTTTTCCATGGATGACCCTGTTTTCACTCTATGTTGTGGTGCGCGAGCGGATAGCCGCGCTCCTGGTAGAAACGGTAGCGCTGGCGGCCCTTTTCCCGCCGCTGCGGATCCTGGTTGACGATTTCGGCCACCCGTTGAAAGCGGCTGAAGAAGGGCGGGGCGGTGTCGGCCAGGTTGATCAGCAGGTCGGTCTCTCTCTCCGGCTCGGCGTCGCAGCCGATGACCACCGGCACCTCTTCATCCTCCGTGTGGGCGCAGCGGTGGGGGATGAAGCTGCCGGGGCGGAAGGTCCACAGCAGCTTGTCCAGCTGCTCGGCCTGCTCGGGGGTGGCGCTGTTGAGATGGACGCGGTAGCCGGCGCGGAACGCCTTTTCGGTCAGGCGGCAGGCGAACTGCTCGCAGCCGGAGGGGTCGCTGCCCGCCAGGATGTAGAAGTCCACCTGGGTCATCGCGCCGCCCGGTCCAGCAGGTACTGGATGAGCAGGGCAACCGGCCGGCCGGTGGCGCTCTTCTTGTCGCCGCTCTGCCAGGCGGTGCCGGCGATATCCAGGTGGGCCCAGTGCTGTTTCTCGGTGAAGCGGGCCAGGAAGCAGGCGGCGGTGATGGTACCGGCCGGGCGGCCGCCGATATTGGCCATGTCGGCGAAGTTGCTCTTCAGCTGCTCCTGGTACTCCTCCCACAACGGCAGCTCCCACGCGCGATCGCCGCTCTCGTTGCCGGCCTTGAGCAGATCGTGCACCAGTGGTGGATGGTTGCCCAGCACCGCCGAGGCCTGATGGCCGAGGGCGATGATGCAGGCGCCGGTGAGGGTAGCGATGTCGATGATCGCCTCCGGCCGGTAGCGCTCGGCGTAGGTGAGGGCGTCACACAGAATGAGCCGCCCCTCGGCATCGGTGTTGAGGATCTCGATGGTCTGGCCGGAGAGGCTGGTGACGATGTCGCCTGGCTTGCTGGCGTCCCCGTCG
Source organism: Chromatiales bacterium (assembly GCA_026982395.1). Lineage (GTDB taxonomy): Bacteria > Pseudomonadota > Gammaproteobacteria > Thiohalospirales > Thiohalospiraceae > DRMK01. The sequence goes on along the minus strand of JALSHD010000026.1, from coordinate 1,119 downwards.
GGCAGATTCTCGGTGGCCGGGATCAGCCCCACCACGTTGAGTGGCAGCTGCAGCTCCCCCAGCGCCCGGAATACCCCAAGCACGCTGGCCGCGCCGCACATGTCGTACTTCATCTCGTCCATGGCGGCGGAGGGCTTGATGGAGATCCCGCCCGAGTCGAAGGTTACCCCCTTGCCCACCAGCACCACCGGCCGCTTCTCCTTCGAGGCGCCCTTGTACTCCAGGATGATGAACTTCGCCGGCTGGCGCGAGCCGCGCGCCACGGAGAGCAGGGCGCCCATGCCCATCTTCTCCATATCCTTCTCTTTCAGCACCTTGTGGGTGATGGCGGCGTGGCTTTTCGCCAGAGCGGCGGCCTGACGGGCCAGATAGGCGGGGGTGCAGACATTGGCCGGGCTGTTGCCCAGATCGCGCGCCAGCTGCTTGCCGGCGGCGATGGCCATCCCCTCCGCCAGTGCCTGTTTGCCCTCCGGCAGCATCTGGCGATCGGTCACCATCAGGGTCATCCTGCGCAGCGGGCGGTAGGTGGTCTCCGGTTTACTCTTGAACTGTTCGAAGCGGTACAGCGCCTGGGCGCTGGTCTCCACCACTTGGCGCAGCTTCCAGTGCAGGCTGCGGCCGGTGACCGGCAACTCGCCCAGATAGCTGACCGCCTCCGTGGCGCCGGTCTCGTTCAGGGTGGTGGCGGCCATCTGCACCACCTTGCGGAAGCGGCTGTCGGCCAGCTCCCGCTCATGCCCGCAACCCACCAGCAGCACCCGGTCGGCGGCGATCCCCGGCACCGAGGGGAGCAGCAGTAGCTGCCCCGGCTTGCCATCCATATCGCCCCGCCGCACCACCTCGGTCAGCAGACCGCCACTGGCCTCGTCCAGCCGCTGCGCGGCGTCGGAGAGGCGCCGTTTTTCGAATACCCCGGCGATCACGCAGGCGCTGCGCTGCTGCTCCGGGCTACCACTTTTTATGCTGAATTTCATACCTGCTCCTGATTGTCTGGGCGAATCCATATATCATAACTGTGTTTTTACTGACCACGCATTATAGATGATTATTGATCGCTATATTTTCCGGGAGATAACTGGAGTCTGGCTGGCCATCACGCTGGTGCTGCTGCTGATCTTT
>JALSHD010000025.1 GCA_026982395.1 Chromatiales bacterium | reverse complement strand
TTTAGTTGGTTTCCTGGATAGTAGGGCCATTTTCGCAGCCTATCGAATGATCTGCTGGAATGGGCCGTTTTTGTTAAATGGTCTGCTGATGTATTTTTGGGTATTCGTATTTGGTGAGTGATCCACGCCAGCAACTGCCTTTCTAATTGTGACATTAAATCGTATTTGACGGTTGAATTAGGCTGCTATCACGACTATGATAAGTCGTATTTAATGATTGATGAGGCCATGGGGATGATAGAAGCTGCAGCGCTTGCCCAATCCAGCTACTTAAGCAACAAGCCTGAAATCGAGCGCAAGAATTTGGGTCAATATTTCACTGGTGCCCCCGTGGCCGATTACATGGCTTTGATGATTGAGCCAGTTGATGCGCCTGTGGTCCGCATCTTGGATGCCGGAGCCGGGACTGGAATTCTCACAATGTCAGCAGCGCTTCGTTGCTTAGAAAACGGCAACAACCATGTGCATGCGGTTCTCTATGAGATCGATGGCGACGCCATCACTCACCTGGAGGTAAACATGAAACAGGTCGCCCAGCAGTTCCGAAAACAGGGCGGCCAGTTCACCTTTGAGATTCGCCACGAGGATTTTGTGCTGTCCAGGCCGGACAGGACCGAGGCCCCATTTCATGTGTCCTCGATCAACCCGCCTTACTTCAAGTACAACTCCAAAACCTCACCCTACGCCGGGGCCACTGCAGACATATTTAAGGGCAATCCCAATATATACGCCTCGTTTATGGCCGTGGTTGCTGCTTGCATGGCTCCCAAGGGGCAGATGATAGCCATTGTGCCGCGCAGCTTTACCAACGGTCTTTACTTCAAGGGATTCCGTCACTATCTGAACAAGGCAATGAGCCTGGACAAGCTGCATATATTCCGGTCTAGGGATAAAGTATTCAAAGAACTGTCAGTATTGCAGGAAAATGTCATTTGCAGCTATACCAAGCGCCGCCAGGCAACGCGCATCGAGGTCTGCACGTCCACCGGCTACGCGGATTTGAACCAGGTTGAAATTCAGCGCTACCCGGCCAAGCTGCTGATTGACATTACCAACGACCACGAAATTATCCGCATCCCCGAATCAGCCGAAGATGCAGCCATACTGCAGGCCGTGGAAGGGTGGCCCTCCAGCTTTCAGGAAAACGGCTATTTCATTTCAACCGGCCCAGTTGTCGAGCATCGCACCAGGGAATACATCACCGCACCGGATCACAAGACGGGCAGTGTACCTTTGCTACGCATGCACAATATCAAGCCCTTCAAGACCGTGTGGACCGGAAAAAACAAGAAGGACGCTCGCTTCCAGCTACTGGACGGCCACTACAAACATACCTCGGACAATCAGCCCTATGTAATCCTGAAGCGGTTCAGCTCGAAAGACGAAAAGCGCCGCCTGGTGGCAGGCGTTCACGATCCGCAGGTCATCAAAGGTAAGCTGATAGCCATGGAAAACCACCTGAACTACATAGGTCATACCGATGGAGAGATGGATTTGGCAGAGGCCTATGGCCTGGCCGCCCTGTTCAACTCCACATTCATGGATAAGTACTTCCGCTGCATTTCCGGTAACACACAGGTGAACGCAACCGAAATCAGGCTATTAAAGCTGCCGACCAGGGAAGTCATTCACCATCTGGGAGCCGCCTTCCTGGAAGATGCAAAAGCGGATCAGGAGCACATTGACAGCATTGTCAACTTTCATTTGGAAGCGAAGGAATCAGCCGTCGCATGAGCAAAGAACAAAAACTGAAAGAAGCACAGCAGCTGCTTAAGGCATTAGGGATGCCAAAGAAGCAGTACAACCAGCGCTCGGCCTGGGTTTTCCTGGCCCTCGCCAATATCCGGCCACAAGACGACTGGAAGAACGCTCAAGCCCCTATGCTGCCAACCGTAGACATTATGCAGTTCATCCGCGAACACTACGGCCAGGACTACAAGCCCAATTCCAGGGAAACCATACGACGCCAAACATTACACCAATTCGAGCAAGCCCGGATTGTCGATCGGAACCGGGACGATCCGTCCCGGCCCACCAACAGCAAGGACAACAACTACTCGCTTAATCAACCCATCATCGACATGCTGAAGGAATACCCGAACGGTGCCTGGCTGCAGAAGATCGAGGAATACAAAGGGGATCTGCACAACCTCCAGGAACTCTACCAGCGCAAGCTGGATATGGAAAAAATCCCGGTCCGGCTGCCCAGCGGGCAGGAAATCAAGCTGTCACCGGGCAAGCACAACCAGCTACACGCCGACATCGTGCATGAGTTCTGCCCACGGTTCATTGGGGAATCCGGCCTCGTGCTGTATATCGGCGACACGGCCAGCAGCCGGAACGAAGGCGGCAAGCTCCTGGTACTGGAGGCGGCTCGACTGGAAGCCCTGGGCGTTCCACCCATGTCCCATGACAAGCTGCCCGATGTGGTGGTATACGACTCAAAGAGGGAATGGCTATTCTTGATTGAAGCCGTCACCAGTCACGGCCCGGTATCCCCAAAGCGCTGGATCGAACTGGAAAAGGCCCTGGAAACCTGCAAGGTTGGCCGGGTCTATGTGACCGCCTTCCCGGACACTGCAGAATTTCGCCGGCACGTGGCGGATATCGCTTGGGAAACAGAGGTCTGGATCGCGGAAAACCCGGATCACATGATCCACTTCAATGGTGATCGTTTCTTGGGGCCTCATGAGAGAAAAGAGTAATGCCTGCAAATATTCTCAATCTTTCCTCCTATGATGTAACCCACATTAACGAAAACGATCATGATTATCATGTCACCGCTTTAGTAAAGAACCCACCTCAAAAATGCGCCCATTGTCATTCAGGCGGTATACGCGGATTTGGTCGCAGAGAACAGCTAATTAAAGACCTGCCAATGCACGGCAAACGGGTGGGAATCTACGTGGACACTCGCCGCTACCAGTGCCAGAGCTGCAACAAGACGTTTTACGAGCCGCTGCCGGATGCAGACGAAAAGCGCAAGATGACCACGCGTCTGGTGGACTGGATCTGCAAGCAGGCTATCACGCGCACATTCACCAGCATCGCAGACGAGGTTGGCATTGTCGAAGGTACGGTCCGCTCCATCTTCCGGGACTACATCAACGAGTTGGAAAAGACCGTTAGGTTTGAAATTCCTCAGTGGATGGGTATCGACGAGATCCACCTAATCAAGCCTCGTTGCGTGGTCAGCAACATCCAGAACAACACCATTGTGGAGATTCTGAAAGACCGGAATAAGCCAACCGTGACACGCTATCTAAGCCAGCTCAAAGGGCTTGATAAGGTGCATTACGTAGCAATGGATATGTGGAAGCCCTATCGGGATGCTGTTGAAACAGTTATTCCTGATGCTCAGATCGTGATCGACAAATTTCATGTTGTTCGTATGGCCAATGAGGCCCTTGAGCGCGTCAGGAAGTCTCTCAGAGAGCAACTGACGCCAAAGCAGCGCAGAGGGCTTATGCATGATCGTTTTGTTCTCCTGAAACGTGAACGTGACCTCACCGACAAAGAAGCCTTTCTGCTTGACGGTTGGTGCCAGAACTATCCAGAGCTGGGTTTGGCCTACCGACAGAAGGAGGACTTTTACGCGATCTATGATGCTAAATCTCCAGCAGAGGCCGAAGCCCTATTCAATGCCTGGCTGCATACACTAACACCTGACATCCGAGATGCTTTTAGTGATCTGGTTCGTGCCTGGCAGAACTGGAAACCTTACATTTGCAACTACTTCAAACACCCTGTCACCAATGCATATACAGAGAGCCTGAACAACCTGATCCGCGTCATGAACCGGATGGGGCGCGGTTACAGCTTTGAAGCTCTACGGGCGAAAATTCTATTTGCTGAAGGTGCTTTCAAATACGAGAAAAAGCGACCTAAGTTCCAGCGGCGGGAACCGCGTCTCAAAGGCGCAATCATGTACAGAATGGTATGTGACTTTGATGATGGATCAACCCAGAAGATGAAAAACTATGGGGTGGACATATCAATCCTGACGGACATGATTGCGCAGGGTTTGCTTTGATCCCTGATCAATCACCAAATACGGATACCCAAATTTTTCGAGGGCAGTATGAACACAGACGTTCTTGCCAAACTTTATAAATGGATGCCCCTTTGCCATTTATGGCCACGGTCATCAGTGGCCCAGCCCTTTGGGATAGGGCCTTTCCATTAGGATCCCCTTCCTTTGCCTTTGTTGAACCTTTCCAATATTGGGTGTTTGTAGGCGAACTTGGAGCTCTGTAATATTCAACTGGCACAGAGTTTTGAGCGCCCACTGTTTCAACCCTGTAATCCGGATACCCTAATCTTGTTGCCCTTTATGTGTTGCCAAAGCCGTCTTTATCAAAATGATCTAGGTAGGTTCCCAGATCAAAGAGATGGCTTGAACATATCATGTCGGAGGGGATAATGATTTCCATGTCCTCTTGTTCCAAATGTTTCAGGGCTTCGGGGCGTTCGCTCGGATTCTTGTTGAGTAGTTCCAGGATCTCTCCATAGAAAGTTGTTACGGTGAACTTTTGGGTTTTCTTGTCTCTGTGGCCGCTGAGGAAGGGGGTGATGCGTATAGCTCTGCGTTGTTCTATTGGATTAGGAGCTCGGACCAAGGTTCCTACATAGACTTTTCCATTATCCAAGGTAAACATTATGGGGATTTTCCTTTCGAAGCTGCGGTGCAATAGTCGCTCGAAATCATTGTGCTCAATCGCTTTCTTTAGCAAATAATCTTTCATTCGAGCCCTGTATGCATCTGTCCACGGAGTGTGTCTCAGCCAATCCAAATTGGCTATATATTGAATGGGAAGAACGATAACGATACTGATTAAGGCGATGGATATCCCCGCGCCAACTCCCCATATCCCGTGATTTCCCCGACCGTCCGCAATATCATTAAGCAGGTGCATCCAATGGCTGTGGTAAGTGTCAGATTTGGTGCCGAGGATGATGTGAATGAGCGTTGCCGTTATGACGAGGAATACGGCGTAAAACAGCGCGCGGAAATACAGGCGGTGCCCGCTTTCCCTGGCGGCATAGTAGAGTGAGGCATTGAGGGTGACCGAAAGGGTATAACCCGCTACGAGCGGAAGCAGTATAAGCAACGGCGGAAGCGACACGCAATCTTGCCGTGGGTTTGTCGTTTAGGCGCTGGACGCCTGGGCGGATTTTTCGATGGAGTCCTTCTGTTTTTGTTTTAGTCGCGCCTCAATTTTCTTGAGGAGTTCAATCTGCTTTTTCCCTTCGTCGGATTGGAGGTATTTGCTGGAGTTTATATAGAGCACTCCAGCACCGCCGATCATGTAATCTGTGGATTTTTTAGTCATGTGAATTCTCTCCGTGGCACCGGGTTCTTATCGCAGATTAGAGATGAACAATACCGTTGGGCGAAGGGTGTTCGCCCCTGCCCATTAGTTTTCTTTATATCTATATAGCGGTTATCTTTCCCGGTGAAGGGACTATAGGTCGCTTGTGTTGCGGTGTCAATTCCGCATGTTCGGCGCGTGTTGTGGTGTGGGTCTTATTGTGTCTTGGTTTTCTACTTATCCAATTATTATGCAGATACCTTGCTCCATCCCTTGTATGACGGCACTTTCAATGGGTCAAATGGGCAGAGATACCCGGTTTATTGCTGCTTTTCTGTCTCGTTTTGGTATAATGTA
>JALSHD010000024.1 GCA_026982395.1 Chromatiales bacterium | reverse complement strand
GGAGCCGTGACGGACGCAGGACGGTCGGGGCAAAAGGAATCAGCTGTCGCGTAGGCGAGTCGATTTTTGACAGGGAGGTCAAAAATCTATCACGAGGTAGCGACACTATCGCATTTTTCTTTCTGCTCGGGTTGTGTTGTCATAAGCCTGTTCAGGGAGCAGGGCGGGGTTTGGTGGCCTCTCCCTGTTTATTTTCCCTTGAATTCGAAATTTACTGTGGCAGTTCCACCGGCACTGATTTCAACTTTGTTTTTCTGATCCTTAAGTGTGCCGTGCCAGGCCTTGATGGTGTACTTTCCGGGAGGGATGTTGTCGATAGTAAAACTTCCGTCATTTCCAACTACTGCAAAATAGGGGTTTTTCGCCGTGAAGACGAAACTGTGCATGAAGTCGTGTGCGTCGCACTCCACCTTCATGGCATTACCCCGTTTCAGCGAGACTTTTTTCGTTATAGTCCCCGGTTTGGACTGACTTGTGTTGAATACGGTTTTTCTTGCCCGGCCCAGAATCTCATAAGTGTGGATGTTGTGCAGAACGGGATCGTCATTTATTGCTGCCAGTTTCGCACCGTTGCGCATTATCTGAAGAAAAGGCTTGAACTCGCATCCCTTCTGTTCGATACGGGCATCAGAAAGTTCAGCAGGGAAGGCCTTTCCCTCTTTTACCTTGTCGAGATAGACGACCACATTGGTCAATGCACCATCGTTAACGGCAACATAGTCAATCTCCCGGGTGCCGGTGCCGCAGGTATCATTGTCCTTGGAAATTTTGTATTGCTTGGGTTCGGGATCGGTGCCGCTGAAGGTGACTTTTCCGCTAACGCTGCCGCCATTGTTTACGCTGATCTCCTTGTAGACGGCAGCATGAGCGGCAAGCGGCAGTCCAATCAGCAGACTGATGGATAAAACAGGTATGAGTTGTTTCATTTTGAAATATCTCCTTGTCATGCCGGAAAACTATACAGAGTGTATCTCACTCTGTTCCGGCGCCAGAATTTCTTCCAGCAGCTCAATCACAAATCGCCGTTCACTGCTGTTCCGAAGTGTTTCCAAATGTTCCAGTAGCGAATTTGTACTTGCTTCGATGTTGATCTTTTTCAGTATTCGGCCCATCTCTCTTGCTTGAGCTCCGTTATCGCTCCGGGCTGCGGTAATAATATCTTCGATAACACTTTTTTCGGACAGCTCTCTATCCACTTGGGGCAAAAGATAGGCCAGGCCTTTTGCTGCAGCCAGTCGCACACCGCTGGCGGGATCTCCAAGGCGGGCTTGTACCTGCTTCAGTATATCTGCCGGAGAAACCATATTTGTCGTGTTGTGACTGTCAAGGGTTTCCGACAATTCCACCAGGCCATTGACAGCTTCAATGCGTACCTGGATTGCCTTGTCTTTCAGAGCGCCAATCAGATGAGGGAAGACCTCGGTGCAGCCCAGTTTTGCCAGTGTGCGTGTGCAGGTGTGGCGCATTTTTTCGTCGCCCGTTTCGAGTTTTTTCAGTAGGGGTTTCAGTGCGTTTTGCAAAGCTGCAGTGTTTGTCCGGCGCAATGCAACTCTTCCGATAGATATCGCGGCTTCTCTGGCAAGCTCGGGTTCATCACTCTCAAGACATTCAACAAGAGCGGCGATAGCCTTTTCGCTGTTGCTATTGGCCAGTACTCGCGCACTGAGAAGGCGTAAATCGCTGGCAACGCCTGTTTTCTTTCCGGTAGATGACGAAACGTTTTTTTCCGCCAAATCGATAAACTCCTGAAGCTCGGTCAGTTGTTCATCCGGGATGTCCAGTTCATCCTGGTGGATCGGGTTCCGGATATGGGCGGTTGTTTCTCCGGCCCGGGTTTCCTTGTTGCTGTTGTTTACAGCTTCCAGCGTGGAGGTGGCGGGCTTGCGGCCTGAATCATGAGAAGATTCCACCTGAATTTCTTGTTCGTCGAGGCTTTCATGATTGGCAGAAGGTTTATTTTTCACCACTTTGCTTGCGGTTGAATCTGTTTCTTTCCCGGTACTGTCATGCAGGGCATTGATGACTATTATCAGCGCATTATCCGCATCTGGTGTATTCGATTCTGCCAGCTTTATCAGGGTGGTTAGCGATTCCAGCCGGATGAGTTGCTCTTCGTCAGTGATTGCGTTTGCGAGTGTACCGAGAATTTCCTCGCTGGTATCTCCGTTCGTTCCCAGTGCGTATATTGCCTGTTGGCGCATATATGTGCCTGTCTTCTGATCGGCAATAATTTTCAGCAGATTGTTTTTTGCCTGTGGTGTCCGGTGTTGCGCCAGAAAATGGCATGCGGCGGTGGCGACTGTTGTGTCGTGATCGCTCAATCTCAGACAGATTTTCTCTACCATTTTCGGTGAGGCAGGGGGGGGTGAGGTCAGGGTGGCCAGTGCCTTGATAGTGGTAGCGCGTACCAGCGGATTCCGATCCTCCAGAAGGGGTATCATCTTGTCAATAATTTCATCGTTGTCAGAGCTGCTGGATGCAAGCAAGGCGCTGGTTTCAACAGCGGCATTTCTTACATCTGCCTCGGGATCTTTCAGGGAGACCAGTATCACCTTTAGATGAGTTATGGCGCTGGCTATCCCGAGTGCTCTGATTCCGGCACTGCGCACATCCGCATCCTTGTCCAGTAGTGCATGATTGAGCAGGGTTAAAGCCTCCTTGTTGCCAGCATGGCCCAAAATTGTTGCAGTGCGGCGCCGCTGCCGGGCGGTGCCATTGACGAGCCGCTGTTCAAGTACTTTGAGTCCCTTGCCGCCAATATGTGCCAGCGCAGTCAGTATCTCTGTTTCAATACCTTGGCTCTCTTCATCCTCCAACAGGTATTGTAACACGGGTACTGCTTCCAGGGTCCGCATGCGGCCGAGTGCCTTGACGGCGTGCAGCTGCATGTCCCACCAGTCATCCCACTCTTCATCCCATGCCAGGTTTTCCGGGCGTTTGGCTGTGATTGCAAGAAGGGCGTTTTTGACCTGTGGATCAGGAATGTTTCCCAGTGCTTCTACTGCTGCGGTGCGGGCTTCGCCATCCGGGTGGTTATGCAACAGATCCAGCAGGGCCGGTATAGCCTCGGGTCTTCTGATACGGCCCAGTGCTTCGGCAGCATCTATGCAGACATCGGGATCTTCATCACGCAAATATTCAATTAGCACAGGTAGTGCAGCGGAATCCTGCAGTACCCCCAAGGCTCGTGATGCATAACAGCGATCTGCTTCATCGCCGCGGGACAGCAGCCTGCATAGTGCAGCAACGGTCTGTGTTTTTACGGACATGGTGCTCCTGATAAAAAAATATCTGACTCCGATTGCTGCAGAGTCTATGCCAGAAGCTGATTTCCAACAATACGGCGGCTGGACAACCATATGGTGCAGGAGTCGCCTAGTTTAAATGGAATAAACAATTCAATCAAAGGGAGAAACGTCAACAACTGATTGTACGATCTGTTCAATCAATGGGATGGTAATTTGGTTGGCGGCATTTTTTCCGATTGAATCATTTGTTCGCATCGGCTGTTTTCAAGCGGGATGTTCCGTTCTTTTTTCTTTCGGATATCTTCCTGGTATGGCGGAACCAGTAAAAACAGGTAGTTCGCTATTGGTCCTGAAATTGCTTTGTTCCTTTCCAGGGGAGTGCTGTTGGGCACGGGTTTCCTGACCCTGCTCGCCGGTCTCGCGTTGGTGCGCAGTTAGCGGCGAGCCACTTCCAATAGCTAGTATTTTTTGTTCAAATGTGAGTCCATATACGGGTTATTAATGCGACATATCATTGTTGCCGAGTTGATCCCGGTGCAAACCGGCACGCACGGGATTGTCGTTGGAACAGTTTAATGAAGTCGTTTGACAATGGAGTCATGAAATCATGAGGTTCCGCTTGTGCAGGGCTGCTTTTCCTGCTATGGGAAAGTTGTTTTTTTTTATTTTCTGTCTGCTTTTTATCTATGGCTGTGCGGCAAAGCAGCTACAAAAGGACAAGCGGCAGATAGCTGAAACTGAAGCAGAAAAGGTAGAACCGCCATCAGGCGGCGATTTTACCCTGCACTCCGGCAAGGGGCCGGTATCGCTTCGTGATTTCGAGGGAAAAGTGGTGTTGCTGTTTTTTGGCTATGCCAGTTGTCCGGATGTTTGTCCCACTTCGCTGGCGTTTTCCACCAAGGCGCTGAACTCGCTGAGCGAGGATGAGCTGGCCCAGGTTCAGCCGCTGTTTGTCAGCATCGATCCCCAACGGGACAGTGCAGACAGACTGACCGAGTTTGTCCGTTTTTTCCATCCCAAATTTATTGGTCTTACCGGCTCAGAGGAAGAGATTAAACATGTGGCCGATTTGTATGGTGTAAAGTACTACCAGGTGGAGCTGGAGGACTCTTTTTCTGATTATGCTGTCAACCACTCTGCTGCTCTATATCTGATTACCCGGGATGGTACCTTGCGCTTTCTTTTTCCTTACGGAACCTCGCCTGGACTCATTGCCAAAGCAATTCGCTATCTGTTAGCCAATACCTAAATAGTTTTTACTGTCAGCGCCGGACGTCACATATTTCCCGATTGAACAAAAGCAACTGTTCTGTAACCCGTTATGGAATAAGTTGTTCACTTTTGGCATCGGGAGGGGGCTGGTAAATACCAATAACCCCCCCGTCCTATAGGGATAATGCTGTTCGTTGGGCGCTGGCTTGAATTATGCAACCCAACTCGCGGGACGCGAAGATGGATTTTCGGGATCAATGCTCTTCCCAGGCAGTTCCCGGTTGGGCGTCAAGTGATCTCTTACTGAATACTGGAGGATGAGAATGGGAGTACAACTCAGCACACGACGCGGTCTCCTCGCTGTCGCGCTGGGCGCGGTGCTGGCCGCCCCGGTCGTAATTGCGGCGGATATCGGCCCCTTGCCCGCGTTGAAATATGACAAGGCCAAGGCGGAGCTTGGCAAACGGCTGTTTTTTGATGTGCGTCTTTCCGGGGATGCGGCTATTGCCTGCTCAACCTGTCACGATCCGGCGAATGGTTTCTCCAGTCCGACGGCGCTGTCCAAGGGTTATCCGGGCAACGGTCATTTCCGCAATGCGCCCAGTGTCATCAATGCAGGACACAAAAAAGTCTGGCTGCACGACGGGCGCATCGGAACCAGCCTGAATGATGTAACACGCGAGATGATCACCGAAGATTACATCATGAATATGGATATGCGCATTATGCAGGAGCGACTGAAGCAGGATCCTGTGTATGTGAAAATGTTCAAGGATGCCGGTTATGGTGAGCCCTCCAATGGCAAGGTGCGCAAGGCCATTCCTGAATATTTGATGAGTCTGACATCAAAAAATGTTCCGTTTGACAAGGGAACCATGTCAGCAGAGGCCAAACGAGGAATGAAACTGTTTACCGGCAAGGCGGGGTGTGTCCAGTGCCACAACGGGCCGTTGTTTACGGATCAGAAGGCGCATAATACCGGTGTTCCCGAGAATTTTGATGTTTTTCTTAATCCCATGAACCATCAGGCCTTTCTTGCTTTTGCGATGTTTCAGGGTATTGAGAATTATATGAACCTCAAGCGCGATCCCGGTTACTACAACGTAACGACTGACAAGGCAGACATGGGTAAATTTATTACCCCGAGTCTGCGCGAACTGAAATATACCGCCCCCTACATGCACAACGGCATGCTGGAAACGCTGGATGATGTAGTGGCGTTCTATAACAACGGCGGCGGTGAGGACAGCAACAAGAGTTCACTGCTGAAGCCGTTGGGTCTGAGCAAGAGTGAAAGGGGTGATCTGGTTGCTTTTCTGCTTTCATTGTCTGGAGATCCGCTGACCGGGGCCGAGTATGTTTGGCAGGAGCCGTATCCGGAAGAGTATGAAGCCATTGCCAACTGGCGGAAGGTTCGCAATTAGGGTTTGAGGAGACAGTAATGATCAATAATAAAGCTCGTAACACGCAATCCGCGCTTCAGCGCGTGCGCGACCGGAAAGGTTCGCTGGGGTTTATGATCCTGCCTGTTGTCCTGTTGGCCGGATTAGGTACCGGTTGTGCAACACAGACCCAGGCCAGTGCTATGGCTGCGGGAGCAGAGGTGACGTCAGGGCCACCGCCGCTGGCTCCGCTGGGCCCACCGCCCATCCCGCTGGACAACAAGCAAAGCCCGGAGAAAATCGAACTTGGAAAACTGCTTTTTTTTGATGTCAGATTAGGTGGTGATGCCTCGACGGGCTGTTCTACCTGCCACGAGCCGACTCAGGGTTGGGCCTGGGCAGAGGATTTTTCCCGCGGTTACCCCGGTACAGTGCACTGGCGAAACAGCCAGACCATCATCAACAGCGCCTACTACCCGCGGCTCTTCTGGGCAGGTTCATCCAGCTCTCTGGAGAATCAGGCCCGTGCTGCGGCTCGCGGCGGGGTAGCCGGAAACGGTGAAAACGACATCATGGAAGCGCGGCTGGCATTGATCCCCGAATATGTAACCCGTTTCCGTGATGTGTTTGGCACTGAATGGCCCCTGATTCGTGATGCATGGCGTGCAATTTCCGCTTATGAACGCACGCTGGTGCAGCGGGATACACCGCTCGACAAGTATCTGCAGGGTGACAAGTCGGCACTGACCGAACAGCAGGTGCGCGGCAAAAAACTGTACGAAGGCAAGGCGGGTTGTATCCAGTGCCACAATGGCGCCATGGCAACTGATTTCAGCTATTACAATATTGGCGTTCCTCCCAACAGGCGCTGGGAAGAGGATGGTCTGGCCCAGGTTACCTTCCGCTTCGAGCAGTATGCGAAAGGCCAGACGGAAGAGGGTTATCGCAAGGCAAAATCAGACTGGGGTTTTTACTATCGTACCAAGAACAAGTGGGACAGAGGCAAGTTCCGGACCCCCAGTTTGCGCTATACCATGTACACAGCGCCCTACATGCACAATGGTGTTTTTTACACCATGGAAGAGGTAGTGGATTTTTATAATCGCGGTGGGCTGGATGAGGAGGGGCGTACTACCCCTTTTCCTGAAAACAAGAGCAAGTTTATCAGGCCGTTGGGGTTGACGGGCGAGGAGAAGGAAGATCTGATCGCGTTCATCGAGGCGTTTTCCGGTGAGGAGATACTTGTTAGTCCACCGGAGCTTCCAAACTACGCACCCCTGTTTACCAAGCAAGAACTTATGGAGGCGAAGAAATGACAACGCCTGTTGAAATCGTCAAGAGAGAAAAAGAGAGCGCAGCCGAGCATGGTCTGTGCATGATGACCCGCCGCAAGTTTCTGATGACCGGCAGCGCCGCTGCTGTTTCAGTTAGCACCATCTCCCTGTCACTGCTCCCGGGGCGCACTGTGCAGGCGGAGGTGGTGAAATATCCGCGTAAACTTATCGCCAGACTGAGCGCGCTGAAAGATGATAAGCCGGTGGATTTCAACTATCCGGACAATGGTACCAACAGTTCGGCCATGCTGGTCAAGATGGGAGGAGTAAAAGCGGGGGGAGGTATTGGACCCCAGAGTGATGTGGTGGCGTTCAGTTATATATGTACTCACCAGGGCGGCCCCATGCAAGGACAGTACAAGGTGGTGGATAACCATCGCGTGCTGGGCCAATGCCCGATGCATCTCTCCACCTTTGACCTTACCCGGCACGGTATTGTCGTATCCGGCCAGGCCTATGAGAGTTTGCCGCAGGTTCTTCTGGAGCTTGATGGTGATGATATCTACGCCGTCGGTCTTATGGGCCTGCTGTACGGCCGTAACCAGAACTTGATGAAATCCTAGGAGGGTTGGTAATGTCTAAAGAATATACTCCAAGGGACAGCGTACCGTTACCGCCAAAAAATGCGGAAAAACTTACCACCTGTTGCGACTATTGTGTTGTTGCATGTGGATATAATGTGTACCGTTGGCCAACCAGCGCGGCGGACGGTGGCCCCAGGGCAAGCCAGAACGCTTTCGGGGAGGACTTTCCTACCGCCATGCTGAAATCCTGGGTGGCACCTACTCAGTACAATGTGGTAATGCACAGGGGCAAGCCCCACAATGTGGTTATTATTCCCGACAAGGATGCAAAGGTAGTCAATATCGGTGGTGACTCCAGTATCCGTGGCGGCACCATCGCGCAGAAATGCTTTAATCCAGACACCCCGACCAGGGATCGGCTGACCCGGCCACTGATACGGATTAATGGAACACTGCAACCTGTATCGTGGGATCTGGCGCTGGATGTGGCCGCTGAAGTAGGCAAGCATGTAATCAGAAAGCATGGTGCGAATGCCTATTCAGTCAAACAGTTTTCCTACCAGTTTGTCGAGAATACCTACGCCGTTTCCAAGTTCGCCAAACGGCATGTCAGAACTGCATCGTTTACTTTCCATGACACACCTTCCGATGTAACTTCGACTCCCGGTTTTCGCGATGCCGGTTTCGATAATTTCGGGCCTTCCTACAAGGACTGGGGTGATGCTGATGTACTGATGATCTGTGGTACGGATCCCTATGAAACGAAGACCATGATCTTTACCCAGTTTATCCGCCCGGCCATCGACAAAGGGATGAAAACCATCTGGTTGAATCCGCGCGAGACGGCAGGCCTGTCCTACGCGAAATCCCGGGGTGCCCTGCATATTCAGCTCTATCCGGGAACCGATACCATTGTGCTTGGAGCCATTAGCCGGGTCATCCTGGAAAATGGTTGGGAGGACAAGGAGTGGATCGACAAGTGGGTTAACAATATGTGGGAGTCCAGCTCCGGTTTCGGGCAGGGTACCCGTAACACCCCCTGGCAGTGGCGTACCACCTGGGGCAAGTTCCAGACCGATGGCGTTTACGGAAAAAAAGGTTACAAGCAGTGGTTGCTGTCGCAGAAGGAGTATGAGGTTGATGCGGCTGCCGCACTTGCAGGCATTCCGGTGGAACAGATCCATCAGGCGGCAGAATGGCTGACCGGTGGCGGCAAGGGTAAACGACCCAAAGCCTCCTTTGGTATAGAGAAAGGGTTTTACTGGTCAAATAATACCGGGAATACCAATGCCATCAGTTCCATAGCCACGATTTGTGGGGCCGGTGGGCGTCCGGGCCAGGTAGTGGGACGTTTTGGCGGACACCAGCGCGGAGGTACCGGCGGAGGAAAATATCCGCGCAACAAATCGCCTGAAAAAGTACCTGGCCGCCGTCGCCGTGCCCTGGATACTGATCGCTGGCTTGTCTCCGGCCATACGCGCCTGGCCCATGTGGTGGGTACCACCTGGATCCAGGCCATGTGTGGCTCCGAGGGGTTGAAGGAGAAGTTTGATGAGCTGGTGACCGACAACCCCCATCAGGTGAACTCCAAAGACAAGGCATCCATCATCGCCACTTTGAAAAAACGCGCCGATTCCGGGGGCATGGTGGTGCTGGATCACGATATCTATCTGCGTGATCCCATTGGCGCCAAGTATGCCGATATTATCTTTCCGGCTGCTACCTGGGGCGAGGAGGATTTTGTACGATCCAACGGCGAGCGCCGCATCCGTCTGTACTCGAAGTTTTATGATGCGCCGGGAGAGGCCAAGCCGGATTGGTGGATCATCGCCCAACTTGGCAAACGCATGGGTTTCGACGGTTTTGACTGGAAAGACTCCAATGAGGTTTGTGAAGAGTCATCACGTTTCAGCCGCGGCAACCGCAAGGCCTATCACATGATCAAGATAGCGGCTCACAAGGAGGGCAAAACGCTGCATGAGAAGCTGCGCGAGATGGGCACCGAAGGAATTCAGGGTCCCACCTTCTACAACTATGCAACAGGCCAGTTGCATGGAACCGTCCGGCTGCACGATACGACCCTTGCCGAGGCAGATCTGCAGAGCAAGGGAATGTATCAGGGTGCCAACATGCTGAACAAGAAGACCACCCACTTCAATACCCAGACCGGCCGGATAAATATCCAGAAACACCCCTGGGATCTGTTTTCCGACTACTGGACCTGGATGAAGCCGAAGGATGACGAGTTGTGGCACACCAATGGGCGTATTAATGAGGTGTGGCAGTCGGGTTTTGATGATCTTGAGCGGCGTCCCTACATAGCCCAGCGCTGGCCGGAAAACTTTGTGGAGATTCATCCGGATGATGCCAGGGCGCGTGGTATCGAATCAGGTGACTGGGTATTGATGTACTCGGAAAGGGTGCCGTATCACTCTCACACTATCAAGGGGGTGGGAGGGAACGACTTCCAGTTTTCCGAACTGATGAAAAACGGCCACATCAAGCTGGGCAAGGGAGCGGCAAAAGCAGTTGCTCTCGTTACGCCTGCAGTGAAAAAAGGGGTTCTGTACTCCTACTTTCTGAGCCCCGGCAAAGGGCAGGCGAGCAACTCGCTGCAGGGTCGCGTGGTAGATAACATCAGTGGCAATTACAATTTCAAGATGGGTGTTGCCAAGGTGAAAAAGATCGGTGAATCAAGCTACAAGAAAGAGTTTGTTCACATGTCCTTTGCGCCACGCAATATTGTTTGACTGCCGGTTGAACGTAGAACAGGGCGGCATTGCTGGTGCCGCCCTTCTTTCCTGGCTGTGCCTGGCCACAGTTCCTTGCCTGCTACCCTGATTGGGCAGCAGAAATACTACCCCTTAAGAGGTGTTACGGGTTCATCGAATAGTTGCTAGTATGTATTAACTCATCTCAACACGGTGGAGTTCCCATGCAAAGCCTGATTGATTCCTTTGGACGCCGTATCGATTATCTACGGGTTTCCGTAATCGATCGTTGCAACTATAGCTGTTTTTACTGCATTCCTCCCGAAGGTGCGAATACTGCAGCACGTTCCGATTTTCTCTCCGGCGAAGAGCTGGCGCGCCTCGTTCGACTATTCTCCGAGCTGGGCGTCAGCAAGGTCAGGTTTACCGGGGGAGAGCCGTTGATGCGGCGTGATATGGTGGAGTTGGCGCAGCAGGTAGCCGATCTGCCCGGGATTCATGATCTTTCGCTGTCAACCAATGCACACCTGCTTGAGCGACATGCCATGTCGTTGCGTAGCGCGGGTGTAAGCCGGGTCAATATATCTCTGGATACGTTGAACCCCGCAACTTTTGCAGAGATTACCCGGGGCGGGGATCTTGCCATGGTACTGCGGGGGATCGATGCAGCCTTGGCAGCCGGAATGCGACCGGTGAAGCTCAATATGGTGATTATGAAAGGGATCAACGAGCATGAGATAGAGGCAATGCTGGATTTTGCGATTGAGCGGGGCGCAGATTTGCGATTTATCGAAACCATGCCGATCGGTGCCGCTGGCAGGGAAGGCACCGCTTCACACTATTATCCCGCAAGCAAGGTGCTGGAGAGAGTACGCAAACAGTGCGGGGAAGAACTTATTGCAGTCAAGGGAGCAAAGGGGGCGGGTCCCGCCAACTACTATCAGATTGGTGGTGGACCGGTCCGGATCGGGGTGATTAGCGCTATTTCACGTCATTTCTGCGAAGGCTGTAACCGGGTACGTCTTACTGCCAGGGGTGATCTGGTGCTGTGTCTGGGCCAGGAAGATACGGTGTCGCTCGGAGCCGGTTTGCGCCAGGGCTGGTCGGATGCAGAACTGACTCAGGCGATCCTTGACGCCATTGCAAGGAAACCTGAGCGCCACGAGTTTGGCGAGAAGGAAGATGTTGTTCGTTTCCGCGACATGTCTACTATAGGCGGATGATCCCGAAGCTCAGTTTTTTTCCTGCGCCTTGAAGGATTTTCCTGTTTCCCCTTTGCTGTCAGCCCCCATCAGATACAGATACCGGTTCATTATTTCATCCGGTGCGGGATTGATATTTGGATCCTCCCCCGGATAAGCACGAGCGCGCATTCGGGTGCGAACTGCTCCGGGATCAATGCTGTTGACGCGGATTGGAGTGTTCTGTTCTAGCTCATCCGCAAGGGTCTGCATCATGTTTTCTGCCGCTGCCTTGGAAATACCGTACGCGCCCCAGTAGGCCCGTCCCTTGTGTCCTACTGCTGATGAGGTAAAGACTACCGAGGCATCATCCGATTTTTTCAGCAGGGGCAGACAGGCCCGCGTCAACAGGTAGGGTGCGTTCAGGTTGACCTGCATTACCTTGGTCCACAGCTCCAGATCATACATCTCCAGTGGAGTCAGAGTCCCCAGGATGGCGGCGTTGTGTAGCAGTCCGTCCAGGCGGCCGAATTCACGGTCGACAGTTTCGGCCAGATCGCTGTAGTCCTTGGGGCTGGCCCCTTCCAGGTTCATCGGATAAATGGCCGGCTGAGGCGCGCCGGATTGTTCAATAGCATCATAAACCGCCTCAAGCTTGCGGATGGTGCGTCCCAGCAAGATTACGGTCGCACCGTATCTGGCAAAAGTTTTTGCTGTTGCAGCGCCAATGCCATCACCGGCCCCTGTGACAAGAATAATTCGTTGTTTCAAAATGTTAGGGGCTGGAGTGTATTCCTGCATAGTGTAATATCCTCGATTGTGGAGACGTATTGTAACCCGAAAATAGTTAATATGAGCGTTTTTGATCCACTGGCCGGAGAAATGTAATACCATATAACGTTCGCATACAATAAGCACTTTCCCGGGTGCCGGTGAAACGACAGGTATGACAAAGACCTATCTGGATAAAACGGTTATTCCTTTTTTTCAGCAGCAGCTAACGCGACTTACCGTCTGGGTGATGGTGCTGCTTGTGCTTATGCTGGCCTATAGTCTGGCTCAACTGACCTGGTTACTGTTCCCCGCCAATACTGCACAGGAAAATGATCTTTTGTCAGCATCGCCAGTCTCCCGTACGGCTACAATAGCGGTAACTCCGGCCCCAACTGTCAATCTGGCTCGTTTGCATCTGTTCGGAAATGCCGCCGAAAACGAACAAGAGGCTCCTGTCGCCACTACCGAGGAAGCGCCGGATACCCGGTTGCGATTGATACTTCGGGGTGTCTTCGCTACCACCGACGAGGCGATGGCCAGAGCGATTATTTCCGAGCCGGGCGGGGAGGAAAAATACTACGCGGTGGATGACAGGCTTCCGGGTGGCGCTACACTCAAGGAGATTGCCGGTGATCGTGTTATCCTGCAGACCAGAGCCGGGCGTATGGAAACTCTCCGTCTGCCGAAAGAGTTTGGTGGTACCGGGCGTGTGGCAAGAGGTGTTGCATCGACAAGGGCAAACAGGAAACCGGTTGGCAGAAATAAAATTACTCCGCGTATTTCTGCTGCGGAACTGCGGAACTACCGGGATAAAATGCTCAGCAATCCACAGGAATTGGTGGGGTTGATTCGTACCCGTCCGGTAAAGGAGAACGGACAGATCAAGGGTTACAAACTGTTCCCCGGGAAGGACAGGGCGCTGTTTAATCGTCTGGGTCTGCGCTCTGGTGATGTTATCGTCAGCGTTAACGGAATGGACTTGAGCGATCCGGCAAGCGGGTTGGCCCTGCTTGGACAGCTTTCCAGCGCCACCGAAATGAGCGTAGTGGTGGAGCGCCGGGGACAGCGCCAGACCGTTACGTTATCACTCAATGAGTAATTCAGGATGAACCAACCATTAACCACAGGGTCTCACCACATGCCTTTGTTATTGTTATCTTATCAACAGCTTATCAATAAAAATGAGAACGGGTTAATGGACACTGTGCCGTCACTGCTGGCAGTTTGCCGCCTTTTTGTCTGGAGTATCGTTTTATCTCTGTTGGTTGTCATGCCACTGCAGGCGGAAGATGAGGAGGTAACACTCAATTTCAAGGACGCAGATCTGAATGTGGTAATTCAGACGGTATCTGATATTACCGGCAGAAATTTCGTTATCGACCCCCGTGTCAAGGGCAAGGTTACTGTTGTCTCATCCCGGCCCATGCGGGCTGATGAGCTTTACCAGGTGTTTTTGTCAGTTCTGGAAGTGCATGGGTTTGCTGCGATCCCCGATGGTGATACTACCCGGATAGTGCCAGCCGCAAATGCCAAGCAGGCCGGTTTGCCTGTCGTGACCGGGACACGGGGGGCTCCAACCAACGACATGATTACCCAGGTTGTCGAAATCAAACACGTTTCTGCCGCCCAGCTGGTTCCGGTGCTCAGGCCATTGGTGCCGCCGCAGGGACACATGGCAGCCTATCAATCCACCAACACCCTCATCATATCGGACAGGGCTGCCAACATCGCCCGGTTGCGGAAGATCATCCAGAGCATCGATCGGCCTGGTAGTAGTGAAGTTGAGGTGATTCAGTTGCAGCACGCCTCTTCTGCCGAAGTGGTGCGTATTCTCTCCAGCTTGCAGCAAAAAGGAAGTAAGGGAAAGGCGCAGGGGGTCGAGGGGCCACTGTTTGTTGCTGACGAGCGTACCAACAGCATCTTGCTGGGCGGTGATCCTGCAGAGCGATTGCGCATGCGCCGGATTATTACCGAGCTGGACACCCCTATCGAGGTCGGGGGTGGCAATACACAGGTGGTTTATCTGCGTTATGCCAAAGCGGCTGATCTTGCCACGGTGTTGATGGGCATCAGCGAAGCGGAGAAAAAAGCGGCTCAACAACAGGCTGGTGGCAGAAAAACAGCCCAGGCTAAGGGCGGAAAATCGATCTCCAGTGCCAGCCCGGCAGGCCGGGCGGTGATGGCAAATGTCAGCATTCAGGCAGATGAGGGAACCAACGCATTGATTATCACTGCACCGCCGGATCAGTTCCGTTCACTACAGGCAGTGATCGCCAAACTGGATATTCCCAGGGCGCAGGTACTTGTGGAAACCATTATTGCCGAAGTCTCTCTGGACAGAAAGCGCGAACTGGGAGTGGAGTGGATTGTTGACGGGACCAGTGGTGGTTCAAGTTCCGGTATGGCACCGATAGGGACTATCGATTTCGGCGGGATCAGTAATCTTGCCGGGAGCGTTGCTGCTGCCCAGGCAGGAAAAGCGGTGACTTTAAGCAGTGGTCTGGCCATGGTTGTCGGAAATATCGGTGGAGCAGGCACCGATTTTGGCGCACTGCTCAGAGCGTTAACGTCGGATGGAAGCACCAACGTGCTTTCGACGCCAAATATTGTCACCATGGATAACGAAGAGGCCGAGATTGTCGTCGGTGAGAATCGTCCCTTTGTAACCGGATCATTTACCAGCACCGGTGGTGGTTCAACGCCCAACAATCCGTTTCAGACCATCAAGCGGGAAGATGTGGGCCTGAAGCTCAAGGTGCGGCCGCAAATCAATGAAGGCAGCGCTGTAAAACTGGAAATCGAGCAGGAGATCTCCAGCGTCAGCCAGGACTCGGAGCTTGGCCCCTATACAAACAAGCGCTCAATCAAGACCAGCGTAATGGTGGATAACGGCAAGATTCTCGTGCTGGGCGGATTGATTGATGAAAAAATGGATGTAACCGAGCAGCGCGTGCCCCTCCTGGGGGATATTCCGGTACTGGGTTGGCTGTTTCGTTATAACAAGACGGTCAAGATCAAACGGAATCTGATGGTGTTCATGCGGCCGGTTATTTTGCGTGACTCTTCTACCATGCACCGGCTTACTACCGACAAATACAACTATATCCGCGGTGAACAGATGGAGATCCGCAACAGTCTTTCCTCTCTGATGCGGGCTGAAGAGACTCCATTGATGAAAAAAATGTCTGATTTTCCGACCCTCCCCCCGGCTTTTGAGGAAACGGAGCTGGGCCGGCAGACACTATCACCGTTGAAAAAGCCGCAAACTGATCTGGTTTTGCCACTTCCGGTTGATACAGATAGCGTGAACTGATGACTGAACCGGCTGCCCGAACA
Organism: Chromatiales bacterium; assembly: GCA_026982395.1. Classification (GTDB taxonomy): domain Bacteria; phylum Pseudomonadota; class Gammaproteobacteria; order Thiohalospirales; family Thiohalospiraceae; genus DRMK01. The sequence continues at coordinate 14,772 of JALSHD010000024.1, read as the reverse complement.
GAACAAGGTCTGGAAACTGTCCCGCTTGGCGGGGACGAAACCTCGCAGCGCATCGTACAGTTGCCTTTTCCCTTCGCCCGTCGTCACGGTGTTCTGGTTACCGGCATCACTGAAAGCGGCGTCAATGTCTTGTGCAAGCCCGATGTATCTCCCCTGATTCTGAGCGAAGTCCGCCGTTTCGCCAATATGCCGCTGCATCTTGAGCGGGTTGATGTTGAACATTTTGAACAGGTACTGCAGCAGCTCTATGAAAGCGGCAGCGGCGAAGCGATGTTGCAGATGGACGGGCTGGATGAAGAGATGGACCTTGCCAGCGTTGCCCAGCAGCTGTCGGAACCGGAAGATCTGCTGGAGAGTGAAGATGATGCCCCAATCATCCGGTTGATCAATGCGCTGTTCACCGAGGCGGTCAAGGTTGATGCATCGGATATCCACGTTGAGCCGTTCGAGCGCCGCCTGCGGGTAAGATTTCGTGTCGATGGTGTATTGCGGGATGTGCTGCAGCCCAACCGTGCACTTGCGCCCCTGCTGGTATCCCGTATCAAGGTCATGGCCAAGCTGGACATAGCGGAGAAAAGAGTTCCGCAGGATGGCCGCATCTCCCTGCGCATCGCCGGACGGGCGGTGGACGTGCGCGTCTCCACACTGCCGGGAGGGAATGGCGAGCGGGTGGTTATGCGTCTGCTGGACAAACAGGCAGGACGGCTGGATCTGGAACATCTGGGTATGCCGGCCGCTACTCGTGAAAAAATTGATCAACTCATTCACCGACCCCACGGTGTCATTCTGGTTACCGGCCCGACCGGCTCCGGTAAAACCACGACACTATATGCCGCAGTGACCCGGCTGAACAGCTCCAGCCGCAATATTCTCACAGTGGAAGATCCCATTGAATATTATCTCGACGGGATCGGACAGACCCAGGTAAACACCAAGGTCAACATGACCTTTGCGCGTGGGTTGAGGGCTATTCTGCGTCAGGATCCGGATGTGGTTATGGTGGGAGAGATTCGTGATCTGGAGACAGCCGAAATTGCCGTACAGGCCAGTTTGACCGGCCATCTGGTGCTCTCGACCCTGCATACCAATACCGCGGTCGGAGCAGTGACCCGGTTGCGTGATATGGGGGTTGAGTCCTTCCTGCTGGCCTCCAGTGTGGTCGGGGTGCTTGCCCAGCGCCTGGTACGGGGGCTGTGCCCTCATTGCAAGAAGGCCCATACTGCCAGTGAGGCAGAGTGTGCACAGCTCAATGTATCACCTGACCGGCCGCCGGTTATCTACCGGCCCAGAGGTTGCAAGGAGTGTAATCAGCAGGGTTATATCGGCCGCCGGGGGCTCTATGAGCTGGTCGCGTTTGATGAGCGCATGCGTGCGCTGATTCATGAAAATGCCAATGAGCAGGAGCTGGAGGCCCACGCCCGCACTCACTCACGCAGTCTGCGTGAAGAGGGAATGCTGGCGGTGCTGGAGGGGCATACCAGTCTGGAAGAGGTACTGCGAGTCGCTGAGGAGGTTTGAGCCGTGCTTCTGCGGGCGGTTGCCGAAATATATATATGCCCGATTCATTGGTAAATAAGAAAGTTATGCTGTTCTTGCTTGCAAAAATATGGCGTGATCCGACATATACCATCTTTTGTTTCGCCGGGAAGAGGAGAGCAGGTTAGTGGGTGCCTTTGAGTATCAGGTACTGGACGCCGGTGGCCGGGAACGTAAAGGGGTAATGGAGGGTGATACCGCCCGGCAGATTCGGCAGCAGTTGCGTGACAAGGGCTGGATACCGCTTTCTGTTGAGGCGGTAGAGCAGCGCGAAGCACGGCGCAAGAGGGGGTTCTCCCTGCGGCGAGGTATCAATGCTACCGAGCTGGCACTGGTCACCCGCCAGCTCGCTACCCTGGTACAGTCCGGAATGCCGGTGGAAAGTGCGCTGGCCACGGCGGCCGAGCAGTCGGAAAAAATGCGTCTGAAAAAGATTGTTCTGGCGGTACGCGCCAAGGTGCTGGAGGGACATACTCTTGCCGATGCGCTGAAAGAGTTTCCCCATGTATTTCCTGATCTGTATCGCTCCACTGTAGCGGCGGGAGAGCACTCCGGCCATCTGGAGGCAGTACTGGGGCGGTTGGCGGATTATACCGAAAGCCGTCAGGCGCTCTCCCAGAAGATGGGACTGGCGCTGATCTATCCGGCGTTGATGATCATCGTGGCCATCCTGGTGGTTGTGGTGTTGCTGGCCTATGTTGTTCCCCAGGTTGTCGGGGTGTTTGATAACATAGGCCAGGAACTTCCGTTGCTTACCCGTGGGCTGATTGCTGTTAGCGATTTTCTGAGCGCCTGGGGAGTTGCTCTTTTCGGGCTGATAGTGGTATCGGTAACCGTTTTCAATCTGCTGTTGCGCAAAGAGGGTTTTCGCAGCGCCTGGCATCGCTGGTTGCTTCATGTGCCGCTAGTGGGGCGTCTGGTGAGGGGGCTTAATACGGCCCGTTTTGCCCGTACCTTCAGTATCCTCAGCGCCAGCGGCGTGCCGGTGCTGGAGGGGATGCGTATTGCGGCTGAAGTGGTAAGCAACTTGCCCATGCGCAAGGCGGTGGATGAGGCGGCACGCCGGGTCCGGGAGGGATCCAGCATCAACCAGGCGTTACAGAAGAGTGGTTATTTCCCCCCCATGGTGGTTCACTTGATTGCCAGCGGGGAGGCCAGTGGTAATCTGGATGACATGCTGGAGCGCGCTGCCACCAGCCAGGAGCGTGAACTGGAGACATCTGTTTCTGCCCTGATGGGCATACTTGAACCGGCCTTGATCCTGATAATGGGTGTCGTTGTACTGGTGATCGTGCTGGCGATCCTGCTGCCGATATTTGATATGAACCAGTTGGTTCATTGAACAGTCCATATTGCTGATTTTACTTTGAATGTATTGCGAGAGAATGACAGAGATGAAAAAAGAGATGGTCAAGCCATATCGTGGCGTGCGGGGTTTCACCCTGATTGAGGTGATGGTTGTAGTCGTTATTTTGGGTATTCTTGCCGCTGTCGTTGTGCCACGAATTATGGACAGGCCAGATACTGCGCGCATTACCAAGGCCCAGCAGGATATCCGGGTGCTGGAGGGGGCTCTGAATCTTTACAAGCTGGATAACCATTTCTACCCCAGTACCGAACAGGGGCTGGAGGCTTTGGTGCAGGAGCCGTCCGGCGAACCCGAGCCTCGTAACTGGAAGCAGGGTGGCTATATTGATCGTCTGCCGGTTGACCCGTGGGGCAATCCATATCAATACCTCAATCCGGGTGCCCACGGCGCGATAGATATTTACTCCCTTGGTGCTGATGGTCAGCTGGGTGGCAGCGATGTCGCTGCCGATATCGGGAACTGGAATCTGGAGTGAGTCTTATCCAGTCGGGCGTAAGCCAGCGACGAAGGAGGGGGGTATGCGGATTCACCCTGATAGAACTGCTGGTGGTGCTGGTTATCATCGGCATTATTCTCGGCTTTGCAACGCTTTCGGTTGACAGGGGGGGGCTGGATCGCATTGCAGAGGATGAGTCGCGGCGTATCATTGCCCTGATCAAGCTGTTCCGGCAGGAGGGCATTCTGAAAAACCGGCAATTGGCGCTGCGGGTGTTTCCCGACCGATACGAGTTTCTGCGTCTGGAAGGGGATCAGTGGCAGATAATAGAGGGAGATGAGACCTTTCGCACCCGCAAACTGCCGGCAGGGCTGTATTTCGAGTTGGAGGATATGGAGGTCAGCCGGGGGGCAGATAGTGAGGATGATGAAGAGGGGGATGGCGTAATGCTGTTTTTTCTCTCCAGCGGCGAAAGTACCCCTTTTGAGATGCATATCAAGGGAGGGGATGATACAGACTACATTCTGATTGGTGATGCCCTGGGCGAACTGGATGCCCGTAACAGCAAGGACAAGGATTTTGCGGAATGGCTGGCGGGTAATGACCGCTAGCTTATATTGTCTGGCGGGATTCAAGCCATAATCCTGGATTATTGAAACATGCGAAACCAATTTTCAGTCGGCTCTCTGCCCGGGGTTTCCGGAGCGAGGCGCCGGTCACGGGGTTTTACCCTGCTGGAAGTAATGGTGGCTCTGGCCGTGCTGGCTATCTCTCTTGGTGCCTTGAGCAAGGGTGTCAGCAACTATCTGAATAATGCTTCCTACCTGCAGGACAGGACTCTGGCCACCTGGGTGGCGGAAAACCGGATTACCGAGCTGCAGATACTTCAGGTCTGGCCGAAAGCGGATACCAGCAAAGGCACCAGCCAGATGGCCGGGCGGGAGTGGCACTGGGTGCAGAAGGTGACGCCCATTGACGGGCGCCCGGAAATCCGTCAGATACAGATCCAGGTATTGAAAAACCCGGATGACAAGCACCCTCTTGCAACGCTGATCGCCCTGATTGGGCAGCCGCAGAAATGAGTCGCCGGTTACGCCGGGAGGCGGGATTTACCCTGCTGGAACTGCTGATAGCACTGGCTATCTTCGCCATTCTTTCCAGCTTGGCGTACGGCAGTCTGAGCTCGGCCCTGTTCGCCAGAGAGCAGAGCCAGCAGCGCACTGAGGACCTAGCCCGGTTACAGATGGCTTTTTTGTTTATCAGCCGGGATCTGGAGCAGGTGGTCAATCGCCCCATTCGCAATACCTGGGGTGATACGCAGCAGGCGCTGTTTACTCCACAGCGAACCTATCGGTTGGAGTTTACCCGGGGCGGCTGGAACAATCCTGCACAAGCGCGGCGCAGTACCCTGCAGCGGGTTGCCTACGCTATCGAAGATGGTGAATTTATCCGCCATAGCTGGTGGGTGCTGGATCGTACCGATGAAAAGCCGACGCTGAGCCAGCCGTTGCTGGACGGGGTGGAGGAGTTTGAACTACGCTTTCTGGACGACAAAAACAAGTGGAACAAAGAGTGGCCGGTACCGGGCAGCAATGAAGATACTGCGCAACCTCAACCGCTACCGGTTGCCATCGAGATTGTTCTGGAGCTGCGGGAGTGGGGGCGCATCCGCCGCCTCTTCCGTTTGCCGGGCGGGGAGAGACGATCTTGAAAAAAAGCAGTCGCCCGATAGCGCGTCCGGTGATGGCGTATGGAGCGGTCAACAGCCAACAAGGTATTGCGTTGATTACCGCTGTACTAATCACTGCCCTGATCTCCATTATTGCAGTAACCATGATTTCAGAGCAGCAGCTGGATATCCGCCGCACCGGCAATATACTGGATCGTGCCCAGGCCTGGCAGTTCGCACTGGGTATGGAAGCTATCGCCATGCTGGCACTGCGTAAGGATGCAGAGAATAACAAAACCGATCACCGGATGGAGGACTGGGGAAAGCCGATCCAGTTTCCGGCGCCTGATGGTGCCGAAGGTGACATGATCAGCGGTCGCATCGAGGATCTTCAGGGGCGTTTCAATCTTAACAATCTGGTAAACGCGGAAAGGAAAATAGATCCTCTGCAGCTGAAACAGTTCAAACGGCTGCTCTCCCTGCTCGATTTGCCACCGGGTCTGGCAGAGCGGGTGGCGGACTGGATCGATGCCGGCAGTACTCCACACGGACTGGACGGGGCGGAAGATGATGAATATAGCCGCCTGGATCCCCCTTACCGTACCGGAAATACACAGCTGGTCACTCCTGCCGAGCTATTATTGATAGTTTCACGGGAGGAGTACCAGAAGCTGGAAAAGTTCGTGGCTGTGCTTCCATCACGGGAGAAGACCCATATCAACGTCAATACAGCGCCAAAAGAGGTTTTGGCCTCTCTGGAGTATGTTTCTTCTGCTGATATTGATGAACTGTTGAGGGAGCGCGAGCAGTTGGAAAAGCAAAACAGCAAAGGGTTTGATAAGATTGATGATGTTCTTGAGCTGCCAGCATTCCGGGCATTGAAGGAACAGCACCCGGAGTTTGCGCAATATTTCAAAGAGTGCTGCAAAATCACAAGCGATTTCTTTCTGGTCACGGTGTTTGCCCAGTTTGACAAGGGAGAGGTAACATTGCGCTCATTGTTGAAGCGATCCACATCCGGTGACAGCAAAAGAGAGAGAGTATTGACAGTGCTGCGCACCCAGGGAGACTATTGATTGTATGGATAAGCTGTTTATCCACCTGACCGAACAAGACCAGGTCGAATGTTTGCAGGTCGAAGAGCAAAATCAGTTCTCCGCCCATCCTTCAATCCGGGTTTCACTGAGTGAAGCGGCCGGCTACGGGTTTGGCCGCCAGGTAGTTGTACTGGTGCCTTCAGAGCAGGTAATACTGACCGAAGTAGCGGTTCCTACCTCCAACCGCCAGCGCCAGGCGCAGGCTGTCCCCTATTTGCTTGAAGATCTGCTTGCGGATGATGTGGAGCAGCTTCATTTTGCCCTGGGAAGCTACCAGGATGGAAAGGTTGTTGTCGCCACAGTGGCTCATGAGCAGATGCAGCGCTGGATGGGACGGTTGGCAGAAGCAGGTATCCAGACAAAATTCATGGTACCGGATGTGCTCGCCCTGCCATTCAGCGAGGAGATGTGGAGCGTTCTCCTGACCGGGGATATAGCTAAAGTCCGAACCGGACTGCAAAGTGGATTCAGCTGTGATGCTGAAAATCTGCCGGTGCTTTTGGAGCAGGCGCTGGAACATGCGGAAGACAACCAGCCACAACGACTGCAGATAACAGATTGCCGCGATGACAAGAGTGTGGCACTGGAAAACATTTTGCCGCCGGGGGTGGAGTACGAGGCAGCGGATTGCGACAAAGGTTTCCTGTCGCTGTTTGCGCAGGGCTATCGGGATGAGAGCATCCGTATAATCAACCTGCTGCAGGGCCAGTACAGTCAGCGGGAGCGCCTGAGCAAGTTATGGCGGCCCTGGCGCCCGGCGGCTGCCCTGCTGGTGGCGCTGCTGGTTGTACAGGGCGTGATGGCCAGTGTGGAATACCGGCGATTGAGCGCCGAGAAGGAGCAACTGGAAAAACAGGTCGAGGAACATTTTCGCCAGGGATTCCCGGAAATCAAACGCATCGTGAACCCAAGGCTGCAAGCGGAACGCAGCCTGAAATCTCTGAGAGGTCAGGGAGGAGGCGCGGGATTTCTGGTTCTGCTGCAGGATATCGGACCGGTTTTGCAAGGTCTGTCTGATGTCCGTCTGCAGGGGATCAGTTACAAAGAGGGTAAGTTGATACTGGGCATACAGTTAAAGAATCTGCAGCAGCTGGACGAACTGGAGCAGAAATTGAAGCAGAAGCCATCTTTGGTGGTAGAGGTGCTGTCTGCCTCATCCCGCAACAAACATGTCGAGGCACGCATCAGGATAGGAGCACGGCAATGAACGGGCGGGAGCAGATAATGGAGTACTGGGAGGGATTGCAGCCGCGTGAAAGAGTCATGTTGCTCGTGGGCGGTGTGGCAGTCCTGTTTACCCTGATCTACTTTCTTCTCTGGCAACCGGTAATGAACGCCAGATTAGAGATGCAGCAGGAGGTTCAGCAACAGCGGGCTCTGTTACAGTGGATGAGAGATGCTGCCAGCGAAGCGAAATTGCTGCGGGGTGTATCCAGGCAGAACGGAAAAACAAAAGGGTTGGGCGGGCAGTCCCTGCTGTCGCTTGTGGATGAGTCGGCAAAGCAACAGGGTTTGGGTGGAGCTATGAAACGGGTCGAGCCGGATGGCAAACAGGTACGAATCTGGTTTGAATCGGCCAGCTTTGACAAGCTGATCGGCTGGCTGGAAAAAATATCCCGGCAGAACGGCATTCGGATAGTCAATGCAACGGTGGAGCGTGCTGATGGTGCCGGGCTGGTCGATGCCCGAATGCGTCTTGCGGAGGGTGGTGTGTGAAAAAACGGGCGCGTTTTCTGCTATTGGGATTGATTTCCTATTTCATCTTTCTCATTGTCACCTTCCCCGCCGCCTGGGCTTACCGGCTGATTCAAAACCAGCTGGATGGAATTCAACTTGGTGATGTTGGTGGTACTGTCTGGTTCGGTTCAGCCCGGGTTTTGAAAACAGACAACTTTCATTTGCAGAACGTGGACTGGGAGATCCGTTTCCTGCCCCTGTTGCTGGGCCGCCTGGAACTTAAACTGGATAGCGCCGACGAGGAGCTGAAATTCAACGCTTATGCAGGGCGTACCCTGGGTGGAACATTTTATATCCGGGAGCTCCAGGGCCAGGTTCCCGTTGCTACGCTGCAGGCAAAGACCCCCTATTCCGTACCGGCCCTGCAGGGGCAACTGATATTTGATGACCTGGAAATAGCCCTGTCCAATGGAGAAATTGTCAAAGGGACCGGCCATCTCCTCTGGAAAGAGGCCACAGTAACTGTAGGATCACCCCTTGAGCTCGGTGCTTTTTCTCTTCAACTGGAGACAGAAGCCCGGGAAATTACAGGGAAACTCAAGGATGCCGGCGGCCCCCTTCGGGCGGAAGGAGTAGTGAAACTGACACCGGACGGGACTTATCAGTTCAGGGGAAGATTTACCCCTCGTGACGGCAACAGCGATCTCGGCCGGAACCTGCGTATGCTGGGGGCACCCAACAGTACAGGTGACTACGAAATTAATTATAATGGACATCTTTCCGTTCCGGCACTATAGGGCACCTCTAAAAATGGTGATTTTTTCGGGAGAGCACGGAGCTGACGCCGCTATCACGGAAAAAGTGCATTTATAGAGGTGCCCTATAAATTTCATTGAAATTCCCGGTTTTGTCTGACGATTTGATATGTGTGAAAGCACTGTCAGCGCAGAGGCAGCTCTTCTGATATCTTTCAGTTGACAGGGCGGTCTGGCTTGACAAGGGATGTCCCGGGAAATCCGGATGACAGATTAAAATAAAAAAACTGAATTTATAGAGCAATGAATATCCCTGTTTTGATGTATCACGGTATCCATGACGTTCCCGGACGGGATGGCTGTTTTGATGCGGTGTATAGTATTACCTGCAATCAATTTGAGCAGCAGATGCAGTGGCTTGCAGACAATGGCTACAATACTGTTACCTGCGCTGAAATAACGGATCTCCCCCCGAATGAAAAGGCCGTTGTCATAACTTTTGATGATGGTGATCTTTCCAACTATACCGTTTCGCTTCCTGTTCTTCAGAAATTTGGCATGACTGCAGAATATTTTATTACCACTGACTGGATCGATACGGAACATTATATGAGTCCGGCACAGTTGCGGGCGCTGGACGAAGCCGGAATGTCTCTCCAGTCACATGCCGTGACTCATCGCTATCTCAATGACCTGAGTGATGAAGAGATTCTCGAAGAGTTGAGGGGCAGCAAAAAGCTGCTTGAGCAGATTCTGGGCAAGCAGGTAACAGGATTGGCTCTGCCTGGTGGAAGAGGAGGGGATAAGGTGGTGCGGATGGCCAGGGAACAGGGATATCTTTATCTTTGCAATTCAGAGCTGGGAATAAATACCGGAAAAAGCGACCCGTTTGCGCTGAAGCGGATAGCGGTGACCCGCCAGATGGGAATGGAGTCATTCAAACGCCTGGTTGCAGGGAACAGATGGGAGTTCGGGCGGCGGGTGATTCGGCAGCGCGTGCTTGACAGCATGAAAATGTTTTTGGGTAATCGATTGTACGAAAAGGTACGCTCCGGGTTTCTGGGTTGACAATGGAAATTTTGTTCTGGGCCAGTTTCGGGTTTCTTTTTTATACCTATCTGGGTTATCCCCTGATGATGGTGCAGTGGTCCCGACTGTGCGGTAAACCGCTGGTCACAGAAGAGAAGATATATCCCCCGGTAACGGTTGTTATCGCTGTTCACAACGAACAGGAGAGAGTCAAGGCGCGGCTGGAGAACATTTTTTCCCAGAACTACCCACAGCAGAAACTTGATGTTGTTGTTGTTTCAGATGGCTCAACGGATGAGACAGTGAAGGTTCTGAAAGAAATGAATCTGTCGCGGCTTGCGGTGATCGAGCTTGCCGCCAACGAGGGTAAAGCTGTCGCGCTGAACCACGGGATAGCTGCTGCTAAAGGGGAGATTGTGGTTTTTACCGACAGCCGGCAGTGGTTTGCCTCGAACGCTATCAAGTTGCTGGTACAACCTTTTGCGAATCCGCAGGTGGGTGGTGCAACGGGCGAGCTGGTTTTGTGTGAGTCAAGGAGCGAGGGAGAACCCAAAGGGGTAGGTTTGTATTGGCATTACGAGAAAGCGATTCGGGCTGCGGAAAGCGGGGTTGATTCAACGGTTGGGGCCACCGGTGCAATCTACGCAATTCGGCGCCGGTTGTACAAACCCCTGCCATCCAACTTGATTCTGGATGATGTTCTTACCCCGCTGAACATTACTGCGCAGGGATATCAGTTGAAGATGGTGCGGGATGCGATCGCCTACGACTATCTAAGCACTTCAGGGGCGGAGGAGTTTCACCGCAAGGTTCGCACCCTGGCGGGGAATATTCAACTGATCCTGCTTGCTCCATGGGTTATGAACCCTGCCAGAAACAGACTTTTTTTTCAGTGGTTTTCTCACAAGATCTGTCGATTAATTGCGCCGTATGCACTGTTTGGTCTTTTTATTTCCCCCTGGTTTGTCGGTGGTCCGGGATATATTGCATTCGGGATGGTGCAGTTGTTTGGCTATGGTGCTGCCTTGTTTGGTTTGCGGGCCGTGATGCGGGGCGATAAAGTTGCTCTGGTGGGTGTTCCTGCCAGTTTTCTGATGTTGAACTGGGCTGCTGTGGCTGGTTTGTATTCAGTGCTGTTTGGTCGAACAGACCGGCTGTGGAAGAAAAACTAGCCCGGATATTTCACCTGAAAGCCGATGGTTGAGGAAATATCATCTCTGGGCGACAAGGTCGGTGCAAGGGCGAGCCTGACGGGCACTTGGTAACGTATTGCGTTTTGCGAATGCAGCTGAAGTATTTCGAAAAACAATATGCAATGTTATTGCATCAGTGCTTGGGTGAAGTGTCCGGGCCAGGAGTTCGCCGCTTTCAGGGGGACTAGGCGAGCGGGAACAGCAGATGGTTGAAGCCAAGCCGGATTTACCGAACAGCATTGAAATAATATTCTGTTTATTCTTCCTGAAATGTCTCTGCAAATTCCGTTGCCAGTTTTTTGCGGTCGATTTTTCCATTGGCGTTACGTGGCAGCGACGTTTGAAAGACCACGGCACCAGGGACCATATAGGCGGGGAGTCTGCCCTTGCAGACAGCGATGAGGCTCTTGGGAGATGGCTTGATTCCGTTTGCGGGAGTTGCTATAACAACGATGCCCTGGCCAAGAATCGGGTGGGGTACCCCAATGGCAACAGCCTCCCCCACCAGCCTGGAATCGTACAGAACCTCTTCAATTTCGGTCGGGCTGATGCGGTACCCGGAGCTTTTCAACATGTCATCCTGACGGCCAACAAAGTAAAAATAATTATCTTCGTCTCTGTAAACCGTGTCACCGGACCATACTGCAATTTCCGGGAATGGCAGTCCGGCTGCCTGGTGCTGTAGTGGTTTAAAGCGTTTGGCAGTTTCTTCCCGGTTATTCCAGTAGCCCATGGCTACCAATGAACCCCTGTGTACCAGTTCGCCCGGTTCGTGGGGGGCGCAGGGTGTACCGTCTTTACGCAATACCATTACCTCGGCATTGGGGATGGCTTTCCCTATGGAGCCGGGGCGTTGATCGATTTCATCCGCCGGCAGCCATGTCGAGCGAAAAGCCTCGGTAAGACCGTACATGAGAATAATTTCGGTTTGCGGCAGCGACTGGCGCAGCGTGTCAAGTGTGCTTTGCGGCAAGGTTCCACCTGAATTGGTGATGTAACGCAGATGTTTTGTGATTCCCTCCGGCCAGGAAAACTGTGCCAGTTGTATCCAGAGGGGCGGAACTCCGGCAAGCCCGGTGATCCGCTCGCGTTCCAGTTGATTGATCACCTCTTTCGGGAAGAGATAATTCATCAGCTTGACCGTTGCCCCTTTCAGCAGTGATTTCGCAACCTGATTCAATCCGTAATCAAAGCTCAGTGGCAATACTGAAAGAGTGCGATCGTCTGAACAGATTTTCAGATATCGGGCTACACTGTTTGCTCCGGCAACCATGTTTTTGTGAGATAACACCACCCCCTTGGGTTTTCCTGTACTACCGGAAGTGTACAAAATTGCTGCCATATCTGTGTCGATGGTTTCCGGGACTGTGATCGCAGGGGCATCGAGGAGTTGTTGCCATCGCAGCAGCTGCAAGCTAGATGGGGAGGCGGGTCGCTCTTCTTTTTGATCAATCAGGACAATGGTGCGCAAATCGCGGCATTTGCCAAAAGCAGAGTTTACTATCTTGAGCCGATCGGAAGAGGTGATAAGGATTGCAATATTGCAGTCACACAAGATGTGGCTTACCTGCTCAACTTTAAGCAGGGGGTTTATCGGTACAAAGACCCCTCCGGCCTGGGAGGTTGCAAAAAAGGAAACCACAGTTGGTATTGATTTCGGCAGATAGATGCCGACCCGCTCATGACGTTTCAGCCCGGCGGCTATCAGTCCTGCTGAAATCTGTTTTATCCTGGTTGCCAGGGAGGCATAACTGATTTCCTCTGTCTTGTCGATAAGCGCCGTATTGTCCGGCAGACTTTCTGCGCTATTGAGAGGAATGTGATGAAATAACATCTTATGTCTGAACTCACATGAAAGGCGATTTTCTTCCCTAAAAGCCGTGTCGGCCGGAATACAATATCAGGAACTGCTTCACAAGTTCAGCTTTTTTTCCCAGTCGAGAGATGTTTTTACTATAAAATCCAGATCATCGTAGCGGGGTTTCCAGCCGAACAGGTTTCGAATGCGTTCGGATCCGGCAATCAGTTGTGGAGGGTCGCCTGCGCGGCGCGGCTCTTCAATGATGTTAAGCGGTTCACCATTGACCCGCTGTACTGCGTCAAGTACCTCCCGCACGCTGTATCCGTGTCCATAACCGCAGTTTACCAGAGTGGATTCTCCGCCCTGGCGCAGGTACTCCAATGCGTCCAGGTGGGCACGGGCAAGATCATCCACATGAATGTAATCACGCACCCCGGTACCATCTTTGGTGGGATAATCGGTGCCGAAGATTTTGATGTTGTCTCTTTTCCCGGTAGCCACCTCACAGGCAACCTTGATCAGCAGCGTTGCGTTCGGGGTGCGCTGCCCGATGCGTCCCTCCGGATCGGAGCCGGCAACGTTGAAATAGCGCAGGATGACATGGTTCAGATCACTGGCTGCGCAGAGATCACGCAGCATCCACTCCGACATCAGTTTGGATGTTCCGTACGGATTGATCGGGGCAGTAGGGGATTCTTCAGTTGCGACTCCATCCTCTGGTATGCCATAGGTTGCCGCCGTGGATGAAAAAATAAAGTTTTTTACCCCGGCTTCCTCGCAGCACTGCAGCAGATTGCGGGTATTGCAGGTGTTGTTGCCGTAATATTTAAGCGGCTTTTCCACTGATTCAGGAACGACCAGATGAGCGGCAAAGTGCATCACGGTATCGATATCGTGTTCGGACAGCAGTCGGTTGACCAGCTCCCGGTCACCGGAGTCTCCCACCACCAGCTCGCCGTACAGCACGGCATTGGCAAATCCGGTGCAGAGATTGTCCAGTACAACAATCTGTTCGCCAGCCTCTCCCAACTGGCGAACAACATGACTGCCAATATAACCAGCACCGCCGGTTACCAGAATAGTCTTGTTTCCCATAATCCCCCCGGGGTATGAACTATATATATTGCGGAAACGAAGGATACCACTATCTGGCAGGCGCTGAAATGCTTATTCGGTTTTTGCCAGTGTCTTGATATACAAAACGATCTCGTCAACCTTGTCTTTGAAATCATCCTCAAAAACCGGCATGTTGCGTGTCTCCTTGCGCTGTTTCCGGGCTGTGAGATAGTCGTTGACACTTTTGGCTGTAATGGTGGCCGCCATGCCAGGGCTGCTCAGCGCCACCGGCGTGGTGGCCATGTTTTTCGCCGCGTCACCATCACCGTGCCCGGACTTGCCATGGCAACCGGAGCAGTAGTGGAGGTAGTAGATACGTCCCCGCTCCAGTGGGTCGGTGTTGAATTTCTGTTCCCGCTCTTTGGGGGAAGGTGTGGTTAACGGCCCCTTGTCTACCGCCAGGGTACGTACATATTTCATTACTGCCCGGATCTCATCCTCGCTGAGGCTGGTGCGCCAGCCCGGCATCTGCAGGTAAGGGTACTTCTCCTCTCCCCAGGCAATGCGTTCGTAAAGGTCACGATCAGATAGCAGTGACATATATGCCTTGTTGGAGAGATCGCCGGTATCTACGCCGGACAGTGAGCCGGCAGGCCCGTCGCCTTCTCCTTTTTCCCCGTGACAGTAGATACAGAAGCGGTTGTAGATGTTTTTTCCGTCGGCTGGACCGGAGTCGGGGTCTTCTGCGGCGAAGGCTGCGGAAAAACCACCGGGGAAGGCTAGTAAAATTGCAGCCAGCAGCCGTTTATAACCGGAAAACTGTTTCATTCGTATTCCCTCCGTGTAATAGAAAAAACAGGTGCAACTACTCGGCTTGCTCCAGAAATGCGCCATCTCTGCGTTGGAAAATGGTCATTTGCCAGTGCAAACTCACATTTTTTGTATTGAACTGGCCCAACCTGAGTAGTTACAAACAAGTATACATCAATCTTTCTGCAGTTATTTTTTGAACCTTGTTATGGTATAGCTAGAGTTTAGAGTCTCAACGGAGAAAAAAGAAAAATATTCCACCAATAACTTGACATAGCGGCAGATATCGCGCAGCCGCGCCTTGCAGACCTTTTGCTCTTTTTAAAAGGTCTGCAAGGCGCGGC
>JALSHD010000023.1 GCA_026982395.1 Chromatiales bacterium | reverse complement strand
CTGACCATTACCTCTCACTTCCACATACGACATCATGCCTCGTGTGGCGTAGGGCAGGATGTGGCAGTGAAATAGCCAGCCTCCTTCCGTATCTCTGTACCGGGAGGCCCGTTATGAAAACATCCCGACAACAGCATTGGCAGTGATGTAATGGCGTAAAACAATGCGGCGTTACAGGTAAGCAAAGGGCACCTCTAAAAATGCATTTTTTCCATGATAGCGGCGTCAGCTCCATGTTCGAATCCTCATGTATTCCCTTATACACTGCGGTTCCCGGCTATTGCTCCATGCATTGCTCTAGACTCTGGTTTTCTGCTTCGTTCTACCTCGTCCATCCATGGGCTCGTACCTCCTGCATCCATGCAGCCGTGTGCGTGGAGCTTCCTTGCTTTTGCGAAAAAATTGCTATTTTGGGAGGTGATCTGAAAATAGTTTTCTGCGTGGAAAACCGGTTCGCGGTGGGCACAAACAAGCTGAGGAGAGCGGAACGCAAAAAAAAGGAGCAGGATGACACATGCCTGTTTTTTTGCGCCCCGCTCTTCGCAGCTTGCTCGTTGGTATGTACAGAAAAATTTGATCAACCATCAAAACGCACTCCCAGATAGAAAAAGTGGCCCGCACGCGGACGATTGTCATGGCGAACAGCCGGATCACGGTGTTCATCGGCAAGATTGTCGATGCCGCCGAACAGGTTGAATCTGTTGCCAACGGCCTGGGTGAATTTTTACATCCCAGGTGGTCCAGGCGGGTGATTCCAGTTGGTTGTCGGCGTCCGCTGACCGCCATGGAGAGCGAAAGACAGGACTAAAAGGGCAATACGACCCACAAAAAAACCTCCTTGAACAAAAGTACCGAACCAAAAAAATGGCTGGCTACCTTTGCCCGGAGGCGGGGTGGCTGGCTGATGTGCTGGTTAAAAAAATCCGGTTTTTTCGATTATTTGGTGAGAATTAGTTTTCCTCTGCTGGTAATGCGCAGGCGATACTCCTCTCCCGTGTGTTCGATAATCAATTCTCGTGCTCCGTTTAACAGTTTGTCTGTGGATATTCGGTTTTCTGTCGGGCGGGGCACAATACTTTCGCAGGTTTTATCGCTAGAGTTTTTCCTGACAGGGGAACGCTGGGGTTTTTCTGCCTGCGGCGGAATGTTGTTCATGCGCGGCTTTCCTGATGTTGAGTGGCTACGGGCTGCAGTTGACGCCAGCTTCCGTTTTGTGCGGGCAGTGTGCACTGTGCACAACATCCTTCGCAGCCAATCCGTCGTGCGCAAAGTCTGGCCATCAATCGCCATACGCAGTGTTTTGTGGTGCAATCCAGACAGCGAAAATCTGCCGCACTCAACAGGCCGCTAGACAGGAGGCGTTGCAATGTTTGTGCAGAGATCTCCAGGCGCATGCAATCAGTGTCCGGAGTTGTTACCGGATCTCTCTTCTCTGCGGTCAAGCCTATGTCTGCGCCGGATATCGGTGATAAGTACTTACTCATTGGAAAATAACTCATTGAGTCCCTTGGCAAAGGCGGTCAGGCTGGATTTTGGCAGTAGTTTCAGTGTCTTGCCATGTTTTCTGCAGTGGCGTACAAGCCGCCGGACTGCGTCATGGCTGACACAATCCAGCGGGCAAAGAACTACATCGGCTCTGGGCAACAGTTCCGCAAGTCGGTGATTGCTCTCTTCCAGTCCGCCATCGTGATGGATGAAATAGCCGTTTTGCTGTTCCACCAGCGTGCGGAAGCGGGCACGCTGCCGGTTCCTTCCGCCAACGTAGAGTACGCAACGCTTGCACAGATCACTGTTCTTCCCGTTACAGTCGGCGTCTCCGCATGGTGAAATCCGGGAGGGCAGGCTCCGTGTTGATGCCGGTTCCGGTGTACCCCGGGCTGTTGCGAATTGCGTTGTCGCGTGTTGCCGGAAGTGGTGCAAGTTTTCAGGATTTTTCGCGAGCAGACGCCATTTTTCTGCGGCTGCTTCGGCCCGTTCGGCCCGCATGAGCATCTTGTCAAGCTCGCTGGTTTGCTCGGCCAGCTGGGCGTGCAACTGGTGTAGTGTTTCACCGCTCTCCACTTTCTGCAGACGGCGCTGCAGATCCGCAAGCATGCGTTCAGTCTCCTGAAGCGAGGTGAGGCGCTTGCCCAGGGCCTGGATTATCTTGTCTTTTTCCTGCACCCGGCGTAACAGTTCACTGCGGCTCTCGGCCAACTCATGCTCCAGCTCGGGAATGCGCCTGCGCAGGTTGTGCAGAGCCTGCATGTCGAGACGGACGGAGGCACCGGAGAGGTGAGAGAGCATATGTACATCACCGTAAACCTGAAACAGTAGCTGTTCAGTAGCCAGCGGGTGCGTAACCAGCGCCCAGTATGCGCCCGCTATTTCACCCCGGGAAACAGCTTTCCGCCACAGTCTCTCCTGCTCTTCCGGAGTGGTTGCCCGGGCAAAGTGCTGGATGGTGGAGCTGTATTTCCTGTCAAGGTATTTGTTGACCGGGCGGGCAGCGCTGGGGTTGTTCCCAATCATACTTACCAGTGCGATGTGCAGGTTATAGTCACCGCCCGGTTCCGGGGGTTTAATCCCGGCCTTGCGGCAGAACCGGCGCAACTCGTTCAGAGTGAGACAGGTTCCGACGATGCTGCAGTGGTGGCGGTGTTCCAGCTCCCAGATTTTTCTGTGCCGGGGCAAAAAACGACTTATTGCGCCAGATGGAGCGTGTTTTTCGTTCATGAACCAGTGGTGTTGATGATTTCGGTTTGTCTGTTCGACTGCATGTTGTGCGAATGATAGTTATTCTCAAATAAAAAGTCAAGACAAATACGAATCATTTTTGTTTGCATAAGCGTTGTGGCTGTGCTACAAATATGCTCAATTTAGCCAGCCAGGCACGCCATCCTTCCTCGATTTACAGGCGTGTAGTAAGCCAGCCAGGCAGCTTGTTCCGTTCCCGGCCTGAGGGGTGGAGCGACTTTAACTACATGTAAACAGGGGAATATCACGTGAAATATCATAACGGTCTATATATTGGAATTTATACCATTGCTGCTATGGGACTGGCGATTCCGGCCGGTGCCGCAGAAGATTCCGGCACCGGTCCGGATGCCCGGGTGCTGGATAAGGTAATGGTTATTGGCAATCCGGCCGATATAGACAGGATCCCTGGTTCGGCCCAAATCGTCACCAAAGAGGATATCCGGCAGCAAAATTACGATGATATCAATCGGGTGCTGCGCAAGGTGCCGGGAGTCTATGTGCGGGAGGAAGACGGTTTCGGTCTGTTCCCGAGTATTAGCTTCCGTGGCGCGGATACCACACGCAATTCGAAGATCACGGTGATGGAGGACGGGGTGATGATGGCACCGGCACCGTATTCTGCTCCGGCTGCCTACTATTCGCCTACCGTTGGCCGGATGAGTGGGGTGGAGGTGCTGAAGGGTTCCAGCCAGATCAAGTATGGACCACACACCACGGGCGGCGTTGTCAATTATCTCTCCACTCCCATCCCGACCCGCGAGCGCGTCTATCTCAAATCCAGTTTTGGCAGTTTCAACGAGTTGCGAACCCATGCCAATGCGGGGAATACCTTCGATATCGGGGGTGGCCGGTTCGGCCTGCTGGTAGAGGGGTACAAACGGCGCAACGACGGGTTCAAGCGTATTGACGAGACCCCGGATTTTCGCGGTGGTGACGATACCGGGTTCGACAAGAGCGATACGCTGTTGAAGCTCTTCTGGGAGCCGGATAGCGCTATCTACCAGCGTATCGAGCTGAAATATGGCCGCAGTGAGCTGGATGCCAACGAGACCTATCTGGGATTGACCGAGGCGGATTTCCGCAAGGATCCCGTGCGCCGATACGCAGCCTCCCGTTTCGATAATATGGCCTATGAGCAGGTTCAGGCCTCGCTGCGATATGCGGTCAGTCCGAGCGATGATCTGGATATCATCGCAACGCTGTACAACAACGACTTCAGCCGCAACTGGTACAAGCTTAGCAAGGTGGATGGTGAGAGTCTTGCCAAGGCCATGGCCGTCTCCGGAAGCACGGCACAGGCATGTATGCAGGGAGATGCGGCGTGTGAGTTGCGGATCAAGGCCAACAACCGGGACTACAACGCAAGGGGTATCGAAGTAAATACTTACTATCGGTTCGGGGGGGAGAGTGTGCGGCATGAACTTAATGCCGGCGTGCGGGTGCATCAGGACTGGATCCGTCGTTTTCAGTGGGAAGATCGCTATACCCAGAATGCCAACGGCACAATCTCGGATGTTACCCGGGGCACTCCAGGCGGGGCGGGCGATCGCTTTCAGAAGACCGATGCGCTGGCGCTGTTTGTGCAGGATACCATCGAGGCGGGGCGGTTGACGGTTACGCCGGGGATTCGATACGAAAGGGTGAGTCAGATCTCCGAGGATCCCAAGGGAACCCTGCAGGGAATCGGGGGCACCAAAGACCGGGATGGAAAGAACAGTTTCGACATGATCGCTGGTGGCGTTGGGGTTGCGTGGCGGTTCAATGATGTCTGGACCGGGTTCGGCGGGGTTCACAGCGGTTTTTCACCGCCCAGTCCGCGCGCTACTCGCAGCGGTCTCGATCCCGAAACCAGCCTGGCTTTCGAGGTGGGGGCGCGCTACACCAATCTTCGGCAGGCGCTCGCCGCCGAGGCGACTCTTTTCCACACCGCCTTCAAAGATCTGGTGGTGATCGACAATGTTGGAGGGGTTGGTTCGGGAGACAGCGAGAACTTTGGTGAAGTAACCACCTCCGGTCTTGAGCTGGCTGTGCAGTATGATGCCGGAATCGCCAGGGGCTGGCAGGTAAACAACCCTTGGTTTATGAGCGCCACCTGGACCAATGCGGAACAGCGCAACGATGCCCGCTCTACCGATGCGGAGTCCATCTTCAGTTTTGGCAGAAAGGGTAACAAGGTGCCTTATGTTCCGGATCTGACTGTCAGTCTGGGCACCGGTGTGGAGGCGAAGCGGTGGGGAGCCTCCCTCTCCGGCAGCTATGTGAGCGAGACCTGGGCCAGTGCCAGCAACGTCGGGGAGCAGCGTGACGGCAATGGCGATCCCGATGAGCGTTTCGGCAAGACCGACAGCTACTTTGTGGCCGATCTCTCCGCTTTCTATCGGGTGAAAGAGGGGGTCAGGCTGTTTGGTGGTGTACAGAATCTGCTGGACGAAACCTATCTGGTGTCACGCCAGCCCTATGGTGCACGGGGCGGCATGCCGCGGTTCGTCTATGCCGGTATCGAAGTGGAGATGTAGTAATCAGTGACCCCTTGTGTTGCGGGGAATCTGTTGTCGATTTCCCCGCATCATTTTTATCTACCGGTTATTGAAAGTTTATTCCCTATGAATATAGTGAATCTGTTTCAGCAAGGCGGCCCGATCATGATGGTGCTGCTGGCCCTCTCGGTGCTGGCCGTGGCCATTATCCTGGCCAAAATTCTCCAATTTTTCCGTTGCGGTTTGCGCCGTTCCGGGTTTATCGAGCCTGCCCTGTCCGCGCTGAACAGCGGAGATAGTTACCAGGCGCTGGCCCTGCTGCGGCTACAGCGCAGCCCGGTTGCCCGGGTGATGGAAAGTGCGGTCCGTTGCGGTATCGATTCCCGCATGTCGGTACAGGATACCGAAGCGGAGGTGAGCCGGGTGGGTTCGGCCATGATACGGGATCTTGAGTCCTGGTTGCGCGGGCTCTCCGCCATCGCCCATCTGAGCCCGCTGCTGGGACTGCTGGGTACCGTCACCGGCATGATCGCCGCCTTCATGCAGCTGGAGGCGGCAGGCAGCCGCGTCGATCCCTCCATCCTGTC
>JALSHD010000022.1 GCA_026982395.1 Chromatiales bacterium | reverse complement strand
TCAAATTTGACATGGACGCCGCGGTCAAGGCGCTGCGGGAAGGCAAGGACCTGAGCGGTCAGGACGGCATTCTCACTCCGCTGATAAAACAACTCACCGAGGCGGCCATGAAGGCCGAACTGGATGAGCATCTTGCTCTGTGATAACCGCTGACACAGAATTTTGAACACTCTCACTCTTTCCGCTCAAAGCTGTTGTTTGGGTAACAAAGTCACGAAAGTATGCTCCCGCCCTGGCTTGTAGGGGGTGAGTAGCCCACCCCCTTTTATTATCAGAGAAAAACCTGTCTTCTTGAACAGCACTCTGAAAATCTGCTCAGATCCATCCTAGTGGTCACCCTGTAAACTCGGCCACCAATATTCCAAACCATCCCCCGTCAAAACAGTTACAACAAATCCACCACATACACCTGAAAAAAGTCAAAATAATACTATTGTTCAGACAGAATAATCCTAACCACATAAACCAGCAGATACTAAACTTCATAGTAACGGAAGGAAAATTCAACAGCATTTAGCAAATTTGTTTTTGACCTTTACGCCAACAGGAATAGCCTTGTTAAAGAAAACCCCCTAAAGGAGAGTAATCATGTCCAGACTTATCGCAAAAATATTTCAGCACGCCAATTTCCACGGGCATTATCGATACATTGTCCAAGACATAAATAATTTTGGATCAATACTTGGGTTTAACGATAAAGCATCATCCATTATCGTCTACAGAGGTAATAATTATCATCAAGGGGATAAACTCCGCTTCTACCAGGATGTCAACTATGAGGGAGGATATCTTGATCTTGGCCCCGGTTACTACAGAAACATCCATGTCCAACCCTTCTCATTTGGAGACAAAATTTCGTCAGTTGACTTTTTTCCTTATGATGTCAAACCGGCAATTACGGTTCGGCTGAAAGTTCGAGTGTATAAGCATGTCAACTACGGGGGGCAGTACCGCGACATTATTTCGAGCGAACCCAACTTCAAGAGAATCGGGTTCAATGACAAAGTCTCCTCATTCCGGGTTTTTGCCGGAGAGGACTATCAACCGGGATGGGTGTGCGATTTCTATCAACATGTCAACTACGCCGGTGGATTACTGCAGGGGGGAGGGTTTAGTCCGGGAGCTTCCATTGCCAATATTGCATCCCCTCCATACTCCTTTAATGATGTTATTAGTTCGGTGAAGTTTTATAAAGAGTAGTTGCCTTTTTAGAAAGGAGGTCAGTATGTTCAAGTCCTATTCGAGACATGCATTGTTATCCGTATTCGTGGTTTTGTTCGTTGCAGGGTGTTGCAAACCGGCGGTAATCGGATCTTTGCCAGTGCAATTACATCCTCAGGAAACAAGTATGTGGTGCTGGGCGGCCAGCGGTCAGATGATAATGGACTATTTGGGTCACGATGTAAGTCAGTGCAAGCAAGCCAATAACCGTTTTAACCGTAACGATTGTTGTAACATTGATTTATGCCCGGCGCCGACTGAATCATCTGCGCATGCGTGCGTGAGAGGTGGTTGGCCAGAGTTCGGTAAATACGGATTTTCCTTTAAAAAAACATCCAATTCAGCGTTAAGCTGGAAAACGTTGACGGAGCAAATATCCAGTATGCCTAACTGCAAAAGCACACCATTTGCCTTTACATGGCATTGGCCGGGTGGGGGTGGACATATGATGGTTGCAAAGGGTTATTTTACTCTGGAAGAGACAAATTATGTAGTCATGCTTGATCCGTGGTCCCCGTGCGTGGGAGATGAGCGGATTATTACCTATGACTATTATGTGGAAAGCCCAGGTCATCATACACACTGGGATGATTATTACGATATAAAATACACAGGAGATAATTGAGATGCGTATTTTAATCACCACAATAGCGGCTTTTTTCATGATATCGTTACAGGTCAGTGCTGTTGAATACCGGCTCCCGATTAAAGAGATACAAAACAAGGCTTCGGAATCATTAAGTGTTTTCAGCAAGCTCGTTACCAAGCGGGAAAATTACAGGGAGATGGGTTTTGAGTCTCCAAAAGAGCTTGAAAAATTGAGCTTGGGGGCTCCTCTTCAGCTTTTCACTGTGCAGCTTGACAAATTGAAAGAGTATCAGAAGGGAAGTGACCCCGCTAAAATTATTGCTGGCGGAAATCACGTTATTTATCCTGTTTCTGTTAATAATCAGGTACGATCATCTATTACTCTTGCTGAAGTTAAAGGCGGCTGGGAGGCAGTATCTTTTGGAAATCCCGCACTGGTCAGGTTGTTGGAAAAAACCAGAATGAAAAGCACCGGGACTACTCGGTTACCTCTTTCTTCCTACTTTGTTGTGCAGGTGCCTGCTCTCAATCTCTATTTTTTGGGATATCGGTTCAATAATGGGTTGATGTTGACTCCGTTGCTGGATGACCCGCGTTATCAATTCAAAAAAGGAGTTGGCCTGTCAGCTGATGAGGTATTTACTGCACTCCTTCCCGCCGCCAAAGAGCATGACGGTTTGCCCAGATAGTCAGGGGGTACTGGGGTTGTGGTAAAGAGGAGCTATTGATTGGGTTCAATATAGAAGGGTATCTCTAATAATGCATTTTTTTCCGCGATAGCGGCGTCAGCTCCGTGCGTGAATCTTCGTGTGTTTCCTTCTACACCGCGGTTTTGTGCGCGGGGCTTCCTTGCTCTCGCGAAAAAATTACTGTTATTAGAGGTGCCCTGAAGTTTATCTTTTCTCCGATGCCGGTAATAGTTGGTGTTTTCATGATGGTGTTCGGATCGTGCGGGACTTTTTCAGCAGAATATGGCTGGTTCATTTGCTGCCCAACTGATAGTCAATACTGATGCGATCTCCGGCCACCGGACGGAACAGTTCATCCGCAAAACGCACATGTTCAGGGTGGTCGCGGTAGCTGTCGATTACCGCCGGGTGGACGAATCGCACCAGCCAGCAGAAGCGGTATTTTGCGTCTTCCTTGATCGCCTTGCCGGTGAGGACATGGCGCACGCCTGGAATGGCACGCAGTATCCGGCGCCCCCTGGCCATCATCTCTTCCGCCTCGCTGTCGCTGATGGTGTCGACATTGAAGACGATGAGATGCTCTACCGGTGACCAGGGATGGGTGGCCCGGGTTACCGCACCCGCCTGTCCGGCGCTTCCCCACAGGCGCATGCAGCGCTCTGTCTCTGCGCTTACGCTGTCACGCACACCTGCGGTCAGCCGGGTATATCCGCCGCTGCTGTCGTCACTGATATTGCTGCGCATCTGTTGTGCAGCGGCATCCGACAGTGCTGTGTAGTAGTTGATTTTGGCCACGCCGTTTTCGATCAACCGGTGGAACTGGTCGTCGCTGAGGCCGGTGCCGCCATGGATGACCAACGGAATGTTCAGCGCCTGATTGATCTCCCTCAGGCGGTCGATGTCCAGCTGTGGTTCACCCTTCATGCGGCCGTGGACGGTGCCGATGGATACGGCAAGAAAATCCACTCCTGTCTGCCGGACATATTCGCTTGCCTCGGTCGCGGTGGTGTAGGTGATCTCGCCCGGGTGGCGTTCGGCATCCTCGCCCTCCACGCCGGGCACGTAACCCAGTTCACCCTCTACCGGTACGCCGCAGGCGCGGGCCATTTCGGTGACCTGGCGGGTCAGGGCGATATTTTCGCTCAGCGGCTGGTGGGAGGCGTCCACCATAATGCCGTTGCAGCCCAGGTTGATCGCCTGCACGGCGGAGTTCAGGCTGGCGCCGTGGTCGAGGAAGATGGCCACAGGGACCGTGGCATCCTGTGCGGCGCTCTCGGCAGCGGCCATGAGCAGCTTGAAGTTATAGTGGTCGAAATGTGACTCTGCCAGCGACAGGATCACGGGAGATTGGCAGCGCTCCGCCGCACTGATGATCCCCTCCAGAAAATCCAGGCTGACCAGGTCGAATGCGCCGACGGCGTATCTGTTGTCATAGGCGTGCTGAAGCATCCCTTTGATATCTACTATAGGCATCTCTATTCCTTATGGGTTAGACGGTGTTTCTGTTCTTTTCATCTCCGAGCCATAACTCCCGCCTGCGCCGGGTTGGTGTATCCACATCCTCCATCAGAGTCAGCACACAGCTGTCAGCCGGTGCGCCCTGCAGTGTTACCTCGAAGCAGAGCAGTTCGTCACGCCGGAAGGCGTGCACGGTAACGGTATCGCCAATGGCGTAGTTGTTGAGCTGCTGCTCCAGGTTGGCGTGGGTGACGCGCAGATTGTCAATGGCACAGATCAGATCACCGGCGGCAAGACCGGCCTGCCGGGCAGCACCGTTGTCGAATACGGTGCTGATACGGGTGGCCCCGTCCTGGCTGGTGAACTTTGCTCCCAGTACGATGCGCGGTCTGTTGCGTGTAGAGGGCTTTCCCCCTTTGTCGCTGTCTGAATCGGCCGGACGCAGGGTGTATTTTATGCCAAAGCGGGGTAGTAGTTGATCCAGCGGCAGATCTTCGGTGCCGTAGAGATAGCTGTTGAAGAAATCATCCAGCTCGATACCGGCAACGCTCGCGGCCAGCTTTTCAATGGCCCCTTCCGGTACTCCCCGAGCCGTTTTCCCGTAGAGTTCCCAGAGGGTTTTCATTACATCATCCAGTGATTTCTGGTTGTCACTGTTGAGGCGAATGGTGAGATCCAGCGCCAGGGCGATGAGTGCTCCTTTGGTGTAGTAGCTGACGATGGCGTTGGGGGCGTTTTCATCCTGCCGGTAGAATTTGGTCCAGGCGTCGAAGCTGGATTCGGCAACCGACTGTTTGAAGCGGCCGCTGCCGCGCAGGACGCGGGTGATGGTCTGACCGAGCAGCTCCAGGTAACTCTGTCTGGAAACCGTGCCGCTGCGGCGCAGGGCGAGATCGTCATAATATGACGTGATCCCCTCGAAGGCCCACAGCTGCCGGGTGTAGCTCTCCCGGCTGAGATCGCAGGGAGAGAAAACGGCGGGCTTGATCCGTTTGATATTCCACAGATGAAAGTATTCGTGGCTGCACAGGCCGAGAAAACCGCGGTAGCCTTCGTCCATCTCATCCATTCCGCGCCGCGGCAGATCGTTCCGGCTGCAGAGCAGGGCGGTGGAGCTGCGGTGTTCCAGACCGCCATAGCCATCGCCGGTTACCATGACCAGAAACAGATAGCGCTCCATGGCGGGCAGTTCGCCAAAAAGGCGGATGTGCTGTTCGCAGATTGGCCGCAGATCCCGGCACAGGTGCTCCATGTCGGCAGAATGGCGCCCGGTGATGACGATATCGTGCGGGACACCTCCCGCTTCAAATGTGGCCAGGGTGAAATCACCCATCTCTACCGGGTGGTCGATCAGTTCATCGTAGTTTTGCGCCTGATAGCTGCCGAACTGATAAGGGGCGGCGCTTTTGCGCGGCAGGGTGGTGGCCACACGCCAACTGCCCCGAACGGTTTTCTCCGGCGGACGGATATCGACTATACAAGGCGCGGACTCCTTGCCCTTGGGCAGCAGAAACAGGCTGGTGCCGTTGAAAAATCCGTGCAGCTGATCCAGGTGGGTGCTGCGTACCGACGGATCCCATGCGTACACGTCGTAGCGCAGGGTCAGCGGGCCGCTGCAGGGGCTGCAGCGCCAGCTCTGCTTGTCCAGTTTGGTCAGTGCTACCGTCTGGCTGCCGGCAAAGGCCTCTATCTGCACGATGTTTTTGGCAAACTCGCGGATCATGTAGCTGCCGGGGATCCAGGCAGGCAGGGAGACGATCTGTCCATCGGCTGCTGGATTCTGCACGGTGCAGGTTACTTCAAACAGATGGGCCGCCGGGTCTTTGGGCTGGACCGAATAGAGAATGGGGGTATTGCTCATCAGCGGGATTCGTAACAGTGTTTCTCAGCCTTGTACTGCCGCAGCAGCTCTATCCGTCGGGTGATGGCGGTGATCCGCATCCGCTGTTTGGGTTTGTCCATCAACTCGTTCTGCAGGATGTGGAGATAGGCGGGAGTGAAGGCAAAGGTACCGACAACCGCTGCTGCAGTGTTGCTGTTGTCCTCCCTGAACTCTTTGGGCGCCAACCGCTGCGCCTCGCCGTACAGGTGATGGATTTTGCGATCCAGCTGCCGGCAGGTGAGCCTTTTGTCGCCGGGCTGGTGGAGAGCGACCGCATTTTCCGGTGGCTTGACCAGACTGTTCTGGCCGCAGCCACCGAGGATCAGCGTGGCTGATAGCAGGAGTATTGTCTTCCGGCCTTTTTTTGCCGGGTTAATAAGGAAAATCAGCTTATTTCCTCCTGGATTCTTTTTTTTCGGGAGAGATTTTCTTCTCTTTCCGGCTGACGGATGAATCAATTGGTGCCGTTTTTTCTTGCGGTTGCCCGGTTCCGGTTCTTGCAGCCGGTGTTTTTTCCCTGGCTTTTTGGTTCCGGTTTTGCTCCTGCTTTTGCTCGCTGTTCTTTTTCGCTGTATCCCCGGAGGCCGGTTTGGTTGTGGTATCAGTATCGGGGTTTTTTTGCTTTGGCTGTTCTGCTACGGTTTTGGCTGCAATCCCACCGCTCTTTTCAGCAACATGGGTATCTTCGTTTGCTTCGTATATCAGCTGATCTATTGTCGATGCGACAATCATTTTGCTGGTGTCCACGCTGGCTAGTGTTTGGGCACCCTGTGCCAGATGTTCATAGACCTTTTTGTAGCGCTGCGTCATGTCCTTATAGCTATTGGTCAGCTCACCGACCAGCTCGGCAGTTTTTTCAAAGTGGTGATTGACCTGGTTACGGTAGTCGTCCGTATCCTGTTTTATTTTCTGTAGCTCGGACTCTATTTCGGCGCTGTGTTCAGCCGCTTCCGCCATTGAGCTGCGGCCAATGAGAAAGCCGATACCGATACCGACGAGAAGAGTGATAGCTGCTATCAATATGGTTTCAATATTCATTGTTTCCTCTTTGTTCCGTTATGTTTTACACAAGATCTTCAAACAAAACACTGGAAAGATAACGTTCACCGGAGTCGGGCAGAATCACTACCATGGTTTTCCCCGCAATGTCAGGCTCTGCGGCCAGACGTGCAGCAACGGCGATTGCTGCACCGCTGGATATTCCCGACAGAATACCCTCTTCACGAGCCAGCCGGCGGGCGTATTCGATGGCTTCGCCATCCTCTACCTTCTCCACCCGATCGATGACGGACAGATCCAGTGTCTCGGGGATGAAGCCAGCGCCGATGCCCTGAATCTTGTGTGGCCCGGGTTGGAGTTCTTCTTTGGCAAGCGCCTGGGTAATCACCGGGCTGGCGGCTGGTTCGACGGCAACGGAGGTGATCTCCTTGCCCAGGCAGCCCTTTTTAATATAGCGTGAAATGCCGGTAATGGTTCCCCCCGTACCCACGCCGGCGATCAGCAGGTCAATTTCGCCATCAGTGGCCTTCCAGATCTCCGGGCCGGTGGTCAGCTCATGAATTGCCGGATTGGCCGGATTTTTAAATTGTTGCGGCATGAAATAGCGTTCCGGATCTCCAGTGGCGATCTCTTCCGCTTTGGCGATTGCACCAGGCATCCCCTTTGCGCCCTCGGTGAGAATCAGATCCGCACCCAGTGCTTTCAGCACCTTGCGCCGCTCCATGCTCATGGTCTCCGGCATGGTGAGGGTGATTTTATATCCGCGCGAGGCGCAAACAAAGGCCAGTGCGATGCCGGTATTGCCGCTGGTGGGTTCGATGACCTCCATGCCGGGTCTCAGTACGCCCCGTTTTTCGGCATCCCAGATCATTGCGGCACCGATACGGCACTTTACTGAATAGGATGGGTTCCGTCCCTCAATTTTGGCAAGTACCCGTGCCTGGTCAGGTTTGATAATCTTCTTTATCTGTACCAGAGGTGTATTGCCGATGGATAGCGAGTTGTCCTTGAAATATTCCATTTTGTCTAACCCGATTCATATTCCGGAAAACTGATACTTTACGCCCGTGCTTCTGCCGGGGCAATGGGGTAAACGGGAAATCGGCAGCAGAAAAATATAATTTCCGAGTGGATTGCATTACACTTCCCGGATGATGAAATTTCCTACTATTGAGTCCTTTGTGGGTAATACTCCACTGGTGCGCTTGCAACGTCTGCCGGTAGCCGCCGGCACCACCGTTCTGGTGAAGCTGGAGGGTAACAATCCCGCCGGTTCCGTCAAGGATCGCCCTGCCATGAGTATGATTCAGCACGCCGAGGCGCGGGGGGAGATAAAGCCGGGCGATACGCTGATCGAGGCGACCAGTGGCAATACCGGCATTGCGCTGGCGCTGGCTGCGGCAATCAAGGGTTACCGGCTGCTGCTGATCATGCCGGAGACCATGAGCATGGAACGGCGGCTGGTGATGCAGGCCTATGGCGCGGAGATCGTGCTGGTCTCCGCCGATGAGGGGATGGAGGGGGCGCGTGATCTGGCCCACTCGATGCAGGCGGAGGGCACGGGGCGGGTGCTGGATCAGTTTGGCAATCCGGACAATCCACTGGCTCATTATGAATCGACCGGCCCGGAGATCTGGCGTGACACCCAGGGCAGGATTACCCATTTTGTCAGCGCCATGGGCACGACCGGCACCATCATGGGGGTGTCACGCTATCTGAAAGAGCAGAACCCGGCTATTCAGATCGTCGGGGTGCAGCCGGCCGAGGGGGCCAGTATCCCCGGCATTCGCCGTTGGCCGCAGGCCTACCTGCCGCGCATCTATGATCCCTCCCGTGTGGATCGAATCATGGATGTCACGCAGCAGGAGGCGGAGCATACCACCTTGCAGCTCGCCTCACAGGAGGGGATCTTCGCAGGTGTCTCTTCCGGGGGAGCGGTTGCCGCCGCGCTGCGGCTCAGTCAGGAGTTGACCGACGCCGTTATCGTGGCAATCATCTGCGATCGCGGGGATCGTTATCTCTCTACCGGCGTGTTCGGGCAGGCGTAGGGAACGGATTGTGTCTCGAAGACGAAGAAAGCTGCCGGCCGAGCCGGTACAGGCCCATATTGAATCACTCTCCCATGATGGCCGCGGAGTGGCCCGGGTCGATGGCAAGGTAACCTTTATCGATGGTGCGCTGCCCGGTGAAACGGTCGTGTTTCGCTATACCGGCCGTCGGCGCAGCAATGATGAGGGGAGTGTAGTGGAGGTGATGACCGCTTCGCCGGATCGGGTAACTCCCCGCTGTGCCCACTTCGATCAGTGCGGCGGTTGCTCCTTGCAGCACCTAGAACCGGAAGCACAGGTCGCGGCCAAGCAGCAGATGCTGGTGGAGCAGCTGCAGCGGATCGGCAAGGTGGAGGCGCGGCAGATCCTGCCGCCCTTGATCGGACCGCGCTGGGGCTATCGGCACAAGGCCCGTCTGGGAGTCCGTTTCGTCAAGGGCAAAGGCCGGGTACTGGCCGGGTTCAGGGAGAAACACAGCGGCTTCATTGTCGATATGCAGCGCTGTGAAGTGCTTCATCCCGCTATTGGCGAACGTATTCAGGATATTGCCGCACTGGTGCAGTCGCTGCAGGCCTGCCGTCTCGTACCCCAGGTGGAGATAGCGGTCGGTGATACGGTTGCTGCGCTGATCTTCCGCCACCTTGAACCGCTGTGTGACGAGGACTGTGCCCGCTTGACCGCCTTCGGTGAACGGACGGGGCTGCATATCTATCTTCAACCCAAAGGGCCGGACTCGGTTCATCTGCTGTGGCCGGAGCAGTCCCGGTTGAGCTACCGGCAGCCGGATTTTGATCTGGAGTTTGTTTTTCTGCCCACCGATTTTACCCAGGTCAACACCGGGTTGAACCGAGAGATGGTGCGGCGGGCGCTGGCGCTGCTTGAACCCGGGCCGGAAGATCGGGTGCTGGATCTGTTCTGTGGGATCGGAAATTTTTCACTGCCGCTGGCACGTCAGGCCGGTGAGGTGATCGGGGTGGAGGGAGACGCGGGACTGGTACAGCGCGCAGGGGAGAATGCGGTGCGAAACGGGCTGGAGAATATAGCATTTCATGTTGCTGATCTCACTCAGGACATGACCCAGGCCAGCTGGGGAACGGGTGGTTTTGACAAGATACTGCTGGATCCGCCACGCAGCGGAGCGCTGGAGATTCTACCGCAGCTTGCAGCGTTGCAGGCGGGAAGAATTGTCTATGTCTCCTGCAATCCGGCCACCCTGGCCCGTGATGCGGGTGAGCTGGTGAACAGTCATGGCTATCAACTGGTCAGTGCCGGGGTGATGGATATGTTTCCCCATACAGCGCATGTGGAATCGATAGCTCTGTTTGAGCGATAGTTTTTTCGTTGTATTTCGGTCGCAACATGGATTCCGCGAATGGTCCGTTCAGGATATAATCATCGGGTTGGTATTGTCGGATCGGCGGCAGGCTGCAATTTCACCTTTCTGGTAAACCGATGCCACCAGGCTGTTTGTTACCTAACATGGAATATTCAAAAATGAAAAAATATTTGATGCTTGTTTTGTTCAGCGTGACAGTTTCGGGGTGTTCACTGCTTGCGCCAAAAAGTGGTGAGCAGAATATAACCGTATTGCCGGACGACCCGAGTCAGAGCAAGACCGTACTCGGAGAAGGGGAGCCACTTCCTGAGGGCGCGATCGTTCTTCCTGCCGACGAGATAGCTGTGGAAGCCACAGAGATTGTGTTGCCGGACGCCGAAGTAATCGAGATCACCGAGTTGGAGCCAGAATTCGCTGCGCCGGAAGAACAGACCGAAATTTATCTGCCTGATGAAGTTGAAGTTGGCGCCGATGCCGGTGCTGAAACTGTCATTATTCCTGCGGAAGGCTCTCCTTCCAGTCATTCGGGGGAGGGTGTAGCTGACGTTGCTGTCCGCGTTGAAATTTTTAACTCCTCCGGTATTCCCGGTCTGGAACAGCAGGTCAGCGAACGGCTGGCAGGTAAGGGTTATTTTATCTCCTGGGCAGGGGAGGGTGCCGCATCGGGTACGCAGCGCGAAACCCAGATCAAATATCGTCCGAATTTTGCCAGAGAAGCGGTACGTCTGGGCCACGTACTGCCGGGCAACCAGATCGTTACCCGTGGTGACGGGCTGCCGGAAGAGATTGATATTCGCATCATCGTCGGTTCTGACCAGCAGTAACCACTTCGTTATGCACCGCGCTGTTACAGACGGTCGGGATGGCGACTGAAATAGAGCGAAAATTTCTCGTCCGCAACGAGGGTTGGCGCGGCATGGCGGATGAGGGTACGGTGATTCGCCAAGGTTATCTGGCGGGGTCAAAGGCGGGGTCTGTTCGTATCCGCGTTACCGGCGACAGCGCTGCCCTCAATATCAAAAGTGCCACTCTCGGCATCCGGCGGTTGGAGTATGACTACCCCATTCCGCTTCGGGATGCTGAAGAGTTGCTGGAGCTGTTGTGTGAGAAACCGCTGATCGAAAAAATCCGTTATCGTGTGCCTGTTGCAGGCCACGTCTGGGAGGTTGATCTGTTCAGTGGCGCCAATGAGGGGTTGGTTGTAGCCGAGATTGAACTGACCGATGAGGATGAAACCTTCTCCCTGCCCGACTGGATAGGGGAGGAGGTGTCCCATGATCCGCGCTACTACAACACCTGCCTCGTCTCCCATCCCTACCGGGAGTGGCATGACAAACCCCGCTGATTCCCTCCGGATTGTCGTAACCATCGCCAACCAGCGCCTGCAACTTTACCAGGCGGAGCAGTTGCTGATGGACGTTGCTGTATCCACGGCGCGCAATGGTCCGGGGGAGACCTCGGGTAGCGAGTGTACTCCACGCGGTCGGCATGTAGTACGCGCCAGGATCGGTTCGGGTTGTGCTGCCGGTACTGTATTTGTGGGTCGCAGGGCCAGTGGAGAGATTTATACCCCGGAGCTGGCGAAGCGCTATCCCGAACGTGACTGGATTCTGAGCCGGATATTGTGGCTGAGTGGTCTGGAAGTTGGCAAGAACCGCCTCGGAGAAGTGGATAGTATGCGCCGCTACATCTATATCCATGGCTGCCCCGACAGCGAGCCGATGGGTGTCCCCCGTTCCAAAGGCTGTGTGAGAATGCGCAATGCCGATATCATTGCTCTATTCGACCGGGTTCCGGTCGGTACCAGAGTATTTATAGCAGAGTGAGGATAATGGGATGTCATTAGGCCCGGTTATGGTTGACCTTGAAGGATTGGAGCTTGGTGCGGAAGAGCGGGAGGTTCTGCAACACCCGGCGGTGGGAGGTGTGATCCTGTTCAGCCGCAACTATTTTTCACCTGAACAGGTAACAGAACTGGTGCGGGAAATTCATGCACTGCGTGAACCTCATCTGCTGGTGGCGGTGGATCATGAGGGGGGGCGGGTGCAGCGGTTCCGTGAAGGTTTTACCCTCCTGCCCGCAGCACGCCGGTTCGGTGAGCTGTATGAGCAGAATGCCAAATCAGCCTGTGAACTGGCCCGGATGGCCGGCTGGTTGATGGCACGGGAGCTGCGTGCGGTCGGTGTTGATTTCAGTTTTGCACCGGTGCTGGATCTGGATCTGGGGGTGAGCAAAATTATCGGTGATCGCTCTTTCCACTCCACTCCGGATCCGGCCACCCGGCTGGCCCATAACTGGATGTCGGGAATGCGGGATGCGGGAATGGCGGCTACCGGCAAGCATTATCCTGGTCATGGCGCAGTAGTGGCCGATTCCCATGTTGATATTCCCGTTGATGATCGGACTTTCGAGGATATCCTGATGCAGGACCTGCTGCCCTTTGAACGTATGATTAACTATGGCCTGGCAGCGGTGATGACCGCCCATGTCATCTATGAAAAAGTAGACAAGCTGCCGGCAACTTTTTCCCCGTTCTGGCTTAAAGAGGTATTGCGCGAGCGGCTCGCTTTTCAGGGTGTGGTGTTCAGTGACGATCTGGGCATGGAGGGAGCCAGCGTTGCGGGTGATATGGTGGCGCGGGCGGAAGCGGCGCTGGAGGCTGGATGTGACATGATTCCGGTGTGCAACAATCCGCAGGGAACCCGTCAGGTGCTGGATGGCATTGTCTGGCAGGACAGACCTGTTGGCCATCTTCGGCTGGCGCGCATGCACGGTCGCCAGCCGCTCAGACGCGAGGAACTGCTGGCGGATCCGCAATGGAAACAGGCGGTGGAAAAAGTGGCCCGATTGAAGGACGAAACGGCAACCCTGCCTCTGTAGATATTTATGAATTTCTCTTTTGACAGACAACAACTGACCGACATGCTGGAACAGCTTTCGGCGAACGCCTCATGGATTGGACAGGTGTTTGTGGTGGTCTTTCTGGCGCTGCTGACTGCCTTTATCGTAAAACGTTTTTTCAAGCGACTGCACAGGCTGTTCAAAAGCACCGACAATATCTGGGATGATGCGCTGATCGAAGCGGTGGGCCGGCCGCTGCGGCTGTTTATCTGGTTGCAGGGAATCACCTTTGCGGCACACATCGTTGGTCGCGAAACCGGTGCGCCACTGTTCGACGCGGTGGGTCCGCTGCGCGATATCGGCGTGATTGTTCTGCTGGCCTGGTTCCTGGTAAGGCTGGTGACGCGGATTCAGCAGAACATGCTGTTGCGAGCCGAGGAGCGGGGCAAGAAGGTGGATATCACCACGGTGGATGCCATTGGCAAACTGCTGCGGATCTCCATTTTCATCACCGCCGGACTGGTGATCCTCCAGACACTGGGGTACAGCGTTTCCGGTGTCCTTGCCTTTGGCGGGATTGGTGGTATTGCAGTAGGTTTTGCGGCCAAGGATCTGCTGGCCAACTTCTTTGGTGGTTTGATGATCTACCTGGATCGCCCCTTTGCCGTGGGAGACTGGGTGCGCTCACCCGATCGGGAGATAGAGGGAACGGTGGAGGATATCGGCTGGCGACTGACGCGGATTCGTACCTTCGACAAGCGGCCGCTGTATATCCCCAATGCCACCTTCACCTCGGTAGCGGTGGAGAACCCCTCCCGTATGACCCATCGGAGGATCAAGGAGACTATCGGTATCCGTTATGATGATGCTGACAAAATGGAGGCCATTCTGGCCGCTGTGCGTAACATGTTGCAGCAACATCCGGAGATCGATCAGAGTCAGACACTGATGGTGAACTTCAATACGTTTGGCCCCTCCTCGCTGGATTTCTTCATCTATACTTTCACCCGTACCACCGTCTGGACCGAATATCACCGGGTCAAGGAGGATGTGCTGTTGCGGATCTATCACATCATCACTGCGCAAGGTGCAGAGGTGGCCTTTCCTACCCGAACCTTGCATATTGCAGAAAATGGCGGCAACATGCCGCAGCCGGAGCAGACTGTTCCATGAAGCGTCGGCCGACTATCGCCCTGGCCCTGGGAGGTGGTGCGGCGCGTGGCTGGTCGCATATCGGCGTTATCAACGCCCTGCGGGAGCGCGGTATTGAGGCGGATATGGTGTGCGGCACCTCGATTGGCGCCCTGGTTGGTGCGGCTCATGCGGCCGGACAACTGCCACATCTGGAAAAATGGGTGCGTGAGCTTAAATGGCAGGATGTGGTGGGATTCCTGGATCTGACCTTGACCAAGGGAGGGGTTATTCAGGGAAAAAAGGTATTTGAGCAGCTTCGTCAGCACTATCAGGTGGATTGTATCGAGGAGTTGCAGCTGCCCTTTGGTGCTGTCGCAACCAATCTGAACAACGGTCTGGAGGTGTGGTTGCGGGAAGGCTCGGTGGTAGAGGCGGTGCGGGCCTCTGCTTCGCTTCCCGGCCTGTTTACGCCGGTCTACCACAACGGTCACTGGCTGGTTGACGGAGGACTGGTCAACCCGGTCCCTGTTTCCCTGTGCCGGGCGATGGGGGCTGAACTGGTCATTGCCGTCGATCTGTTTGCCCAGCGCAGCATACCGGCGGAGAATGAGCCGGCAGTAGAAAATGAAAGCGTGATTGAAGAGGAGTCTTGGTTTGCCAGCGCCCGGGAGATTACCGCCCGGATGTGGGAAACCGGTGTGAAGCAGAAACTGATCGGTGGTAATGGTGCCGAACCCTCCATATTTGAAGTGGTGTCCGGCAGTATTCATATCATGCAGATGCGAATCAGCCGCAGCCGCCTGGCTGGTGAGCCGCCCAATCTGCTGATTACGCCAGTCGTGGAGGATATTGGTCTGATGGATTTTCATCGGGCCGCCGAGGCGATTGATGCGGGTGTTCGAGCCGTGCAGCGAGTCGATGCCCAGTTGCCGCTGTTTTTGCGCGGAGTGGTTTCCTGACAACCTGGAGGTTCTGCAGTATGGCAGACAAGCTGCTGATTATTATGTCGAATACCGACCCGTCCAATCCTACCGAATTGGGCGCCCCTTTTTTTCAGGCATCTGTGGCCGCGGCCATGGAGTATGATGTGGAGATCATCTTCACCGGCCGTTCCGGAGAGCTGGCCAAGGCGGGGGTTGCCGAGCAATTGGTTATCCAGCCGGGCAGTACCAAAACAGTATATGACGTGATGAAAGAGGCAGTCGATGCAGGTGCTGTATTCAAGGTATGCACAACAACACTGGAGTTGTGGGGTGATGACCTGATTCCAGAGATAAAGGAGACGGTTGGCAATGCCTATTTGATCAGCGAAGCGATGGATGACAGCACCGTTACCTTTACCTACTAGTCGATTAGTTCAGAACAACATGCCCATTACTCCCCAACAGGCCGATGCAGTTTACCGGCACGCCGAATGCCTCTATTCTGCTGATGATGTTGCCGCTGCCCTTGACCGGATGGCATCAGCCATAACTGCTGCACTTGATGGGAAGAACCCGCTGGTGCTGTGTGTCATGACCGGTGCGGTTATCACCACCGGCCATCTATTGACCCGACTGAATTTTCCCCTGCAGCTCGATTACCTGCATGCGACCCGTTATGGGGCAAAAACCAGCGGTGGTGATATTCGTTGGCTGGCCCGGCCCACTTCATCGCTGGCGGGGCGTACGGTACTGGTTGTCGACGATATTCTGGACGAAGGGCATACGCTGGCCGCTATTCTTGAGTACTGCCGTGAACAGGGTGCAGCCGATGTTCAGCTTGCTGCGTTGGTAGAAAAGAGACATCAGCGCAAGGCCCCGGGTTTGACAGCAGATTTTGTCGGTCTTGAAGTGGAAGATCGCTACGTGTTTGGTTTCGGTATGGATTACAAAGGGTATCTGCGTAACCTGCCGGGGATTTATGCAGCGCAGGAGTGTCACAGTGACTGAAACAGCAATAATTGGTGGAACCGGCCTTACCTCTCTGAATGGCCTGGAAATTGTTCGCAGAGAGGTGGTCAACACCCCATACGGCGAACCATCCGGGCCCCTGATTCACGGAGAACTGCTGGGTCACAAGGTGGTGTTCCTGCCGCGTCATGGTTCGGGGCACACCATTCCGCCCCACAAGATCAACTACCGGGCAAACATCTGGGCACTGAAAAGCATCGGCGTGGAAAAGGTCATCGCAATCAATGCTGTAGGGGGGATCGATAGCCGCCTGACACCGGGGTGCCTGGTGTTTCCCGATCAGATTATTGACTACACCTGGTCACGAACCAACACCTATTTTGAAGAGGGGTTGACCAATGTGGTGCATATTGATTTTACCCGTCCCTATTGTGAAGAGCTGCGTGAACAGTTGATTCAGGCGGCAGAGGCGGCCGGGCTGAATGCGGTTACTTCAGGAACCTATGGAGCAACCCAGGGGCCGCGGCTGGAGACCGCAGCCGAGATCAACCGTCTGGAAAAAGATGGCTGTCATCTGGTTGGTATGACAGGGATGCCGGAGGCGGCACTGGCGCGTGAACAGGAGCTCTGCTACGCCACCTGCGCGGTGGTAGCCAACATGGCTGCCGGGCGTGGAGAAGATGAGGTGATCTCGATGGAGCTGATTGAGCAGCATCTCAAATCCGGGATGCAGCAGGTCTGCCGTTTGCTGGGAGAGCTGGTGCCTCGGCTGTAATTGCACCGAACATCGAGGCGTTTGTAACTACTTCCGCTTAATCAAAACATAGACAGCACCCGTGCCGCCATCCTCAGGGCGGGCGGAGCAGAATGCCAGAATCTCGTCACGTTGGCGCAGCCAGAGATTGACCCTGTTTTTCAGTACCGGTTTCTGTTGTTTCGAACCACGCCCCTTGCCATGAATGATGCGTGCGCAGCTGATCCCTCTGGTCTGGCAATGGAGCAGAAATTCGCCAAGAGCCTGGTGCGCAACCGGGACGGTCATTCCATGCAGATCGAGTTCTGTACCGCAGCTGTATTGGCCGCGGCGAAGTTTGCGTAACACGCCATGCTGAATACCGGGCCGCAGGAACAGGAGTTCATCACCGGTCTCCACTTCTGCGTAATCCAGCGGAGCTGACATCATCTCCTGCAGCACCTGTTTCTGATCCTGCTCTGTTTGACGCGGGTGAGGAGGGGGGCGCCGGTGTTGTGGTTCAATCCTGTCGTTACCAGCCTGAAGCGGGCGAACCTGCTTCATGGCTTCCCGGAACAGGGCTGTATCGGTGTCGCCGGACTGTTTTTTCTCTGAGGTCATAAAACAACCATTGCTTGAAGCAGAGATCAATTGTACAAGATATGCGAAAATACCCCAGTTTTTGACAGCAGACACGCAAAATAATGAAAATCCTGATTAGCAACGACGATGGATACCATGCCGAGGGAATCATTGCCCTGGCGGATGCCTTGTCTGAACTGGCGCAAGTTACCGTGGTTGCTCCTGATCGTGACCGCAGCGGAGCCAGCAACTCGTTGACGCTGGACAATCCATTGCGGGCGCACCGGGAGGAGAACGGTTTTTTTCGCGTTGAGGGGACACCGACCGACTGTGTGCATCTGGCGATTACCGGTTTGCTGGAAGAGGAGCATGACATGGTGGTGGCTGGCATCAACGCTGGTGCCAACCTGGGTGACGACGTACTTTATTCCGGCACAGTAGCTGCAGCCACGGAAGGGCGGTTTATGGGACTGCCGGCAATGGCAGTGTCGCTGGTGGGCCCGGAGCTGCGTCATTATGATACGGCCTGCACAGTGGCCTGCAAACTGGTCGGGCAGTTAAGACGCGATCCACTGCCGGCTGATACCATACTCAATGTCAATGTTCCCGACGTTTTGTGGGATCAAATAGCCGGGTTCGAGGTAACCCGTCTGGGTCACCGCCACAAGGCCGAGCCGATGATCCAAGGAGTGGACCCCCGGGGGCGGGACATTTTCTGGGTTGGGCCGCCGGGTGCTGAACAGGATGCCGGTCCTGGTACCGACTTTTACGCAATACGCAATAACAGGGTTTCCATTACCCCGCTTCAGGTGGATCTGACCTGTTATACGGCGCTGGACAAACTGGCGAACTGGGTGGAGAAACTGGCATGAACAGCCGCATTCACTCCGGGATTGGTATGACATCACAGCGCACTCGCGATCGATTGGTGCTGCGTCTGCAGGAGAAGGGGATCAGGGATCCGGCGGTGCTGTCCGTCATGCGCTCGATCCCCCGTCATCTGTTCGTGGATGAGGCGCTGGCCAGCAGGGCTTATGAAGATACCGCACTGCCCATTGGCCATGGCCAGACCATTTCTCAGCCCTATGTGGTGGCCTGTATGACCGAGGCGCTGCTGGCGGCGGGTCCTTGCCGGAAGGTACTGGAAATTGGCACAGGTTGTGGTTATCAGACGGCGGTATTGGCCCGTTTGGCAGGAGAAGTTTACAGCATTGAAAGGATTGCCCCTCTGCTTCGTCAGGCACGTATTCTGCTCCGCGAACTGGGTCTGTACAATCTCCATCTGAAGATCGGAGATGGAGCCGGGGGATGGAAGCAATCGGCACCCTACGATGGAATTCTGGTGGCGGCAGCAGCGGAAGAGATTCCCGAACAGCTGCTGGTGCAGTTGAGCGAAGGGGGACGGCTGGTGATTCCTGTGACTGCCGCAAATGGTGTTCAGGAGTTGATGCGTGTTACACGCTGCGGAAACGAGTATCATTGCGAAACGCTGGACTTCGTCAAATTTGTGCCCCTGGTCAGAGATCGACCTTGATCAGCTGGTCAGGGCGTACCGGGTTGGCAGATTCCGATAACGCTCTTCCGGGTTAATAACAATACTTAAGTCAGACCATCTTTGGTAAGGAGTTATTGGGTGAAACTATTTTCTTCTCTTT
The DNA here is from genome assembly GCA_026982395.1 of Chromatiales bacterium. Taxonomy (GTDB): domain Bacteria; phylum Pseudomonadota; class Gammaproteobacteria; order Thiohalospirales; family Thiohalospiraceae; genus DRMK01. Next base: position 11,948 of record JALSHD010000022.1, on the reverse strand, counting down.
ACGGACGCGCGATGCAGTGGGCGAGGCATCCAAGGGCTCCCTGGTATTTGGGTGGATTGAGCTTTGCGGAGTCATCTTTTTTCCCCATTCCTCCTGACGTAATGTTGGCGCCAATGGCGCTGGCCAAGCCGGACAGAGCGATGGGATACGCCTTTTTGACCACTGTAACATCGGTGGCAGGTGGCATCCTCGGCTATGTTATCGGTGCTTTTTTCTTCGAGCTTATTGAGCCGCTACTGCGTGATGCGGGATACTGGATGAAGTTTGAGCAGGCACGTCACTGGTTTGATGATTATGGATTCTGGGCAATTCTGATTGCCGGGTTTTCTCCGGTGCCGTATAAAGTATTTACCGTAGCGGCAGGAGCAATGGCGATGCTTTTTCTGCCTTTTGTGTTAGCTTCTTTTATTGGTCGCGGAATGCGTTTTTTTCTGGTGGCAGGACTAATGAAATGGGGCGGGGAGCCCATGGAAAAAAAGTTGCATACCTACATTGACTATCTGGGCTGGCTGACCGTAATAGCCGGCGTGTTTGGCTATCTTTTGCTAAAGTAAGCGGGTTATGCGGAGTCGGCAGCTAACTCCCCTGTTGTTACTGTTTTTCCTGTTATCGGGCGGATGCGCCAGTGATATCATCCTGGTAGGTGATCGCAGCTCCAGTCTGGAATGGCATCCCAGGTTTCATACGGCCCAGCGCGGTGACACTTTGTACTCTATTGCCTGGAGCTATGGCCAGGACTATCGATTGGTGGCGAAGTGGAACGGGATCTCTTCGCCTTATGTTATTCGCCCCGGCCAACGTATCCGGATTGCCCCGCCACCCGAGTTTGGCAAGCAGCGCCATTCCGCGAAAAGAACCTCCGGTACCCCGGCTGCGGCCGAGCCAGCTACACCGCCTCCTCAGGCAAGGGCATATCCTCTTCCGCGAGCCAGGGCGTCATTACCGTCTGGCAAACCACTTCCTGTTCCCGACTCAGCACCTGCCAAACTGCCGCCGCAAACTGCCGACAAGGAAATTGCTTGGCAGTGGCCGACTTCCGGAGAGCTGATTCCGGCTGCCAGCGGTTCCAGTCACCAACGACCGGGAATCAATATTCAAGGGCGAAGAGGGCAAGCCATTTACGCTGCGGCACCTGGTAAAGTGGTATACAGTGGGAGTGGACTAATCGGTTACGGAAAGCTTATTATTCTGAAACACAATAATCAGTATCTGAGTGCATATGCACATAATTGGGAATTGCTCGTAAAGGAGGGAGAGCAAGTAGCCAAAGGTGTTCAGATTGCCAAAATGGGTAGCAGTGGTGCTGAACGGGTGATGCTGCATTTTGAAATTCGACACAATGGCAAACCTGTTGATCCATTGCGCTATCTTCCAAAAAAAACGCCAGGAAAATGAATATATGACGGGACACCAGGATACTCCGCCAGATTGGGAGGAAACGGGAGAGCGCGATGATGCCGCCAGGAGGGCTGCCGGGTCAGCGGAAAAATCTGAGCAAGAAGAGATTCCCGCTGCCGTCATTCCGGACAAGCAACTTGATGCCACGCGCCTCTATCTTAGCGAAATAGGTTTTTCCCCCCTGCTCACCGCGGAAGAGGAGGTTCATTATGCGCGCCTGGCGCTTCAGGGAGATGAAAGTGCGCGCAATCACATGATTGAAAGCAATCTGCGCCTGGTGGTAAAGATTGCACGACGATATTTGAACCGGGGATTGCCGCTGCTGGATCTGATAGAGGAGGGGAACCTTGGTTTGATTCGCGCGGTGGAGAAGTTTGATCCGGAGCGGGGATTCCGTTTTTCTACCTACGCGACGTGGTGGATCCGCCAGACCATCGAGCGGGCAATTATGAATCAGACGCGGACAATCCGTCTGCCTATTCACGTGGTGAAGGAGCTAAATGTCTATCTGCGTGCTGCGCGCCACCTTGCGCAGACCGAGGGCGGTGAGCCAACACCGGAAGACGTTGCCCGGTTTCTGGACAAACCTGCGAAAGAGGTTGCTCGCATGATGGGATTTAACGAGCGAATCGCTTCGGTGGATGAACCTTTGGGGCGGGATACAGAAAAATCGATGCTGGAATCCATCCCCGACGAAGGAAACACGGATCCAGCTGAAATTCTTCAGGATGACGATATGCAAAGCCATATGGAAGTATGGCTGTCCCAGCTGAATGACAAACAGCGCGAAGTCGTAACACGGCGTTTCGGTCTGGACGGCAGGGGTATTTCAACACTGGAGGAGGTTGGAAATGAAATCGGAGTGACACGCGAGCGTGTGCGCCAGATTCAGATGGAAGCGCTGCGTCGTCTGCGCCAGATTCTTGAAAACGACGGCTTTTCAGTGGAGACACTGTTCAAATAGGATTTCGACCATATTCAATGGGTGCCGTGAGGGCACCTGCTCAGCGAGTAGTGAATATGTCGCGTAACTGCCCTGCTTGTTCCTGAAACCCGCCATCTCTGCATTGGAAAAATGGTCGTTTACTCACGGCTGTTATCGTACATCCATGCACTACACAGCATTTGAATCTCCTGTTCGGCATAAATTCCCGTTTTTCGCCTTGATCTGGCCCGTTTCAGGAGCAAGCTGAGCAGTTTACCTGAAAAAACAATAATTTTTTCGCGAGAGCAAGGAAGCTCCGTGCGCACGACTGCATGGGCGCAGGAGGTAGAACGAAGCAGGAAGCCAGAGTCTAGAGGAATGCATGGAGCAATTGCCGGGAACTGCAGGGTATATGGGAGAGTCGGACGCGGAGCTGACACCGCCGTTGAGGAAAAAGTGCATTTTCAGAGGTGCTCTTGACGGCATGTCTCTGTTTTTATTGTTATCCCTTTCCCCGGATGTGACAATTATAGGTCACCTTTCGCAAAAATAATGACAGATGTCATTTTTTTGTTTGATCTCATTAAATACAATTAAAACAATCAGTTATCTTTTGTATTTGGTTATATTGTAATAAGCGCCGAGCTTTTGGCTTGGATAGTATTGGTCTTGGGTAATATACCTCCAAGGTGATGTATTTAATAAGCGACATGTGAATATTACTTATTATCAATAGCTTGCGTGATTTAATGGTTGATTTGTCGCCAAGAAGCGACATATCGAGAGTGCAAGCTTTCGGTTTTTTGTGGCGAAATTCTTTTAACTTATTGAAAATGCTGGTTGTTGTCCGTTATGGCATGCTATGTGCCTGTTTTGTGCTGCAGGCGGCGTGGAAGAACTTTATTCCCGCAAGGGTGAAGGTTTATCGGCGCAGATGCATCCGAATCCGGTTTGTGGTGCGCTGAATGGTAGCTGTCAAATCAGCTTTTTGTTTGGGTTTATCTCTTTCTACACAAGGAGGCGGGCTCCCCGCATCCCCCCCAGGGGAGGGCCAAGGATGGCCTTTTTATTTATCTGCTTCACATTTCCCCCATTAACAACTTGCCTACAGGCTGGAAACTGAATACAGTTCCCGTTTTAAGCGCGCCATACATGGGGTAATACTGTTTGGTAATCAGTGGTGAATTTATCTGGCCGGTGCGGGTCTACTACGAAGATACCGATAGCGGAGGCGTGGTCTATTACGCCAATTATCTCAGGTTTATGGAGCGGGCACGTACCGAGTGGCTGCGCCTCATTGGGTACGAACAGACCGATCTTGTTGAGGATGAAGCGCTGATTTTTGCTGTACGACGTGCCGAACTGGATTATCTGGGGCCGGCGCGTTTTAATGATCTGCTACAGGTAAGTGTTCGGGTACTGCACTGCGGACGAGCCAGCATCGATTTTTCCCAATCCGTTACGCTGGCTGGGGGAGACGGAGTGTTGTGCCAGGGTCGCATCAGAATTGCCTGTCTTGATGTGAACACCTTCAAGCCCCGTGCTCTCCCCTCGCAGATGCTGAACGATATCAAGCAACATATGTTTACTACACAGGAACATCACTAACCGATGACGGAACTCACTCTAGCCCATCTGATCCTTAACGCCAGTTTGCCGGTACAGGCGATCATGGTTATTTTGCTGCTGGCTTCTGTTTACTCCTGGGGATTGATTTTATACAAGCGGCGTATGCTCTCGCTGGCGCGCAGCAGCGCGAAGGCATTCGAAGAACACTTCAGAAGTGAGCAGCGAATGAGTGATTTGTACAATCGTGTACTGCGCTCGTCTGAACGATTGGGTGCGATGGCCTCCATTTTCGAGGCAGGTTACAAGGAGTTTCAGTATCAGCGCAGACAGCCCGGTTTTGACCGGGAGCTGCTGAAAGACAACTCCGGGCGGGTGATGCGGGTGGTGATGAACCGCGAACTGGATCTGATGGAGTCCAGCCTTTCCTCATTGGCGACTATCGGCTCGGTAAGTCCGTATGTTGGCTTGCTCGGGACAGTGTGGGGAATAATGACTTCATTCACGGCACTGGGGAATGTACAGCAGGCAACTCTGGCGATGGTGGCTCCCGGAATTGCAGAAGCCCTGTTTGCTACAGCAATGGGATTGTTTGCCGCGATACCCGCTGTAATTTCATACAATCGCAGCACGGCGGAAATAGAGCGGCTGGCCAGTCGTTATGACAACTTTATCGAGGAATTCACCTCCATTCTACTGCGTTTCAATCAGCCGAAGGGAGTGGAGCGGCCAGTGACACCATGACACAGAGACGTACCCGACGGCGCCCGATTTCGGAGATGAACGTGGTGCCCTATATCGATGTAATGCTTGTGCTGCTGGTAATATTCATGATTACAGCTCCCTTGTTGACCCAAGGGGTAAAGGTTGAACTGCCCCAGGTTGCGGCCGAGCCTATCGAAGAGAGCAATAAAGAACCCCTGGTTGTTAGCGTCAACAGCGAAGGAGCGCTGTTCCTCAATCTTGGTGACAAGGCTGACGAACCCCTTGGCGAAGAGATTCTGGTCGAGCGGGTAGCAGCGATATTGCGTCGTCAGCCCGGCATTCCGGTGTTGTTGCGTGGTGACAGAAATGTCGATTACGGGGCTGTAGTGCGGGCTATGGCCCTGCTGCAACAGGCAGGTGCGTCCAGTATCGGGATGATTACCGAAACCCCTCAAGCTGAAACACGCAGGTAAGGCAGGAATACCGTTCAATGAGGCGCTACTGGTTTATTGCTTTGCTGCTTCATGTAGGGCTTTTTACGATATTGCTGGTCAGGTTTGACTGGTGGGAAATGGACGCTCCCCAGGCACCCGCTGCGATTCAGGCCGTGGTGATCGATGAGACAAAACTGCAGCAGCCGGAAAACAGGGTTGATGAAGAGCGGGCCAGGCGCGAGCAACAGCGGATTGAAAAGGAGCGCCTTGAACAGGAACAGGCTCTGAAACTGAAGCAGCAAGAGATAGAGCGCCAAAAAGCGGCACAGGAAGAGAAGCGCAAGAAAGAGGAACAGATAAAGCGCGAGAAGGCTGAGCAGCAGAAAAAAATCGAGCTGGAAAAGGAGAAACGCCGCAAGGAGGCTGAAGAGCTGAAGCGAAAGGAAGAGGAAAAACGCCGCGCGGCAGAAGCAGAAGAAGAGGCCAGGCGCAAGAAACTCGAGCAGGAAAAGCGCGAACAGGAAGAAGCAAAGCGGAAAAAGGCCGAGGCTGAAAAACGTCGCAGGGAAGCCGAACGCAAGCGCCGTGAAGAGGCGCTGAAGAGCCAGCTGGCGGCTGAAGAGGAGTTTCTCGAGGGTGAAGCACAGCGCAAAAATCAGGCGCTGATAGCTCGCTACATGACGCGGATCAGGGCGAAAGTGGAGAGCAAGTGGCTGGAGCCACCGACAGCCCGGCCGGGAATGTCTTGTGAAGTCAGGATTCGTCTGTCGCCCAGCGGTGAGGTGCTGGTGGTGGTTACTGTAACAAGCAGTGGTGACAGCGTCTTTGACCGGTCAGTGGAGGCGGCAGTGCAGAAAGCATCACCTTTGCCTCTTCCTCCTGATCCCGCTATATTGCCGGGCTTTCCCGAATTGAAATTTAACTTTAAGAAATAAAGTGTGAACTATGAAGTCAATTAATTTACCGTCTGTGTTAAGAGCGATATTTTTCTCTTGGCTGATCTTGGCTGCGGGTACCGCCCATGCGGTGCTGACAATTGAAATCACCCAGGGTGTGAAGGGGGCGCTGCCAATTGCAATTGTGCCTTTCGGCTGGGCAGGGCAGAATAAGGCTCCTGAAGAACTGGCAAAAATTGTGGCGGCTGATCTTGTTCGCAGCGGCTATTTTTCTCCGTTGCCGGAGGCCGATCTGCCCAGCCGTCCGCACGATGCAGCAGCAGTGCGTTTTCCCGACTGGCGTATGGTTCGGGTGGACAACCTGGTAATCGGCAACCTGGAACTTCTTGGGCCTGACAGTTACCAGGTCAAATTTCATCTGTTTGATGTGTATAAGGGAAAATCCCTGGCGGGATACAGCTTTCGCACCAATCGGCGCGGCCTGCGCCGTGTGGCACACCAGATCAGCGATATAATTTACGAGAAACTGACTGGCAGGAAGGGCGTGTTCAGTACCAGTATTGCCTACGTTACCGCAACCCGAAAGGCGGGAAAAATCAGCTATGCCCTGTCAGTGGCGGATGCGGACGGATACAATGAACAGGTTATTCTGGATGCGGCACAGCCATTGATGTCTCCGGCGTGGTCTCCGGACGGAAAACGCTTGGCTTACGTCAGCTTCGAGACCGGGCGCTCAGCCATTTATGTTCAGAATGTGGAAACAGCCAAACGCACCCGCGTTGCCAGCTTCAAGGGCATCAACAGTGCGCCGGCGTGGTCTCCGGATGGCAGGAAACTGGCATTTACCTCATCGAAAAACGGTAATGCCGATATTTATGTACTGGATCTTGGCAGCCGGAAGCTGACCAGAATTACCTCCAGCCGGGCAATTGATACAGAGGCTGCCTGGTCACCGGATGGAGGCTCTATCGTCTTTACATCTGATCGGGGAGGCAGTCCGCAAATTTACCAGATATCTGTCGGGCCATCCGGGCCCAGCGGTAAGGCGCGCCGTGTCACCTATGAGGGCAATTATAATGCCCGTGCCTCTTTTTCTTCGGATGGTAGCAAACTTGTGATGGTGCATAGAGCCGGGAAGCGCTTTCAGATTGCCGTACTGGAGCTGAAAGGGGGACAATTGACGATTGTTGCCGATACCCGCTTGGGCGAATCGCCCAGTTTTGCTCCGAATGGCGATATGGTGCTGTATGCCACCGAGATTGGAAACAGAGGCGTTCTGGAAGCGGCGTCAGTGGATTCGCGGACCCGTCAGCGCTTGGGCTTTGCCAGAGGGGATGTGCGTGAACCGGCCTGGTCACCAATGCCATAATTTTTGCAAAACAGTTTAATCAGTTCTTTGAAACAGGAGTAATAACATGAAGAAGTTGTTCTATTGGGCCGCAGTGACAGTGTTTTCTGTGGGGTTTTTGGGATGCAGTGCCACTGCCCCCGTGGATGAGAGTGCTTCTGCCCCTGCACCACGTTCTGCCGACCCGGCTGAAGGACGCGGCATGACGCTGGATATCGGGGCTCAGGGCGAGGCCGTGGATGAAGACTCACTGCTATCCCGCACTACTATCTATTTTGGTTTGGACAGCAGTGAAATTTCACCGGATTTTCGCGAAGTGCTTCGTGCCCATGGTAACTATCTCGCGGCTCATCCTGAAATCCGCATCACTATCGAGGGCCACACCGATGAGCGCGGTTCGCGGGAATACAATCTTGCCCTGGGTGAGCGTCGAGCCTATGCGGTGCGGCAACTGTTGATGCTGCAGGGAGCTGCCGCGAACCAGCTGGAAGTGATCAGCTTTGGTGAAGAGCGCCCCGTAGCTTTTGAACATGATGAGGCTGCCTGGCGCCTTAACAGGCGTGCCCATCTACGCTATCCGGGTCGTTGATCATCAGGAGGTTGGTTGTGTATCGTAACCTGGTTTATCTCATTTGTGCGATCCTGCTTCTGGGAGCGGGATCTGCGCAGGCAGTCAGCAAGCGCGAGCTTGAAGAGCGTATTGTCAGGCTTGAGCGTCTGATCGAACAGCAGAGTGAAATGTTTTTGCGTATGCAGCGGCTTCAGCAGGAGATGCGGGCCATACGTGGCGATCAGGAGGTACTGGATCATACCTTGGGTACTGTCAAGCGTCGTCAGCAGGAGATCTACCGGGATCTTGATGATCGTATCGGCAAGCTGGAACGTGCTGCTGCGAGTACAGCAGTTGAAGCTGGCCCGGATATGGCTACTGATGTAGAGGAGGATAATGCCGCCGGAATGGAAGAGCAGCAGCTCTACCAGCAAGCTTTCGAGCATTTGCGCAAGCTGGAGTATCCTCAGTCAATCAAAGGGTTCAGGAGCTATCTGACGACCTATCCTGAAGGTCGTTATGCAGCCAGGGCTCAGTACTGGCTGGGTGAGATCCGCTATGTTCGTGGCGCATACAAGCAGGCTGTTGCCGAGTATCGCAAATTGGTGGAAAACTACCCTGGCAGTGCGAAATTACCGGAGGCAATGCTGAAGATTGGGCTCAGCTACCGGGAGCTGGGCAAGGGGGAGGCGGCGCGTAAACAGCTTGCTGCGCTGGTTGCCCGCTTCCCCGACAGCCCGGAGGCGGCCGAGGCCGCGAAACACCTGAAATAAGATGTCTCCAGCGGGATCGTTGAGAGTCACAGAAATATTTTATTCTCTGCAGGGGGAGTCACGCAGTGCAGGGTTTCCAACGGTATTTGTTCGTCTGACCGGCTGTCCTCTGCGCTGTGGCTACTGTGATACCCCCTACGCCTTTCGGGGGGGAGAAGAGATGTCTCTGGATACTATTGTCTCTTGTGCTACCGGTTTCGATGCCGGTTATGTTACGGTAACTGGGGGTGAGCCATTGGCTCAGACGCAGACTCCCGGGTTATTGACCGCTCTCTGTGACGCCGGGTTCCGCGAAGTTTCACTGGAGACGAGTGGCGCTCTGGATATTTCCACAGTGGATCCGCGCGTGGTCAAGGTGATGGATCTCAAAACACCCGGATCGGGTGAGGTTGAACGAAATTGCTATGAAAATATTCTGTACCTGGGGCGCAGGGATCAGGTCAAGTTCGTGCTGTGTGATCGGGCTGACTATGATTGGGCAAAAGAGTGCCTTACGGAATACTCGCTTGTCTCCCGTTGTGAAGTGCTGTTTTCACCCGCAGCCGATCAGTTGAGGTCGGCTACTCTGGCTGACTGGATCCTCGAAGATCGGTTGGCAGTGCGCTTTCAGCTTCAGTTGCACAAGTTTTTGTGGGGCAATGAACCTGGAAGATAGACAGGGGGCAGTAAAACGGGATGGCGACTGAAAAAGCGGTTGTTCTGCTGTCTGGCGGGCTGGATTCTGCGACAGCCCTGGCAATTGCCAGGGCGGAAGGCTATCACTGCTACGCCCTGAGTATTGACTATGGGCAGCGCCACAATGCCGAGCTTCAGGCAGCAAAAAGAGTTGCCGATGCTGGTAACGTGGTTGAGCATAAAGTGTTGCGCCTGGATCTGCGCGGTATCGGTGGCTCAGCTCTTACTGATCAAGATATTGATGTTCCCCGGCATCCTGCAATCGGTATCCCTGTAACCTATGTCCCTGCACGTAATACCATCTTTCTCTCCCTGGCGCTGGGGTGGGCCGAGGTTTTGTGTGCGTGGGATATTTTCCTGGGTGCCAATGCGGTGGATTATTCGGGTTATCCTGATTGCCGTCCGGAATTTGTGCGAGCTTTTGAGCAGCTTGCAAATCTTGCCACCAGGGCCGCAGTGGAGCAGCGGGGGCGATTCCGAATCCTGACGCCTTTAATGCAGATGAGTAAGGCGGAGATTATTCGTACAGGCTCAAAACTGGGAGTGGACTACTCACTGACTGTCTCTTGCTATGCTGCTGATGAACGAGGGCTGGCCTGTGGTGTTTGTGATTCATGCCGCTTGCGGGCCAGAGGGTTTCACGAAGCGGAAATAAGTGATCCAACACCGTATCGTTGTTGAACTCGGTTTACTCCTTCTTGCGCAATTTTCTGGCAAAGATCCACATAACATTCCAGAGCAGGGAGCCGATAGCGCCGATTACGGCAATAGCCACGATGCTGAACCCGACCAGCCCTACTGCATCCGATTCGAGCCAGAGTCCCAGATAGGCGATAGCGGAGCCAACTACGCCGGTAACCAGTGAGATGAGGCCGAGGCGAGATGATGGGTGAGACTGTCCGGGATGTGGCATATCAAAAGTTCCTTTTTCAGGCAGGGCGCAGCAGGCTGCCGTCTGCCAGATTGCGGATTTCAGTGGGGTTTCTGTTCGAACCTGTCTTATCATGAATAATATGGCCAAGCTGGCGGTGAAAATAGCGGCGTACAGCAAGGGGGGTGCGGGCAGGCGGGTAACCGGCAAGATTGGCGCTGGTAGATACAATCGGGCCACCGAATATGCGGCATAATGTGGCGGCTAGCGGATGTGCAGTCACTCTGACGGCAAGGGTGTGGTGAACGCCTGTCAGCCAGCGGGGTGTTTCCGGCCTGGCAGGAATCAGCCAGGTAACCGGACCGGGCCAGCTCTGGTCCAGTTTTGATTTCCGGGTAGGTGGTGGCTCAATTACATAGCGTTGTAGTTGGGAAAAATCTGCTGCGATTAGAATCAACCCCTTGCTGACAGGGCGTTGCTTGAGTTCCAGCAGATGGTGTACAGCTGTCTCGTTGCGCGGGTCACAACCCAAGCCGTAGACCGCCTCAGTGGGGTAGGCAATCACGCCACCATACCGCATGGTGTGCACAGCCATGCGGATGTGAAAATGAGAGGAATTCAGGGCCGACTGTTTCACCCTGTGCTTGCCATCTCCTCTGTTTCATAAGGCTCGGTAAAACTGCACTCTTTTTGCGGACAGACCTTTTCCGTGCCTCGCCGTTTGGTGGTTTTAATGGTGAGTATGGGCCAGCCACACTTGGGACAGGGTTCTTCCACCGGTTCGTTCCAGATTGCATAGCTGCAATCCGGGTACTTTGAGCAGGAGTAGAAAATCTTCCCGGAACGGGATTTGCGTTTGAACAGTGTACCCTTGTTGCATTGGGGGCAGGGGACGCCGGTATCCTCCGGTTTCTCCAGCGGTTCGATATATTTGCATTTCGGGTAGCTGCTGCAGCCGATGAATTTGCCGTAACGGCCCTGTCGGATAATCAGTGGTGAGTCGCATTCGGGGCAGCTGCGCCCCTCGACGGCTTCTGGCTCATCGGGTTCTGTGTCACCGTTCAGGTTGCGGGTGTAGTCACACTCCGGGTAGGCGGTGCAGCCGACAAAACGCCCCCGTCGGCCGAGGCGGATGGCCAAGGGTTTGCCACATTTCGGGCAGGCCTCGTCCATCTCTTCCTGAGTGACATCCTTGCGGCTGACGCTGGTCTCCTTGTCCTTTACCAGTTCAATAAAAGGCGTCCAGAACTCCCGCATCAGCGGGATCCACTCCCGCTCACCACGTGACACCTCATCCAGCTCATCTTCCAGGTTGGCGGTGAAGTTGTAGTCCACGTAACGGGTGAAGTGTTCGGTAAGGAACTTGTTGACCACCCGGCCAACATCAGTCGGGATGAAGCGCTTCCGATTCATCTCCACATATTCGCGATTCTGCAGCGTGGAGATGATGCTGGCATAGGTGGATGGGCGGCCAATACCATACTCCTCCAATGCCTTGACCAGGCTCGCTTCGGAGTATCTGGGCGGCGGCTCTGTAAAATGCTGCTCCGGACGGATGGCGAGCAGTTTGACTTCGTCGCCCTCTTTCAGTGGCGGCAACAGTCGCTCCTTGTCATCACCTCCCTTGGTGTCATCCTTGCCTTCCTGGTAGACCGCCATAAAGCCGGGCTTCACAATGGTAGAGCCGGTGGCGCGGAATAGATGACCGGGGTCCCCTGCCTTCATGTCCACAGCAACAGTATTGATGGTTGCGTGGATCATTTGACAGGAGATGGTGCGCTTCCAGATCAGGTTGTAGAGCTTATAC
>JALSHD010000021.1 GCA_026982395.1 Chromatiales bacterium | reverse complement strand
TGGCGAAAATCAATGTAACCGGTTCAGCAATACCCGTAGGCGAGCTACAGGTGCTGTTTGGCGATGTTGCGGAGCGGGTTTCATCTGATCAAACAGTCATGATAGCCAACGATGGTGAGGCGAATCTTGTTATTGGTGATATTGCTCAGGTTAACTCATTGGAAGCACCGTTTGAAATACTGACGGATAGCTGCTCGACTCAGGTACTTGCACCTGCCGAAAAATGTGCGGTGGTAGTTCGTTTCATGCCGATGAGCGCGGGTGAAACGTTCGAGGATGATTTTGATGTTCCTTCGTCTGACTTGAATGAACGCACTCTGACTATCCGGGTGAAAGGAACGGGAGTGAATAATAGTAGTGATACTGGCAGCAGCACTAGTGGTGGTGGGGGGGGCAGTCTTAACCCGCTGTATGTTGTACTGTTGTCAATGCTGTTTTTATTGAGGATGGCTGGCCGATCAAAAAGGAAACAGCCTCTTTTCTACAGCAAAGGGTTGTGATCTGGAAACGACCGGAATCAAAGCAAAAATGCCCGGAAGATACAGCTTACAGCTTCCGGGCATTTTCTGCATCTGCCGGGTTGATGCTACTATTTCTGGTGGTATTCAACCACTTTCTTTACTTCGTTCCTTGAACCGAGGATCACCGGCACGCGTTGATGCAGCGCCCTGGCCTCAACCTCCATGATCCGCTCCCGGCCGGTGGAGCTGGCACCGCCGGCCTGTTCGACAATGAAGCTGATGGGGTTGGCTTCATACATCAGGCGAAGCTTGCCACCCTTGTCACGCATCCGTTCATCCATCGGGTAGAGGAAGATGCCGCCCCGGGTGAGGATGCGGAACACCTCGGCCACCATGGAGGCCACCCAGCGCATGTTGTAGCGTTTGCCCAGCGGACCGGTCTCTCCGGCCAGGCAGTCGGCGATATATTTCTGAACCGGAGGCTCCCAGAAGCGCTGGTTGGACATGTTGATGGCGAACTCCTGGGTATCTTCCGGGATCTGTACGTTGTCGCGCACCAGGATGAACTCGCCCACGCTGCGATCCAGGGTGAACATGGCAACGCCATTGCCGACAGTCAGTACCAGTGTGGTGGAGGGGCCATAGACGCAGAAACCGGCAGCGATCTGCTCGGTGCCGCTCTGGTGGAAGTCATCCAGACTGGGGGTATCGGTTTCGTGGGGGGCCTTGACGATGGAAAATATGGTACCAACTGAGATGTTGACGTCGATGTTGGAGGAGCCGTCCAGCGGATCGAAATAGATAAGGTACCGGCCGCGTGGGTACTGATTCGGAATCATCATTGGATCATCCACCTCTTCCGAACCCATCCCCGCCAGCAGGCCGGTGGTGCTCAGGTGCTCGTACATCACGTCGTTGGTGATGATATCCAGTTTCTTCTGCTCCTCTCCCTGCACGTTCTCGGAGCCGGCGACACCCAGCGCACCCTCCAGAGAGGCGCGGTCGATCTTGGCGGTGATCTCCTTGCAGGTAACCGCTGTTTCACAAATCAGATCAACGAGATCAGCCGCGATATCCATGCCGCTGCGCTGCTGCTTTACCAGATACTGCTTTAAAGACATACCGTTTTGCATAGTGTTACCTTTTACTGTGTTGGTGGATAGAAAAAATTTGTGTAACTACCCGGTTCGCCATCAATATTCGCAATTTGCTGAGTCGTTACAAATCTGTTTGCTCTTTATCATTATACGCTGAAGCTCAGAGTGCGTCCCGGGGGTGCTGCTCAATCTGCGACATGGTTTTCTCAATCCACTCCTGCGCAAGCTGATTGATTTCTGCTGCCGAGCGTCCTTTGCTCTCAATGGGTGGGCCGACAACAACTTTTACCGTGCCAGGTTTTTTCAGAAAAGTCCGGCGTGGCCAGAACTCTCCCGCATTGTGTGCCACGGGGACTACCGGGTAGCCGCTTTTCTCTGCCAGCAATGCACCACCGATGCCAAAACGTTTTGTTTCGCCGGGCGGAACGCGGGTTCCCTCCGGGAAAATCACCACCCACAGGCCGCTGCGTAATCTCTCTGTGCCAATCTCGATAATTCTTTTGACTGCCTTGCGCCCGGCGTTACGATCGATAGCGATAGGTTTCAGCGTGGCCATGGCCCAACCGAACAGAGGCAGCCACATCAGCTCCCTTTTCAGTACCCAGACCTGCGGCGGGAATATCTGTTGCAGTGCCAGCGTCTCCCAGGTGGACTGATGCTTGCAGAAAAGAATAGCCGGTTTGTCCGGGATATGTGCTGCCCCTTCAACCTGATAGTTGATTCCGCAGGTCAGATTGAGCCACCAGAGAGTGAATCTGCTCCACTGGGTAATGAATCGATAACGGATTGGAAAAGGGACAAACAGAAGATAAAAAGTGACTCCCGCCACCGAGAAAAACAGTATAGAGGCTAACATGCCGATACTGAACATAAAGGAGCGGATATAGTTCATGGCAGTTTCTGTTACTGCAACCGGGACAGCTCAGCCACATGCAGGAACAGATTGTGCACCCGTTCCAGCAGCGCCAGGCGGTTGTTACGCACGGCGGCGTCCTCGGTCATCACCAGTACTTGATTGAAGAACTCGTCTACCGGATTGCGTAGTGCAGCCAGCCGGGTTAACGCCTGTTCATACTCCCCCTGCCGGAACAGCGGCACTACCCTCTCCTCCATCTCTGCCACCGCCTTGGCGAGCTGCTTTTCGGCCTCGTCCTGCAGCAGTGCTCTGTCGATCTGCTGTGGCAGCTCCCCTTCCGCCTTGCGCAGGATGTTGGCGATGCGCTTGTTGGCGGCAGCCAGACTCTCTGCCTCGGGAAGCCTGCGGAAGGCGGCCAGCGCCCGCAGCCGCCGGTCGAAGTCACCGGGACGGGTGGGACGCCGGGTCAGGACGGCTTCGAACAGGTCGGATGCGTAGCCCTGTTCCTGATAGTATCCGCGCAGCCGTTCCATCATGAAATAGAACACCTGTTCGTTGATCTCGCTGTGTACGAAGTTGTGAGCGTAGTTGCCGGCCGCCCGGGAGAGCGCCTCCTCCAGATCGATATCGAGGTTGCACTCGATGATGATGCGTAGTGCGCCCAGGGCGGCGCGGCGCAGGGCGAAGGGATCCTTGTCACCGCTGGGGGCTTGGCCGATGGAGAAGATCCCCACCAGGGAGTCCAGCTTGTCAGCAATGGATAGCAGTTGCCCGGTTGGTGTCGCTGGCAGCCGATCCCCGGCGAAGCGCGGCATGTACTGTTCATCCAGGGCCTGGGCCACCTGCTCGTCTTCGCCGTCGTGCAGGGCGTAGTAGCGGCCCATGATCCCCTGCAGTTCAGGAAATTCGCCCACCATCTCGGTGAGCAGATCGCATTTGCACAGCAGGCCGGCGCGCTCCGCCAGGGCCGGATCACTGCCGACGGCGGGTGCCAGTGCCGCGGCCAGCTGGCTGATGCGTTTTGTCCGATCGTAAAGGGTACCCAGTTGCTTCTGGAACACCACCTGCTTCAGATCATCGATCCGTCCTGCCAGGGGTGTGCTGCGATCCTGGTTCCAGAAGAATTCGGCATCGCTGAGGCGAGGGGTGATGACCCGCTCGTTGCCCTCCCGCACCTGTTGTGGATCCCGACTGTCGATGTTGCTGATGGTGATGAAATGGGGCAGCAGCAGTTGTTGGCGGTTGTCTACCACATGAAAATATTTCTGGTGTCCTTTCATGGATGAGACAAGTACTTCGGCCGGGATGTCGAGAAAACGGGGGTCGAAATCCCCTGCTACGGCGACAGGCCACTCCACCAGAGCGGTGACCTCCTGCAGCAGATCCTCGTCGATAACCGCGGTTCCCCCCAGCCGGGTGGCTGCCTCCTGTACCTGGGCGTGGATCGCCTGCTTGCGTCGCTCGAAATCGGCAATCACGCGTCCCTTGGTGTGCAGCAGCTCCTCGTAGTCTGCCGGGGTGTCGATGTAGAGAGCTTGTGGCTGGTGAAAACGGTGCCCCCGGGTCTCCCGGGTGCTGACCAGGTCCAGAATATTGGCCTCGATGAGCTGTTCTCCATGCAACATCACCACCCAGTGAACCGGACGGACAAACTCGGCACGGCGATCGCCCCAGCGCATCCGTTTGGGGATGGGCAGCTGCTTCAGTGCGGTCTGTATGATCTCCGGAATCAGGCTGGCGGCCGGCTTGCCTGCCTGCTTGCTGCGGAATACCAGCCAGGCCCCCTTGTCGTTCTCCAGCTTCTCCAGCTCCTCCACGGTGACGCCGCAGCTGGAAGCGAAGCCGGTTGCAGCCCGGGTGGGACACCCCTCCTCGTCAAAAGATGCGGTGATAGCGGGGCCGCGCCGTTCAGTCATCTGGTCCGGCTGCTGATCGTCGAGTTCGCTGACCAGCACGGCCAGCCGCCGGGGGGTGGCAAAGCCCTTGATGCCGGTAAAATTCAGATTTGCCTTTTCGAGCCCGTTGCGGATCTGCTCGCTGAATGCGCCGGAGAGGCGGTGCAGCGCCTTTGGTGGCAGCTCCTCAGTGCCGATCTCGATGAGCAGATCGCGGGTCTTCCCTCTTCCGGCCGGCGCCGGGGGTGGTGTCGGTGCCGCTTCTGTATCGCCTGAACCCACCCGCAGCGGGAAGCCAAGCTTCTCGCGGGCATCATGGTAAGCCTGGGCCACGGCCCGCGACAGGGCTCTCACCCGCAGGATATAGCGCTGGCGTTCGGTGACCGAGATGGCATGGCGGGCATCCAGCAGATTGAACAG
Source organism: Chromatiales bacterium (assembly GCA_026982395.1). Lineage (GTDB taxonomy): Bacteria > Pseudomonadota > Gammaproteobacteria > Thiohalospirales > Thiohalospiraceae > DRMK01. Next base: position 27,008 of record JALSHD010000021.1, on the reverse strand, counting down.
GTGTGACGCCTTGAGCGCCATCTCGTAGGCTGGCAGCGGCAGTCCGGCCTCCACCAGCGCCTGGCTCTGCTGTTCGCAGGAGTCGAAACCGGCGAACAGGGAGGGAACATCGGCATGCTCGAAGTTGTAACGGGACATCTCCACCTCGTTCTGGTGAAATACATCGCCGTAGGTCACCGGCCTGCCCTCCTCCCCGCTGCCCCGGGTCCACACCAGATCATAGATGCTGTCCACCCCTTGCAGGTACATGGCGATACGCTCCAGGCCGTAGGTGATTTCACCGCTGACGGGGTAACAGTCCAGCCCGCCGACCTGCTGGAAATAGGTAAACTGGGTCACTTCCATGCCGTTTAGCCACACCTCCCAGCCCAGCCCCCAGGCGCCCAGGGTGGGCGATTCCCAGTTGTCCTCCACGAAGCGGATATCGTGGATCAGCGGGTCGATGCCAAGCATCTGCAGCGAGCCCAGGTAGAGCTCCTGGATGTTCAGTGGAGAAGGCTTGAGGATCACCTGAAACTGATAGTAGTGCTGCAGACGGTTGGGATTCTCACCATAACGGCCATCGGTAGGCCGGCGGCAAGGCTGCACATAGGCGGTGCGCCAGGGCTCCGGGCCAACGGCGCGCAAAAAGGTAGCGGGATGAAAGGTTCCGGCTCCCACCTCCATATCCAGCGGCTGGAGGATGACACAACCCTGCTCTGCCCAGTATTGCTGCAGTGCCAGGATCAGTCCCTGAAAGGTCGACAAATCGGTAGTGGATTGGGGTCTGGTTTGCTGGTTCAAGGCCCTGCCCTACTGTTGATTGAGTTAAAGGCACTGATTATAACCCGCATTTGCTAGAATATGTCCTTTGAAGTGACGGCCATACAAAGATTATGATGCAACAACGCAGGGCGCTGGCCCTGATTTCAGGCGGGCTGGACTCCTTGCTGGCGGCCCGGGTGGTGATGGAACAGGGGATCCATGTGGAGGGGGTCAATTTCTACACCGGATTCTGCGTGGAGGGCCATACCCATGCTATCCGCAAGAAGGATCGCGCCCGGCCAAAGCGCAACAATGCGTTGTGGGTGGCGGAACAGCTCGGAATCAAGCTGCATATCATTGATGTGACAGAGCAGTACAAGGATGTGGTGATCAATCCCAAACATGGCTACGGCGCCAATCTCAACCCCTGTCTGGATTGCAAATGCTTTATGGTGGGCAAGGCGGTGGAGTGGATCGGGGAACATGGCTTCGATTTCATCATTACTGGCGAAGTGGTTGGGCAGCGTCCCATGTCCCAGCGCCGTGACACCATGCGGATTGTGGTAAGGGAGTCGCAGGTAGGTGAGCGGTTACTTCGTCCCTTGTGCGCGAAAAACCTGCCACCAACGCTGCCGGAACTGGAAGGATGGGTTGATCGGGAAAAACTGTACGGTTTCAGCGGCCGCTCACGCAAGCCACAGATGGCGCTGGCAAAACAGTTCGGGTTGATGGACTATGCTCAGCCCGCTGGCGGTTGCTGTTTTCTGACCGATGAGGCCTATTCCCGCAAGCTGGCCGATCTGTGGGAGTCGCGGGGTGCCCGGGAGTATGAGCTGGATGATATCATGCTGCTCAAGGTTGGCCGGCATCTGCGTCCCCGCCCCCATTTCAAGTTGATTATCGGTCGTGAGGAGGGTGAGAACAACTTTCTGCAGGGGTATCAACGCCGCTTTCCTCTGCTGCGCATGATCAGCCATCCCGGACCGCTCACCCTGATCGACGGGGAGGTTGGAGCTGAAGATGTGGAGCTGGCGGCGTGTATCGCCGCACGTTTCAGCGCCGGGCGGGATGCCGGGCAGGTTGAGATGCAACTGATCGACAGGGATGGGTCGGAGCAGATGTTGCAGGTCTTCCCCATGCCGGTGGCGGAGGTACGGCTGGAGTGGTATCTGTGAGGGAGCAGCTGGATGCCCGTCGCCTGTTGTGTCCGTTGCCGGTCATCCGGACGCAGGACAGGGTGAATACCATGGCAGCGGGAGAGTTGCTGGAGGTTATCTGTACCGATCCGGGGGCCGCCAGCGATATTCCTGCATGGTGCCGGATCAACGGTCACAAGGTTATCGAGATGCGGGAACAGAGTGGTGAGCTGGTGATACTGATTGAAGTGGGTGAAAAAAAGCGGTGAACGCCGATCTCCAGGAGCCGGCGGCAGAGGGGCGACGCTACCGGGAGATCCGTAAGGTAACCCTGATTGGTTCGGCAATTGATCTGCTGTTGGCGATTGTCAAACTGGTTGCCGGATTTTTCGGCCAGTCCCAGGCACTGATTGCGGATGGCGTACATTCACTGTCCGATCTGGCAACCGATTTTGTGGTGCTTTACGCGGCGAGGCACTCCAGCCGTGATGCAGACGAGAGCCACCCTTACGGTCATGGCCGTTTTGAAACCATCGCAACGGTGGCTCTTGGCGTTGCCCTGATTCTGGTTGCTGCGGGAATTACCTGGGACGCCGTGGAGCGCCTGTTCCATCCCGAAGAGCTGATGCAGCCGGGTTTTCTGGCGCTGACAGTTGCCGCAGTATCGGTAGTGGCCAAGGAGTGGATCTATCGTTACACCAAGCGGGTTGCCGACCGGCTGCGCTCTCCGATGCTGGCGGCAAATGCCTGGCATAGTCGCACGGATGCCATCTCGTCAATTATCGTTATCGTCGGCGTGGGCGGTAGCATGGCAGGACTATCCTATATGGACGCGATGGCTGCAGCCGGTGTAGGCCTGTTCATCGCCAAAATTGGCTGGGATCTGGCGTGGCACAGCGTTCGCGAGCTGGTGGATACAGGGCTGGAAGAGGAGCAACTGACGGAGATCCGCAATATCATCCAGGGGGTGGACGGGGTTCGGGGCTTGCACTCTCTGCGTACCCGGCGACTCGGTGCAGATGTATTGGTTGACGTGCATATTTTGGTTGAGTCCCATTTAAGTGTTTCTGAAGGACACCATATTGGCGAGGTGGTTCGTGTCCGGTTGCTACAGGATCATGAAGAGGTCAATGATGTGCTGGTACATATCGATCCCGAGGATGATGAACACCGCTCCTTCATCTGTGCACTGCCGCTGCGCCGCGAACTGCTGGTCCGCCTGAACAGCTGCTGGGCTGATATCGAAGCGGCGCAACAGATTGAATCCATTACGCTTCACTATTTGCACAACAGGATTCAGGTGGTTTTGTTGTTACCCCTTTCCGTCCTTGAGGAAGGTTTTTCTGCCAGCGAACTGGAGGCGAGGTTTGAAAATGCGTTGAGCGATATTGAAGTGGTTGAAAATGTGCGGCTTACTTTTCAGTGATGCACCACTATAGCGCAAACAATCGGTGCCCGATCTTTTTTGGTGCATCTTGAGGTGCGGATGTTGCAGTAACATTCTGTTTCCCCGATTTTCGAGAGCGTGGCATACTTAATGCTTTTGTGGTAGAACAGTTTTTTCAATAGCAAGCGTAACAATAACTGCCTGGAGGCGTGCAAATGGCTAACAAAGTGTTGAAGCTGATAGAAGATAAGGAAGTAAAATTCGTCGATTTCCGTTTTACAGATACCCGGGGCAAGGAGCAGCATGTGACTTTCCCGGCGGCAACGGTCGATGCCGACACCATCACTGAAGGAAAGATGTTTGATGGCTCTTCCATTGCAGGCTGGAAGGGGATCCAGGAGTCTGACATGATCCTCAAGCCGGATCCCGATACCGCCGTGCTGGATCCATTCACCGACGAATCCACCCTTATCATCCGCTGCGACATCATTGAACCCAACACCATGCAGGGCTACGAGCGTGATCCCCGTTCGGTTGCGCGCCGCGCTGAAGCCTATCTGCAATCTACCGGCATTGGTGATACCGCCTATTTTGGCCCTGAACCCGAGTTTTTCATTCTGGATGATGTCCGTTGGGGTGCCAGTATCGAGGGAGCTTTTTATAAGGTTAACTCTGAAGAGGCTGAATGGAACTCCGAAACCACTTTCGAAGGCGGCAATATCGGTCACCGTCCCAGCGTGAAGGGTGGATATTTCCCCGTTCCACCGGTTGATTCCCTGCATGATATCCGCGCTGCCATGTGTCTGGCCATGGAAGAGATGGGCCTGACCACAGAGGTTCATCACCACGAAGTGGCGACTGCCGGACAGTGTGAAATCGGTACGTCTTTCAATACCCTGGTGCGCAAGGCAGACGAGGTGCAGATTCTCAAATACTGCGTGCATAATGTTGCTCATGCCTACGGCAAGACAGCAACCTTTATGCCCAAGCCGTTGGTGGGTGACAACGGTACGGGTATGCACGTTCATCAATCCCTGGGCAAGGATGGTGTAAACATATTTTCAGGTAACGAATATGGCGGGCTGTCTGAAACTGCCCTGTTCTACATCGGCGGCATCATCAAGCATGCGCGGGCCCTGAATGCCTTTACCAATGCCAGTACCAACAGTTACAAGCGCCTGGTTCCGGGTTTTGAGGCTCCGGTCATGCTGGCCTACTCAGCCCGTAACCGCTCGGCTTCGGTGCGTATCCCCTATGTAACCAATCCGAAAGCACGCCGTATCGAAGTGCGTTTCCCGGATCCCACCGCCAATCCCTATCTGGCATTCGCCTCCATGATGATGGCTGGTCTGGACGGGATCCAGAACAAGATCCATCCGGGCGAGGCGATGGACAAGAATCTTTATGATCTGCCGCCGGAAGAAGGGGCAAATATTCCTACCGTATGCCACTCCTTCGATCAAGCGCTGGAAGCCCTTGATAATGACCGCGAGTTCTTGACAGCTGGCGGTGTCTTTACCAATGATATGATCGATGGATACATCGAACTCAAGATGGAAGAGATCACGCGTCTGCGCATGACCACTCATCCGGTTGAATTTGATATGTATTACAGCGTTTAGGAGCGGCAGGTTATCGGCAGTGCCCTTTTTTGTGGGGCATTGCCGTTTTCAGATTTGATAAGATTGTAACAATGTCCTGTTGTAGTGAGCTGTTCACTGGGCTACGCTAAGAGCCATGTGGATTCTTATTATCGGATTACTTACCTTTTCCCAAGTAGTTGCTGCTCAGGAGGTTTATAAATCCACCGAGCCTGGCGGTGTTCCCCTGTTTTCTGATCGTGATCGGGCCGGTGCCGAAAAGATCGAAATCGATCCGCTTCCGACCATAAAAACCCATACCCCTGTTTCCCGTCCGGTAGCCAGTTCCGGCAAACCCTCTGCTGATCTGGAAAAAGTGCCGTACACAGCGATTACGATTGAAAAACCGGTCGATGATTCAGTGGTATGGGCAACCGGAGAGCCGGTAGCAGTTTCTGTTGTTACTGAACCGGCGTTTGTCAGCGGTTCCGGCTACGCTATCGGATTGCGGCTGGACGGCAAGTTGACTGATGTACGCTCCCAGCGGGGAAATATTACTCTGATGGACGTGGATCGCGGGACTCACACATTGCAGGCCGTTGTTCTCGATTCCAGCGGGCAAATAGTAGCGGAATCCCAAACGATAACCTTTCATCTCAAACGCCACTCGATATTGCGTAAAAACTGAACGCCCCAAAATAGTGCGTTTTGGGGGGCGTTGCTGTAGTATCTGACCCAGAATCAGCAGCAATATATTTTCCGGCTGCCATTGCTGATTTTATCCATCTGTTTTCATTATGGTTTTTTTCTGCAGCCAAATCTGGTTTGCTTCTTGCTAAAGCGTTGGGTATGGATGCGGTGACCGATAACTCAAGCGCAATTACACAACGCATTATTGATAATCTTAGCAGCGCTATCTGTCTGTTTGATGCAGACCTGCGGGTTCGTTATGTCAATCCGGCAAGTGAAGCCTTGTTTGGAGTCAGTGCCCAGCGCTTGCGGGGCCTGTCCGCACAACAGTTGCTGGATTCGCAGAGAGTAGCGGATCTTCTTGCCACCACCTTGGAAAAGGGTAATCCCTGCACCGAGCGTGAGTGCCGTCTGAATGCTGGGGGTGATCACCCCGTTACGGTTGATTTGACCGCGATCCCGATACGGGAATCATTCCGGTTTACCGAGTTGCTGGTGGAACTGAACCGTGTAGACCATCAGCTGCGTATCGCGCGTGAAGAGAATCTGCTTGCACAGCAACAGGCTACACAGGAGGTGGTACGGGGATTGGCGCATGAGATAAAAAACCCGCTGGGAGGGGTTCGCGGTGCGGCTCAGCTGCTGGAGTGTGAGCTGGACAGCTCCTCGTTGCGGGAGTACACCCAGGTTATTATTCATGAGGCAGATCGGCTGCAGAATTTGCTGAACCGCATGCTGGGCCCCCATACTCTGCCGCGCAAACGGTTAATCAATATTCATCAGGTGCTGGAGCGGGTGCGTACTCTGGTGCAGGCGGAAGTGGTTGCGGGAATCCGCCTGCTTTGGGATTACGATCCAAGTCTGCCGGAGCTGAACGCCGACATGGATCAACTGATTCAGGCGGTATTGAATATTGTGCGCAATGCCGTGCAGGCCTTGCCGGAAGAAGGAGAGATCATTCTTCGTACCCGCGCGCACCGGCGTTACACCGTTGGGCACATTTGCCACAAACTGGTATTGCGCATTGACATTATCGACAACGGTCCAGGTATTCCCGAGCAGATGCAGCAGAAGATTTTTTATCCAATGGTCACCAGCCGGGCAGAAGGGACCGGATTGGGATTGTCTATTGCCCAGTCCCTGGTGAATCAGCACGGGGGACTTATCGAATGCCACAGTCGTCCCGGGCGGACCAAATTCTCAATTCTGCTGCCGGTGCTGGAAGAAGATGGACCCGGTGATGAGTAATCAACCGCTAATCTGGGTGATCGATGACGACCGCTCCATCCGTTGGGTGCTGGAAAAAGCGCTTTGCAAAGCGGGTATCGAGGTTAAAAGTTTTGATAGTGCGCAGGGGATAATTGCGCGGTTAGCGAAACAGCAGCCGCAGGCAATTATGTCTGACATCCGTATGCCTGGCGTCGATGGTCTGGAGCTGTTGCGGAAGATTCGCCAGGACTATCCAAAACTGCCGGTAATCATCATGACCGCCCACTCAGATCTGGACAGTGCCGTATCGGCTTATCAGGGAGGTGCTTTTGAGTATTTGCCCAAACCTTTTGATGTTGATACGGCTGTAGAGCTGGTACAGCGGGCCATTGCCCATGGCAGCGATCAGGAAGAGAAGGTTGAACATACCGATACCCCTGAAATACTGGGTGAAGCCCCTGCCATGCAGGAGGTTTTTCGCGCCATTGGACGGCTGTCGCGCTCAAATATCACCGTTTTGATCAATGGCGAGTCTGGCACGGGTAAAGAGCTGGTTGCTCGGGCATTGCATCGGCACAGTCCGCGCCGTGCAGGCCCTTTCATTGCTCTTAACATGGCTGCGCTGCCCCGTGATCTGCTGGAATCGGAGCTGTTTGGCCATGAACGCGGTGCTTTCACCGGTGCGCAGAGCCAGCGCAAGGGGCGCTTTGAGCAGGCGGATGGCGGCACACTGTTTCTTGATGAGATTGGGGATATGCCGGCAGAACTGCAAACCCGGTTGTTGCGTGTACTGGCGGATGGGGAGTTTTACCGTGTTGGTGGTCATGCTTCGATTCGGGTGGATGTGCGTATCATTGCCGCTACCCACCAGCAGCTGGAGACATTGGTGGCGAAGGGAATGTTCCGCGAGGATCTGTTCCATCGCCTCAATGTGATTCGTGTTCATATTCCGGCTTTGCGTGAGCGGCGTGAAGATATCCCACTGTTAATGAATCACTTTCTCCAGGCCGCAGCCACAGAACTTGATGTCAAGGCCAAACAGATAACCAGTGAGGTGGTAAATTATCTCGCCGCCTTGAGTTGGCCTGGTAACGTGCGGCAACTGGAAAATATCTGCCGCTGGCTGACAGTAATGTCTCCGGGTCAGGTTATTACTATGGAAGATCTGCCAACCGAGTTGAAGGCTGAAAAGGAAAATCTGTCGGCATCTGAAGACTGGCAGGCGGCATTGCAGCATTGGGCTGAGCAGCGCCTGGCGCAAGGAGCAACTGGTTTGCTGGACAGCGCTATCCCCCAGTTTGAGCGTATTCTGATCGAAACTGCTCTGAAGCATACCGGAGATCGGCGCCAGGATGCGGCGAAATTATTGGGTTGGGGGCGAAATACACTGACTCGCAAGATTAAGGAACTGGCGCTGGAACAGTAGCCGGTATATCATTTCTTGTACTGCATAAGCCTATGTTTCATGTTGTTCTTTACCAACCGGAGATCCCCCCCAACACGGGTAATATCATCCGTCTCTGTGCCAATACCGGTGCTGAACTGCATCTGATTCGCCCGCTGGGTTTTGAGCTGGATGATGTCAGGTTGCGCCGTGCCGGACTTGACTATCATGAATATGCGGGGGTTCAGATTCATGATACGTTGGCTGCATATATTGCTGCAACTCAGCCACAGCGACTACTGGCATGTTCAACACGCGGGAGGCATTGTTATGCCGATGTCGAATACAAACAGGGTGATGCGCTGCTGTTTGGCCCGGAAACACGGGGATTGCCGCAAAAAGTACTGGCCAGCCTGCCAGCAGAACAGGTGCTGCGCATCCCCATGCTGCCTGACAATCGCAGCCTGAATCTCTCCAATGCAACGGCAGTAATACTGTATGAAGCATGGCGGCAGCAGGGTTTCTGCGGCGCAACGGGTTTGTAGCAACAGGACTTAATCTGTTTCCGTTTTCTGCTCTCTGGCCAACAGTGATTCGACCGCCTCTGCTGGAGATTTTCCTTGATGGAGAACTTCAAAAACCTGTTCTGAAATCGGCATTTCAATCTCCTGCTGTCGAGCCAGTGCGAAAACTTCACTTGCGGTTTGTATCCCTTCTACCACTTGGTCGATTGCTGCCCGGGCCTGATTCAGATCTTTCCCCTGGCCGAGATACAGACCAAAACAACGATTGCGGGATTGATCATCGGTGCATGTAAGCACAAGGTCTCCCAGTCCGGCCAGCCCCATCAGTGTTTCATGCTGGCCGCCTAACGCCCTGTTCAGGCGCATCATTTCGGTAAGACCGCGGGTAATAAGGGCTGCGCGGGTATTGGCGCCAAAGCCCAAACCATCTGCAATCCCTGCAGCGATAGCCAGAACATTCTTAACAGCACCGCCAATGCTTACACCGATCATATCTGAGCTGGTGTAGGGCCGAAACTGCCCACTATGCAGGTGTTCCGCCAGATCAGCGGAAAAAGAGGCATCGTTGGCAGCAATTGTAACCGCTGTGGGCAGGCCCATAGCCACCTCACGAGCAAACGTGGGCCCCGAAATCACCGCCAAGGAGTGCCGGTTACCCACTACCTCTCGTGCAACCTCATTTAACAATTTGTGACTGCCAGGTTCCAGCCCTTTGGTTGCCCAGGCAATACGGGTTGAGGGCGAAACGAGAGGAGCGATCGCAGAAATCGTTTCGCGGAAGGCATGACTTGGTACGGCAATCAGGATATCGTCAGAGTGGCTTACTGCCGTGATCAGATCGGATTCGGGATGAAGATTGGGTGGAAGGCGAATACCCCCAAGATAGGGGATATTTTCCTGTTTTTCCTGCATTTGGCGAATTCGCCGAGCATTGTACCCCCATAAAATAACGGGTTTTCCGCTGCGTGCCAGCTGGATAGCCAGAGCAGTACCCCAGGAACCAGCTCCCAGGACAGCAACCGGAGCTTGAAAAGGTGAGCCCATCTCTGCTGACTGTTATCCTCAGTGGGTTGCTTGTTGCTGCTTGGCTTTCTCTCTATGCTGGGCATAGAGGGCATCAAAGTTGACCGGGGCAAGCAACAATTGGGGAAAGCCACCTTTTGTGACCAGGTCAGAAACTGCTTCACGGGCATAAGGAAACAGAATATTGGGGCAGAAGCTACCGAGCATAACAGGTAGATCCGTTTCACCAACTCCATTTATGGTAAAAATACCGGCTTGCTGAACCTCCACCAGAAAAGCTGTTTTTTCTTCCAGTTTGGCGGTTACAGTAAGGGAAAGCACCACCTCATAAACATTCTCTTCCAGCATGGCCCCGTTGGTGTTCAGATCAACATTGATCTGCGGTTGCCATTGTTGTTTAAAGATATCCGGCGAATTGGGGGTCTCGAAAGAGATATCTTTTGTATAGATTTTTTGAATGGCGAATTCTGCGCCCCTTTTCTGTTGCTGTTCGCTATCTGCCATGACTGGCTCCATTGTGATAATCAATCCGGGTTATTGTATAGAAAAATCCGTTGGTGATGGGCGAAACGTCTTCCATTAGTCCTTTTTACTCAGCGGAAGATTGGCGTTGGTCCATGCCAGAATTCCACCCCGGAGATTGTATACTGATTCAAAACCCTGCTTGCGCAAGATACCGCAGGCTCTGCTCGAGCGGCCACCGGACTGGCAAACCACTATGATAGGAGTGTTTTTGTGCTTTTCCAGTTTGTTTGTCTGTTGTCCCAGTTTTGCGAGTGGAATGGTCAGGGAATCCAGAATTTTTCCCGTTTTCACCTCGGCAGGCTCCCGAACATCAAGAACGATAGCCTGTTCATGATTGATTATACGTATAGCCTCTTGAGGGGTTATTGATTTGACGCCGCTGATACGGCCACTGAAGGTCTGGTAGATTAACAGTGCGCTAATTACGGCCAGCGCGAGGAACAATTCCCAGTGATTGGAAACAAAAGGGAGAAACTGCTGCATAGTTATTCCGGTTCATTATGAGTGAAAAAGACAATTCTGATGGCTCTGGCGCCAGAGCGCAACATCCAGGTGTTATCGGGAGGCTGCGACTGGTTGCCGCGCAAGTTGTCAGCAGGGTGGCTGCCCAGCCGGTGAGGGGTAAATGCTCTAGCTAACCATTCTGGTTTTTTGTTTAATATCAAATGGTTGCTGTATATTCCAATGCGGATTGCTCACCGGTGGGTATTTTCCACGTGGTTGATAGTTTGGTTATTGGCAGTTTTATTGAACAAAAACTTCCCGTATCAAGGCGATAAGGCGCAGGGTTCGGGGATCATCGATATGATAGAAGACCCGGTTTGCATCCTTGCGAGAGGCAAGAATCCCTTTGTCCCGCAATATTGCCAGGTGCTGGGAGATATTGCTTTGTGATGTACCGACCTGCTCGACGATATCCTGAACGCTGATCTCATGCTCTCCCAAGGTGCAAAGTATTTTTAATCGCAACGGGTGAGACATTGCCTTCACCGCACGTGCGGCGCGCTCTATATCCTCATCAGATGAAATCAGTTTTGAAGAAGCTGCTTTTAAATCTGGTGTGTCTGTTTTTATCATGAAAGGGTTTCCCATGTGTTTAGCCGATTGATATCGTGCTTTATCTGAGGGTATCCCCCTGTACCCTATGCTTATAAATTAAACGTTATACAGTTATAAACAATACTTTTCGGCCCTCTTTTACATTGTTTTCACACAGATAATCCAGGATATTTCTCACAAAAACGGGATGCAATGACACAAAAACATCCTTATTCCTGCTATCCTAAGCGCTCCTTGCCTGCTGTTGTTATAACGATTTTTTGGATTAATTCCAGTATTGCATAAACTATGCCGGGACGTAAAGAGATAAACGAGTAAAAGAGAGACATGCCGCGAGACAGTAATTGCCGCCCTGTTCTTCTGGTTATACTGGATGGCTGGGGATACAGTGAGACAACCAAAGACAATGCCATAGCCCAGGCGAAAAAGCCGGTTTGGGATCGCTTGTGGCAGAAATACCCACATACGTTGATTCGGGCATCGGGTGCCGAGGTGGGTCTACCTGCTGGCCAAATGGGAAACTCCGAGGTTGGTCATTTGAATCTTGGTGCCGGACGGGTGGTGTATCAGGAGTATACGCGGGTCGATCGTGCAATCCAGACCGGCTCCTTTTTTACCAACCGGACTTTGACTGAGCCTGTAGACTTGGCAAAAAAGAAAGGAACTGCGGTTCATATTATCGGGTTGCTCTCTCCTGGCGGTGTGCACAGTCATGAAAATCATATTCATGCCATGGTGGAGCTGGCAATCAAGCGAGGTGCTCCGAAGGTCTATCTGCATGCATTTCTGGATGGGCGTGATACGGCCCCCAAAAGTGCTGCGGACTCCATTCGACGGATGGAAGAGAAATTCAAGGAGTTGGGAAACGGTCGTATTGCCTCTATTGTAGGCCGTTACTATGCAATGGACCGGGATCACCGCTGGCCTCGTATCCAGGCGGCCTACGAGTTGATGACAGAAGGGAAAGCAGAGTATGAAGCGCTTGACGCCAGCGAAGGGCTGGCAATGGCATATGCCCGGGGTGAAACAGACGAGTTTGTCAAAACCACCTGCATTATTCCGCCAGGTGGGGAGAGGGTCAAAATCGAGAAGGGCGATGTAGTATTCTTTATGAATTACCGCTCTGATCGCGCACGACAGATCACACGACCGTTTATTGAAAAGAAGTTTGACTGTTTTCCGCGTGCCAGACGTATCAAACTGGGAGAATTTGTAACCCTGACCGAGTACAGCGCGGGATTTAATGCACAGGTGGCATTTCCTCCAGAGCGACTGCATAACACCTTTGGGGAATATATTGCCAAGCATGGATTGCGTCAGCTGCGGATCGCGGAAACCGAAAAGTATGCTCATGTCACCTTTTTCTTCAACGGTGGCGAAGAGGAGCCGTATGAGGGCGAGGAGAGAACCCTGATTCCATCTCCTGATGTGGCCACCTATGACCTGCAGCCGGAGATGAACGCGTTCAAGCTGACCGACAGCCTGGTCGAGGCCATCGAGAGCCGTAAATTCGATGCCATCATATGCAATTATGCCAACCCTGACATGGTAGGGCATACTGGCAAGCTGGAGCCCACTATCAAGGCAATCGAGGCGCTGGACAGCTGTCTGCAGCGGGTTGTTGATGCTATCCAGAAAGTGGGAGGCGAGGCGTTGATTACTGCGGATCACGGTAATGCAGAGTTGATGCGTAATGAAGAGACGGGTCAGCCTCACACAGCGCATACCTATAACCCGGTGCCCTTTATATTCGTAGGGCGTCCTGCGGAAATGGAAGCCAATGGTGCGCTATGCGATGTTGCTCCCACCATGTTGTCTTTACTGGGCCTGGAACAACCCCCCGAAATGACAGGCCGGTTGCTGTTTCATTTGCGAACCTGAAAAAAGGTCCGAATGCCGGGTCGAACACGGGGTTTCGGTGCCAAATTCAGAACCGAACTTGCTGGCAGGCAAATAGTCGGGGAAGTTTGTCAAATCACACGTGAGTAGAAGGGAGCGGTATCCGGAGCAGCTGTACAGAACAATGGTGAGCTCTTTTTGCTGGAGCGATAGCGTTGCTGAGGGGTTTTCGTGAGGCGCCATATCCAATCATATTTGCTTGTTACCGTAGGCTTTTTTCTACTGCTGTCTGTCACAACCTTTAGCAGGGTTGCCGCAGATGAACCGGGTCAAAAACTGAAACAGCTACGAGAAGAGATTGATAAACTGCAAGGTGATCTGGGAGGATTGCGCTCCCGCAGGGATTCCGAACAAAAAGAACTGCGTGCAACAGAAAAAAAGATAGGTCGGCTGGTGCGCAGTCTGCGGGATTTAAAACTGGAGCAGCAGAAGCAAAAAGCACGTTTGCGGGAACTGGAAAAGCAGCAGCGACAACAGAAAGCGGAAATCAGACATCACCACGAAGCCCTGATGGCGCAACTGCGTACCGCCTATATGACCGGTCGTCAGGAGTATTTGAAAATGTTTCTGAATCAGCAGGAACCACAAAAAATTGGTCGGATTCTCGCCTATTACAGCTATTTTAACCAGGCGCGGATTGATCATATCGATCAGCTTCGTGGCAAATTGATTGAATTGGACCGGCTTTCCAGCGAAATAGAACAAGAACGGCAAAAAATCGCCCATCTGACTGAAAAACAAAATCTCCAGAAACAGGCGCTGGAAAAAAGCCGGCTGGCCAGAAGCAGGGTGCTGGCCGCGCTGAAGCAGGATATCAACAAAGGTAGCAACAGATTGGAGCAACTGCGCCAGAATGAGCAACGATTGACGGGATTACTGTCCCGTTTGGAAAAAGCGAGAGCAGAAAAGCCAAAGAAGTCATCTTCTCCTTTTGGCCAGGCTGGCCATCGTCTGCCATGGCCTGTCGAAGGACGGTTAAAAGCCCGTTTTGGCTCACCCAGAACGGCGGAGTTGCGCTGGAAAGGAGTGTTGATTGATGCAGCAGAGGGTCAGCCAGTGCAGGCAATTTCGCCGGGAAAGGTGGTTTTTGCTGACTGGTTGCGTGGTTACGGCCTATTGATAATCATCGACCACGGCTCTGGATATATGAGCCTTTACGGACACAACCAGAGTTTGCAGAAAGAGACCGGCTCATGGGTGGAGGCTGGCGAGACCATCTCTACGGTGGGGAACAGTGGCGGCAACGAGCATGCAGGATTGTATTTTGAAATTCGCCACAATGGTCGGCCTGTCGATCCCGCTCAATGGTGCGTAGCACGAAAATAGAGAACTGCAGTATAATAATGTGTTCTGATGGTTGGAGAGTGGCGAAGCATGAAATTTAGACGAAACATTTTTATTCTGATATTCGGGATTACGGTCGGCATAATGCTTTCATTGGGGCATGGGGTATTGGCTGATCGTAGCGAAAATCAGTCTTCACTCTCCTTGCCATTGACAGAGTTGCGGACCTTTTCTGAAGTATTCGGCAAAATCAAAAGTGACTACGTCAAGGACGTAGATGACAAGACGCTGCTTGAAGGCGCGATTCGCGGCATGCTGGCTGATCTTGATCCCCATTCAGCCTATATGGACGCTGACTCTTTTAAAGAGCTGCAGGTCGGGACTACAGGAGAATTCGGCGGGTTGGGTATTGAAGTCGGAATGGAGGATGGTTTTGTCAAGGTTATAGCGCCCATTGATGACACGCCTGCCCAGAAAGCAGGGGTGCAGGCCGGCGATTTGATTATCCGGCTTGATTCCGCGCCGGTGAAAGGAATGAGCCTTGGTGATGCAGTGAAAATCATGCGCGGTAAACCAGGTACTGATATTGTGCTTACCATTGTGCGGGAAGGGGAAGAAAAGCCGTTAACCATCACCATTACCCGCGCCATTATCAAGGTCAAGAGCATCAAAAGCAGGATGCTGGAAGATGGTTTTGGTTACGTTCGTATTACCCAATTTCAGGCTCGTAGCGGCAAGGATCTGGCCAAGGCACTGAAAAAACTGAACAAGGACAGCGGTGGTCAGCTTAAGGGGCTGGTGCTGGATCTGCGAAATAACCCCGGTGGGGTATTGAATGCAGCAGTCGACGTATCCGATGCCTTCTTGGGCAAAGGGACAATTGTCTACACTGAAGGCCGAATTAAAAACTCCGAAATGCGTTTTAATGCCAGTTCTGGTGACTTGCTGAAGGGTGCTCCGATTGTTGTCTTGATCAATGGAGGGTCAGCATCGGCTTCGGAGATCGTGGCTGGTGCTCTACAGGATCACAAGCGGGCAGTGATTCTCGGGCAGCCAAGTTTTGGTAAAGGCTCGGTTCAGACCATTCTTCCCATGCAAGGGGGAACGGCCCTCAAGCTTACCACAGCTCTCTACTACACGCCCTCCGGGCGCTCCATACAGGCCGAAGGCATAGTTCCGGATATAGAGCTTGAAAGCGTTAAACTGGCAAAGGCAGAGCACAGTCTGAAAATGCTGAAAGAAGCCGACTTGGCCGGACATCTGGAAAACGGCAAAGGCAGCCAGAAGAAATCTGATAAATCATCAAACAAAAAGAGCCAGGAAGACAAACCATTGGCGGAAACGGATTACCCGCTGTTTGAAGCGCTTAATTTGTTGAAGGGGCTTTACATTCTGCGGGACTACAACAAGTCACCTTCTTAATGGAGCAGGAAAAAATGATTCGTGTTCTGGTTCCTTTGGCGGAAGGCTTTGAAGAGCTGGAAGCTGTTACCATTGTGGATCTGTTGCGCCGGGCGCAGTTTGAGGTTGTTGCCGCGGGGTTGACCGGAAAACAGGTCACCGGTAGCCGTGATACGATAATCGTTCCAGATAACGTCCTGGAAGCTGTTTTGGAAGATGAGTTTGACATGATCGTACTGCCGGGAGGTCTTCCTGGTAGCGACAATCTGGATAAAGACCCCCGTATCCATCGACTACTGCACAAAATAGCGGGGGCGGGAAAATTCGTGGCAGCCATATGTGCTGCGCCGAAAGTGCTGGCCAATGCCGGCCTGTTGGATGGCAGGCGGGCAACAGCTTTCCCCGGGATATTGGAGCAGATAGCGGTGCCGGAAATTCGGCTGTGTTCCGATGCTGTGGTGCGTGATGGAAACGTAATTACCTCGCGTGGACCAGGTACAGCAATGGATTTTGCACTGGAGCTGATAGAGGTGCTAGCGGGAAAAGAGCGCCGTGAAGCGGTAGAAACCCCATTGCAGAGAAACAAAAAACGGACGGGTTAAATGGCTTTGGGTTCAACAGGGTTCATTACACGCAATTTATTGATTGACCCCACGCTCAGTAGTCCTTATACTGCGCGCCCAAGAGTGACAGCCTGATCCGGATGGCAGCATCCAGCTGAGTGGGGTTTTCTGCGCCCGAGGCGTAAAGCACATGAATTATGCAGCGAAAGTGATGCGCGCCACCGTCCGCAGGGTATTGGCTCTCCAGCTGATGATAGTGCTGGTAGTCACGACAGCATATTTATTGCTACAAGGATTGTATGCGGCCCAGTCGGCTTTTTATGGCGGGCTGATTGCCTTGATTGCGACCTGGCTGATGGGTTGGCGAATAACCAGGGCAGCGGAAACAGCGGCACAAGACTCAGGCCAGGGGGCCGTTGTGATATACGCGGGGGCAGTTCAGCGTTTCCTGCTTACCCTGGTATTGATGGCGTTGGGGATGGGAACCTTGAAGCTGGCCCCGGTGGCAATTCTGGTATGTTACGCACTGGCCCAAGTTGCCTATGCGTTTAACAAGGTAGATACACAACTAAAAACATAACCCTCGGAGCAAAACAGTGAGTGGAGAAGCACAAAGTTCTGCGGAATATATCCAGCATCACCTGGTCAACTGGTGTATTGGGAATTGTGATCCGGTAACCCATAAAGCGGCTGGTTTTTGGGCCATTCATATTGACACGCTGATATTTGGCTGGTTGCTGGCAGGGCTGATGGCATGGATGAGTTTTGCTGTCGGTCGCGTGCTGACGACAGGCACCCCTGGAACACTGCAAAATGTTGTCGAAAGCATAGTAGAGTTTGTCCAGACTCAGATCAGGGACATCTTTCCCGGGAGTAACCCGCTGATTGGTCCCTTGGCCATTACCATTTTCCTCTGGGTATTCCTGATGAATGCCATGGACCTGGTTCCTGTTGATCTGTTGCCCTTGATCGGGAAAATGCTCGGCTTCGAATATCTCAAGGTTGTACCAACCACCGATCTTGGCACCACCTTCGCACTTGCGCTGAGCGTGTTTGCCCTGATTATTTACTACAACATCAAGATCAAGGGGCCGATTGGTTACCTGAAGCAATTCCTGTTTCATCCATTTGGCAAATACTTGATTCCGGTCAATATCGTTATGACTACCATCGAAGAGGTGGCCAAGCCGGTCAGCCTTGCCTTGCGTCTGTTCGGAAATATGTTCGCCGGTGAGTTGATTTTCATGTTGATTGCGCTGCTTTCTTTAGCCTCCTGGTTTATGCTGCCGTTCCAGGTAGGACTGGGAAGCTTGTGGGCCATTTTCCACATTCTCATTATTACGCTGCAGGCTTTTATCTTTATGTTACTGACGATTGTCTATCTGGGCATGGCGCACACGACTGAAGAAGAGCACTGATTTTTTTGTTTTACACTTAAGGAGACCTTTAGATGAATGCTGAAGTACTTGCTTCTGTTTATGGTATGACCGCCATTGGCGTTGGTATTATCCTTGCTGCTGCCGGCTTGGGTTCTGCGCTGGGCTGGGGCTTGATCTGCTCCAAGTTTCTGGAAGGTATTGCCCGTCAGCCAGAGATGCGTCCGCAGCTGATGGGGCAAATGCTGTTTACTGGTGGTCTGATGGAAGCTTTCCCAATGATTGTCTTGGGTATGGCCATGTGGTTTGTATTTGCTAATCCGTTCGCTGATGCTGTTATCGCGGCAATGGGTGGTTAGATTGGGGTAGAACTCACTAAATACAAACCGTAAGGAGTTACAAGGTGAATATTACTGCCACTTTAATCGGCCAGATCCTTACCTTTGCGGTACTGGTGTGGTTTATTCAGCGCTATCTGTGGGAGCCGTTGACAACTGCTCTGGCCGAGCGTCAAAAGAAAATTGCAGATGGTCTGGCTGCTGCCGAGCGAGGCGAGCACGAACAGGAGCTTGCCCGCAAGCGGGCTGCCGAAAAAATTGGTGAAGCCAAACAGCAGGCAGCGGAGATAGTCGCCCAAGCACAGAAGCGAGCTAGTGAAATTGTGGAAGAGGCCAAGGAAAATGCCCGATCCGAAGGTGAGCGCTTGTTGGCTGCGGCTAATGCCGAGATTGAGCAGGAAGCCAATCGTGCCAAGGAGCAATTGCGGGGCCAAGTGGTTTCGCTCGCCGTTGCCGGAGCCGAGCGGGTTCTCAAGAAAGAGGTTGATCCGAAGGCCCACCAGAAATTGTTGGCCGATCTGGTCGCCCAGATATAGGGTGGTTTAACACTAATGGCTGAAAAAACCACGATTGCCCGACCGTATGCTGAAGCGGTTTTCAAGCTGGCTCAGCAAAAGGGGAACCTGAAGGATTGGTCCGACAGATTGCAGCTGTACGCCGCAATTGCCAGCAACGCCGAGATGGCCTCACTCATTGGTAATCCAAAGATTGGCAATGAGCAGCTGACCGGGCTGTTTGGCGAGTTATGCGGCGACAAACTGGATGATTTCGGGAAAAACTTTATCGCTACACTGATAGAGAATAACCGGCTCGATCTGTTGCCGGAGATTGCCGGACTCTACGAGCAGGCGCGCGCCGACGCCGAGGGAGCGATTACTGCGGAAGTGGTTTCTGCCCTTCCCCTCAGTGATGCCCAACAAAAGAAGATTGCGGCATCATTGAAGAAGCGTTTGGGTCGCGAAGTGCTGCTTGAGTGTGAAGTCGATGAAAGTTTACTGGGCGGTGCGGTGATACGTGCCGGAGACCTGGTAATTGATGGCTCGGCC
The DNA here is from genome assembly GCA_026982395.1 of Chromatiales bacterium. GTDB lineage: Bacteria > Pseudomonadota > Gammaproteobacteria > Thiohalospirales > Thiohalospiraceae > DRMK01. The sequence goes on along the minus strand of JALSHD010000021.1, from coordinate 7,840 downwards.
AAAGGGCAGATAGAACGTTTAAGCCACGTGCTGTTGCGCTAGGACGTGTCGAATAGAGGATAATTGAAAATGCAACTGAATCCTGCAGAGATCAGCGAGTTAATAAAAAAACGCATTGAGGGTTTTGAAACAACCACCGAAGCTCGTACCGAAGGTACGGTAGTCAGTTTATCGGATGGTATAGCCCGAATCCACGGCCTTTCTGACGTAATGTCAGGCGAGATGATCGAGTTTCCGGGAGATACCTACGGGATGGCTCTAAACCTTGAACGCGATTCGGTCGGTGCCGTTATCCTGGGTTCTTATGAGCACATATCGGAAGGGGATAGCGTAAAATGTACAGGGCGCATACTGGAGGTTCCGGTGGGCGAGGCATTGCTTGGCCGGGTTGTGGATTCTCTGGGTAATCCCATTGATGGTAAAGGGCCCGTTGAGGCGGAAAAAACCTCTCCTATCGAGAAAATAGCTCCTGGTGTTATCGAGCGCCAGTCGGTTGACGAGCCAGTACAGACTGGGTTGAAGGCCATTGATGCTATGGTGCCCATTGGTCGCGGTCAGCGCGAGCTGATTATCGGCGATCGCCAGACCGGCAAGACCGCTGTTGCCATTGACGCCATTATCAACCAGAAAGGTACCGGCATAAAGTGTATCTACGTCGCTATCGGGCAGAAGAACTCTTCCGTTGCCGGGGTGGTTCGCAAGCTCGAAGAGCATGGTGCCATGGAGCACACAATTGTCGTTGCAGCTACAGCCTCCGAGTCTGCCGCCATGCAATACATAGCGCCCTATTCCGGTTGCGCGATGGGTGAGTATTTTCTGGAGAAGGGCGAAGATGCGCTGATTATCTATGATGACCTGACCAAGCAGGCCTGGGCCTATCGTCAGGTTTCCCTGCTGCTGCGTCGTCCACCGGGTCGCGAAGCTTATCCGGGCGATGTGTTTTACCTTCATTCCCGGTTGCTGGAGCGTGCGGCGCGCATCAATGCCGAGCATGTCGAAAAACTGACCGGCGGCAAAGTCAAGGGGAAGACCGGCTCGCTGACCGCATTGCCGATTATCGAGACGCAGGCCGGCGATGTGTCCGCGTTTGTTCCGACTAACGTAATCTCCATTACTGATGGTCAGATCTTCCTTGAAACCGACCTTTTCAATGCGGGTATTCGGCCTGCTATCAACGCCGGTTTGTCGGTTTCACGAGTTGGTGGTGCTGCTCAAACCAAGATCATCAAGAAACTGGGTGGAGGCGTTCGCCTGTCGCTGGCGCAATACCGCGAACTGGCTGCGTTTGCGCAGTTTGCTTCTGATCTGGATGAGGCGACACGGAAGCAGCTGGAGCGAGGCCAGCGTGTTACCGAGCTGATGAAACAGAAACAGTATTCACCGCTCTCCATTGCAGAAATGGCTTTTTCTCTGTTTGCTGCAGAGGAGGGATACCTGGACGATGTTGAGGTCAACAAGATAGTCGATTTTGAGCAGGCATTGCATGGCTATTTGCGCTCCTCTCAGAGCGAGTTGCTGGACAAGATTAATGCCAGCGGAGACTATAACGACGAAATTGCCGGCGCCATGCGCAAGGCGATGGACGACTTCAAAGCCAACAATACCTGGTAAGCGAGGCGTAACCGATGGCCGGTGCAAAGGAAATACGTACTCAGATAAAGAGTATCCAAAATACGCAGAAGATAACCAAGGCCATGGAGATGGTGGCGGCGAGCAAAATGCGTCGGGCGCAGGATCGCATGTTCGCCTCCCGGCCTTATGCCGAGAAAATCCGGAGTGTTATAGGACACTTGGCAAACGCGCATCCGGAGTATCAGCACCCCTTCCTGTTCGAGAGGGAGGTGAAACGGGTCGGGTTTATCCTTATCTCCAGTGACCGCGGGCTATGTGGTGGACTTAACGTCAACCTGTTTCGTACCGCTGTCAAAGAGATGAAGGGATGGAGCGACAAGGGCGTCGAGCTGGATGTTTGCGTGGTTGGCAACAAGGGTCTGAGCTTCGTCAAGCGGTTGGGCGCTAATATTGTCAGCGAGGTCACGCAACTCGGCGACAAACCCAAGCTGACCGATCTGATTGGGCCGGTCAAGGTTATGCTTGATGCCTATTACGAAGGTCGGATCGATCGGCTGATTCTGTTGCAGAACAACTTCGTTAATACCATGACGCAGAAACCCGAGGTGCAGCAACTGCTTCCGGTTGAAGCTGTCGACGACGAGGAGCTCAAGCATCATTGGGATTATCTTTACGAGCCTGATGCCAAAGAGGTACTGGATGGCTTGCTGATGCGGTTTATTGAGTCCCAGGTCTATCAGGGTGTCGTGGAGAATATTGCTTGTGAGATGGCTGCTCGAATGGTGGCGATGAAAAGCGCATCGGACAATGCCGGTGAGCTCATCAAAGATCTTCAACTGGTGTACAACAAGGCCCGTCAGGCAGCGATTACCCAGGAGTTGTCAGAAATTGTCGGCGGTGCGGCGGCAGTTTAGGTTTTTGAGAATCAGGGTGCGCAGAGCCGCATCACAAAAAGAGATTATACATTCAAGGGGTACCGACAAAATGAGTTCTGGAAAGATCGTACAAATCATCGGCGCTGTGGTAGACGTGGAGTATCCGCGTGATTCCGTGCCCAAAGTCTATGATGCGCTGGTAAACAAGGAATTGAACCTTACCCTGGAAGTACAACAACAATTGGGTGACGGTGTGGTTCGCACCATTGCACTGGGGAGTACTGACGGGATGAGGCGCGGTATGGTGATGGATAATACCGGGGAAGCCATCAAGGTGCCGGTAGGGACCGGCACACTCGGCCGCATTATGAACGTGCTGGGAACGCCGATTGATGATGCCGGCGAGGTCAAGTGTGATACCACCTGGCCCATCCACCGCAAGGCACCCAGTTATGACGAGCAGGCCGGTGGTGCTGAACTGCTGGAGACAGGAATCAAAGTTATCGACTTGCTCTGTCCGTTTGCGAAGGGCGGCAAGGTAGGTCTGTTTGGGGGTGCCGGGGTGGGTAAGACCGTCAACATGATGGAGCTTATTCGTAACATCGCTATCGAGCACAGCGGCTATTCGGTTTTTGCCGGGGTGGGGGAGCGGACCCGTGAAGGTAACGACTTTTATCACGAAATGAAAGATTCCAACGTTCTGGACAAGGTTTCCCTGGTTTACGGCCAGATGAATGAACCTCCCGGCAACCGCTTGCGAGTCGCACTGACCGGTCTTACCATGGCCGAGTATTTTCGTGATGAGGGCCGTGATGTGCTGATGTTTATCGATAACATCTATCGTTACACACTGGCCGGAACTGAGGTATCTGCACTGCTTGGGCGCATGCCATCTGCGGTGGGCTATCAGCCCACGTTGGCGGAGGAGATGGGTGTGTTGCAGGAGCGCATTACCTCCACCAAGACTGGTTCCATCACCTCTATTCAGGCGGTATATGTGCCAGCCGACGATCTGACCGATCCATCACCGGCAACCACTTTTGCCCACTTGGACGCTACTGTGGTGCTGTCCCGCCAGATTGCCGAGCTGGGTATCTATCCGGCGGTGGATCCGTTGGACTCGACCAGCCGCCAGCTTGATCCTTTGGTGATAGGTCACGAGCATTATGATACTGCTCGTGCGGTGCAGAACACTCTGCAGCGCTACAAAGAGCTGAAGGATATCATCGCTATTCTTGGTATGGACGAACTTTCAGAGGAAGACAAGCAGGTAGTGGCTCGGGCCCGTAAGATTCAGCGCTTCCTGTCGCAGCCGTTCTTTGTGGCAGAAGTGTTTACCGGGTCACCAGGCAAATACGTGTCGCTGAAAGATACCATTGCTGGTTTCAAGGCTATCATTGATGGTGAATACGATCACTTGCCGGAGCAGGCCTTCTATATGGTGGGCGGCATCGAAGAGGCGGTCGAGAAAGCCAAAAGCATTTAAGCTTCGGGAGTAGTATATGGCTATGACCATGCATGTTGACATCGTCAGTGCCGAGCTGGAGATCTTCTCCGGCCCTGCCGAGTTTCTGCTTGCACCTGCGGAGATGGGAGAAGTGGGTATTATGCCGCGCCATACCCCTTTCCTGTCCACGCTGCAAGCAGGCGAAGTAAAAGTGACTACCACCGAAGGGGGAGAGCAGTACTTCTACGTTTCCGGTGGAATGCTCGAGGTTCAGCCCCACACAGTTACTATCTTGTCAGATACAGCCTTGCGCGCCAAGGATCTGGATGAGGCTGCAGCGCTTGAGGCAAAAAATCGTGCCGAGCAGGCGTTGAAGGACAAGAAGAGTGATATTGATTACGCCAAGGCCCAGGCAGAGCTGGCCGAGGCGGTGGCCCAACTGCACACCATTCAGCGTTTGCGGAAACGCATGGGAGGATGATGTGGAGGTTGTGGGGGCTATTTTTAAAAAAGGGGTGGCGTCCACCCCCTTTTTTATAACAGGTCTTGGTTGGGGATGGGAATCGACCAGAAAACTTGGCGGAAATTTCTGCATAACCCACCTCTGACACGGACCCTTCGGAATTCAAAAGAACACAAACTCGGCAATCAGTTAATCAGAAAGATTTTGGGGAAATAAAGCACCTTCCGAGTTGAAAAGTTCCGATAATTTTCTTCCGGGTTCGCCTGCCTTCATGAAAGCTTCGCCGACCAGAAATGCATGTACCCTGTTGCTGCGCATCAGGGAAACGTCTTCCGGGGTATGAATGGCGCTTTCTGTTACCACAATATGTGGTGGGGGAATCAGAGGTAGCAGCTCGAGCGTAGTATGCAGGGATGTTTCAAAAGTGCGCAGGTTGCGGTTGTTGATTCCAAGTAGTCTCAGGTCAAGTGCCAGAACCCGTTCCAGCTCTTCCCGGTTATGTACTTCAACCAGTACATCCATTCCTAGCTCGTGCGCGAGTTCGGAAAATTCTGTTAGCTGGGCATCACTAAGGGCTGCTACTATCAGCAGGATGCAGTCCGCCCCCAAGGCACGGGACTCATGAATCTGGTATGGATCGATAATAAAATCCTTGCGTAATACCGGCAGCGAGCAAGCGGCGCGAGCTTGTTGCAGATATTCATCTGCTCCCTGAAAAAAATCCTGATCAGTCAGTACCGACAAACAGGTTGCACCCCCTTTTTCATAACTGTGGGCGATTTCGGCTGGATCAAAATTTTCCCGGATTATTCCCTTGCTGGGAGAGGCTTTTTTAATCTCGGCGATTACTGCCGCCTTTCCTGAGTCGATACGTTTTTGGATGGCGTCCACAAAGTCACGGGGGGCTGGTGCTGTTTCATAGCGATGAATGATCGTTTCCAGCTCTGTCTTTGAGCGGCGTTCCTCAATCTCTTCGGCCTTTCGGCGCAGGATGCGGAGCAAGATATCAGGGGGTTTTTCCATTACAGACTGTTGCTGAACTGAATCAGTGATTCGAGTCGCTTGCGTGCGGTGCCACGGGCAAGAACCTCTCTGGCTTTGTCCATCCCCTGTTCCAGGGAGTCCGTGATGCCAGCGACATAGATAGCGGCTCCGGCGTTGAGTATGACAATGTCCCGTGCCGGCCCGGTTTTATCATCCAGCACCTGACGCATCATCTCTAGGCTGCGCCCGGGACGATCCACAATCAGGGAGTCCAGTCCTGCCCGCTGTATGCCAAATTGCTCGGGCGTGATTTCAATATGCTGCAGGGAGCCCTGTTTCAGCTCTACCAGATGGGTTGGCCCGGAAATGGTGATTTCGTCCAGCCCGTCTTCCGCATGCACCACCAATACATGGTGGCTGCCTTGCCGCTCCAGCACTTTTGCCAGCGGTTCCAGCCATTCTGAGTCAAACACCCCCAGTACCTGATTTTTGGCCCCTGCGGGGTTGGTCAGTGGGCCCAGTACGTTGAACATGGTGCGTACCCCCATTTCACGGCGTGGGCCTATCACATGTTTCATTGCACTGTGATGTTTTGGGGCAAACATGAAGCCTACGCCAACCTTCTTGATACACATTGCCACCTGCTGCGGTGTCAGTTCCAGATTGACACCGGCGGCTTCCAGCACATCGGCACTGCCGGATTTGCTGGAGATGGAGCGGTTGCCATGCTTGGCCACATGGCCACCGGCCGCGGCCACCACAAACGCGCTGGTAGTGGATATGTTGAAGGTAGAGGCGCCATCGCCACCGGTACCACAGGTATCCACCAGATGGGGAGCATCGATTTCTACCGGGGTGACCAGTTTGCGCATGACGGAGGCGGCAGCGCTGATCTCATCCACCGTCTCGCCTTTCATGCGCAGTCCGATGAGAAAAGCCCCGATCTGTGCATCGCTGGCCTTTCCCTCCATCAGCAGATGCATCACTTCAGCCATCTCGTTGCTGCCCAGATCGCGGTGTTCGGTGACTGCTTTAATCGCTGATTGCATATCCATAGGCTGACACCTGTTGTGTTTGAGTTCGGAGCCGTACGGGTGAATTATTGGTCGGGGTGAGAGGATTTGAACCTCCGGCCCCTGCCTCCCGAAGACAGTGCTCTACCAAGCTGAGCTACACCCCGTTAGTAGGTACGGTTTACCGAGAATTCCGCAAGGGTGATCAGCGCTTGTTTGTATGGAGAGTCGGGAACCCCCTCAAGTGCCGCTTTGGCCATGTTGGCCTCTTCCCGGGCGGTTTTGGCAGTGTACGCGATGGCGTCGGTGGTTTCAATTACTTCCCTGATCCGGTCAATATCTGCCAGACCACCCTCTTCTATCGCCTGACGTACGATAGCCGCCTGCTCTGGTGTGCCATTACGCATGGCATAGATAAGTGGCAGGGTTGGCTTTCCTTCGGCCAGGTCATCGCCAACATTTTTGCCGATCTCCTCACCGGGGGCGCTGTAGTCCAGCATGTCATCCACCAGTTGAAAAGCGGTTCCAAGGTGCATTCCGTACTTAACCATGGCTTGTTCCAGCTGAGGTTTGCTGCCGCTGATAACGGCACCGAGCTGGGATGCTGCCTCGAACAGTTTGGCTGTCTTGTAGTGAATGACAGTTATGTAACGCTCTTCGGTGGTATCTGCATCGTTGCAGTTGAGCAGCTGCAGGACTTCGCCTTCTGCAATGGTGTTGGTGGTCCCGGCGAGAATCTCCATCACACGCATGTTGCCCACGTCAACCATCATCTGAAAAGAGCGGGAGTAGAGAAAATCGCCCACCAGTACGCTGGCCTCGTTACCCCACAGCTCATTGGCTGTTTCCTGCCCGCGGCGCAGCTCGGAACTGTCGACCACATCATCATGGAGCAGGGTTGCTGTGTGGATAAACTCGATGATGGCGGCCAGATCGATATGGTGGCTCCCCTCATAGCTCATGGCACGGGCGGAGAGCAGCACCAGTACCGGCCGCAGCCGTTTGCCGCCGCTGTTGATAATGTGGTGACTGATCTGGTTGATTAATACCACTTCGGAGTAAAGCCGCCGTTTAATGGTATTATTCACCGCATCCATATCGGATTTTATCAGTGTATAAACGTCATTGATTTCCATGAAACCCCTGATGGAGTGGTGTCAACAGGTAAGTTTGTGCATCCTATGGGGGTGCCTGGCGGCTGTCAAGCAGATTGACAGCCAGTTATCGCATTGAAACAAGGTCCTATTCATGAAAATGCCTCTAAACTTTTCTCAGCATCCGCTGACCGCCATGGTGAGCAAAGCGAAGGCGGTTAGTCCCCGATAGGCAACGCCGTCTGCATATTCGCAGTTAGGAGCATTAGCGAGTGACGGAGAAGATGCAGCAGCGGCTTTCTGTTGCCGTAGAGTCATTGAGGGAGTCATGGCGTAGTGTGGCGAGGAACGAGGTCATACGGAGCCGTGACGGACGCAGGACGGTCGGGGCA
>JALSHD010000020.1 GCA_026982395.1 Chromatiales bacterium | reverse complement strand
ATCATCCGCTGATTTCAGATCTGAAATGAAAATATTTCTCAGACAGATCTTGTGATGCGTTTTTCATGCAAAGTACTGGAGCTGCGTTATAGAAAACAACATCCCACCGGATGGACAACCAAACCACCATCCGCTACCTCTTTATATTGATCCGTCGACCAGATATACCATGTTCATCCACTGAATTGATAGTGCCAGTTATTTTCTGTTCCGGGCCGGGTTAATCGGGTTAATAAAGTACTGCCTCTCGAAACAGACTGGGTATCCTGCGTATTTCCAACTGTTGAACCGTTATTTTGCTGAATCAACCGTGGGAAGGATGAGCAGATCGGCCTGTGTTGTGGTGACAGGAATAAAGATTCAGGCATAGCAGAAAAAGGTATAGTGAACGCAACGGTTGCTCCTTGAACTTTCCGGGTAAAATAACGATCTAACTGATAAAGTAAGCGGTGATTGGTACCGCTTTTTCTCTATATCGGCACATATATGGTTTATGTTGAAAACAGACTGGAATCTCCCGCCGGTGCAGTGGCACTGGATGTGGACGCCTGGCTGTCGGCCCTGTCCGGTCAATATCCGGAGCAGGCGCTGGCGGTGTTGCGCCGTGCCTGCGGGATGGCACAGCAGGCTCATGGAGGACAGCTGCGTGCCTCCGGAGAGCCCTATCTGCATCATGTGCTGGCGGTAGCTGACATTCTGGTCGATCTGCGGCTGGACTATGAAACCATCGCCGCAGCCATTCTTCACGATGCAGTGGAGGATACCGAGGTTACCCTGGAGGAGATTGAGCAGGAGTTCGGTGAGGCCGTTGCCCGGCTGGTGGATGGGGTGACCAAGATTGAATTTATTCACGCCGTGTCGGGTGGTGGCACCCAGCAGGCGGAGAGCCTGCGCAAGCTGTTGCTGGCGATGGCGGAAGATGTACGCGTGGTGCTGATCAAGTTGGCGGACCGGCTGCACAACATGCGCACCCTGAAACATCTGCCACCCGAGAAGCAGCGCCGCATTGCGCGGGAGACTCAGGAGATCTACGCACCACTGGCCAACCGTCTGGGGATCTGGCAGCTCAAGTGGGAGCTGGAGGATCTGGCGTTCCGCTATCTGGAGCCGGACAGTTACCGCAAGCTGGCACACAGCCTGGATGAGCGCCGTGTTGAGCGGGAGCAGTATATCGAGCGGGTCATTGCGCAGCTTTCTGCGGCACTGGCGGAGGCGGGTATCAAGGCGCAGGTGACCGGTCGTCCCAAACATATCTACAGTATCTGGCGCAAAATGCAGCGCAAGGGAGTCGGGCTGGATCAGCTCTACGATCTGCGGGCCCTGCGTATTCTGGTGGACGAGGTGGCCGACTGCTATCACGCGCTGGGTGTCGTTCACACCCTGTGGCGTCACATCCCCCGGGAGTTCGATGACTACATCGCCACCCCCAAGGAGAACCACTATCAATCCATCCATACAGCGGTGATCGGGCCGCAGGGCAAGACGCTGGAGGTGCAGATCCGCACCCACGAGATGCACCGCCATGCCGAGTTGGGGGTGGCGGCCCACTGGGTCTACAAGGAGGGTGGTGGTACACGGGATGGCGGATTCGAGCAGAAGATCGCATGGCTGCGGCAGCTGCTGGAGTGGAGGGACGAGTCCCGCGATGCCGGTGATTTCATCGACCGCTTCAAGTCGGAGCTGTTTGAGGATCGGGTCTATGTTTTGACCCCCCGGGGCGATATTCTGGATCTGCCCCAGGGAGCCACGCCGCTGGATTTTGCCTATGCGGTGCACACCGAAGTAGGCCATCGCTGCCGTGGTGCCCGGGTGGACGGGCGTATCGTGCCTCTGACCTGTGAACTGAAGAGTGGCGAGCAGGTGGAGATCATGACCACCCGCCACGGTGCGCCCAGCCGGGACTGGCTCAATCCGCAGCTGGGCTACATAAAGAGTTCACGGGCCCGCTCCAAGATCCTTACCTGGTTCAAGCAGCAGGATCAGGAGAAACATATCAGCGAAGGGAAGCTGGCCCTGGAGCGGGAGCTGCGTCGCCTGGGCGCCACCGCACTGGAACCGGACAAGCTGGTAACCGAACTCAAGTTCCAGGAACAGAATGAACTGCTGGCAGCAATCGGCCGCGGAGAGGTAACCACCGCCCAGATTGCCGGTGCGGTGCATCGTCTGCAACCGCCGACCGTGCCGGAACCGGCAGCGCTGAAGCGGCCGCGCAGCAAAGAGGCGCAATCGGGTGGAGACATCCGCATCCACGGCGTCGGCAATCTGCTGACCCATATTGCCCGCTGCTGCAAGCCGGTGCCGGGAGACAGCGTGATCGGCTACATAACCCTGGGTCGGGGTGTCAGCATCCACCGCCGGGATTGCCCCAACATCCTCAACCTGGGCAGTGACAAACGCTCCCGCCTGATCGAGGTGGAGTGGCGCAGCTCCGAGCCGGGCGAGAATTATCAGGTGGATATCAACCTGCGCGCAGTGGATCGCTCGGGGTTGCTGCGGGATGTCACCACCATTCTGGCGGCGGAAGATGTCAACGTGTTGGCGGTCAATACTGCAACCGATCCGAAACAGGGGATCGCCACCATGAAACTCACCATCAGCATCCACAACACCACCCAGTTGAGCAAGGTGCTGAACCGGATAGCCCAGCTGTCCAACGTACTGGAAGTGTGGCGGCAGAGCTAGCGCACGGGGGAGGCATTCGCCACACTGATTTGCCCCCGATTCACACACACCTTAAACCGGCATGTATCGACAACCGGTCAGCAGAAACCGATGATTCCGGACAACCACCTGGATACCCGAAAAAATACACTTTTTTCGTGACAGCGGCGTCAGCTCCGCGCCCGAATCATCATATGTACGTTACAGTTCCCGACAATTACCCGGAGATTGCCTCCATAACAATCGGGTGCGTGGTGCTTTCTTGCTCTCGTGAGAAATCACAGAGGTGCCCTTTAGCTTGCCTGGTGAAATCTGGCGGCTCAAAAAGTATTGCCCGGATGCCGGACTCATCGACAACCAGGTGCGAGGAGGGTAACGGGCAGAGTGCAGATGGTGCTGTGCCGGAGCAGCTTCGGGAACAATAACACTTCAGCCTGCCCCCCATTGGTTTTTTTGGTCACCGGGATCCGTTTTCCTTGAGATTCAACAAAAATATACGATACTTGTAAAGATAGATCCCCTATGATTGTTGCCGGGGGCAGTTGTCTGGATTATCCGGGCGGTATGCTCTCTGTGCTGTTTGTTTACAAAGGATAAAATCGTGACTGAAGAGATTACCAAACTACACCCTGAAAATAGAAGAGATGTTGCGGCACCTGCCTCGAAAAGGGATGACAATATTCGTCTGCTTAGCAAAAAGGATATTTTCAAGCATGGCAATTATCCCTACAAGAAAATGATGGGGCGCCGGGAATACGAAGAGAAAAAACAGGAGTTGCAGATTGAGTTGCTGAAAATGCAGAGTTGGGTGAAGGAGACCGGCCAGCGGATAGTGATCCTGTTTGAAGGGCGGGATGCTGCGGGAAAAGGGGGAACAATCAAGCGAATTATGGAGCATCTCAATCCGCGCGGCGCCCATGTGGTAGCCCTGGAAAAGCCAACCGAGCGGGAGTCGGGGCAGTGGTATTTCCAGCGCTATATCAAGAATCTGCCCGCCGCGGGCGAAATTGTCCTGTTTGACCGCTCCTGGTATAACCGGGCCGGGGTGGAAAAGGTGATGGGGTTTTGTCGCCCTTCCGAGTATCTTGAGTTTATGCGACAGGCCCCGGAGCTGGAACGGATGTTGGTGCGTAGCGATATTCGGCTGTTCAAGCTGTGGTTCTCAGTCAGCCGCGCCGAGCAGTTCAGGCGTTTTCAGCAGCGCCGTGAGGATCCATTGAAGCAATGGAAACTGAGCCCGATTGATCTGGCTTCTCTGGATAAGTGGGATGACTATACCGAGGCAAAGGAGGCCATGTTTTTTTACACTGATACCGCCGATGCACCGTGGACGGTAATCAAGTCTGATGACAAGAAGCGCGCCCGTATCAACGTGATGCGCTACATTCTGCGCAACCTGGATTATCCCAATAAAAATCACAAGGTAGTGGTTGAACCCGATCCGCTGATTGTGGGTAACGCCAAGGATATTTTTGAAAAAGACGAGCACCCGGTTTTAATTTGAATAACAGTCCGGTTCAGCCTGTTGCCGGAGTTGTTGAAAGGTACGGGATGAGGAGAATGGTATGACTCACAAACACCTGCCCCATGCGGAGAGAGTTGTTCAGGCGTTCAAGGACAAGCTGAGCGCCAGCGGCCGCCAGCATGTGGGGGACAAGCACTTTGATGAGCTGACTCTGATGATCGAGTCGGCTATCAGCACCTCTGTGCTGGAGGAGATGGAGCAGGCAGCGGACAAGATAGCCCGCCTGGCCGAGGAGCTGCGCAAGCAGGCAGAGCATCTGTAGGGCACATCTTATTCAAATGCACTTTTTCGCGATAGCGGCGCCAGCTCCGCGCCCTCGCGAAAAAATTGCCGTTTTTTCTACCGGTTTGACATTCTGTCGATAGAGAAATTTTGAGCAGTGGGGCCGACAGTGATTGTGCTGATTTTCTGTCCGCCATATACTTTGCCTCCCTCCAGTCCGGTGACAAGAATTTCTGCCTGCCGTTCAGCTGAAAAGGTGACAGCGTTGATATCAAGGTTCCAGGTGCCGGTGATTCCGGCGTTGCGGGCAGCCAGGCGGTTTTCAGTCTGCCGGCCGATTTCATGGTATGGCAAGGAGCCGATGGGGAGCCGGGTAAGTTGTTCATAACGCGGCAACACCGTTTCCAGCCAGTCGGAAAGCAGTGTTTTTCCCCCGTCATAATCCCTCAAGTTGGTTTGATGGAAATAGTGCGGCCAGAGGCTGTAGCTCAGCATGTTTTTTATTGCCATTTCCGCATCCAGCTCCAGAATCTGTTCATAGCTCCGCAGTGTCGGGCTGGCTCCCGGAATGGTGGCCGGATCCAGCCCTTTTTCCAGATAAATTTCATGAAACATGTAGTTGTATTCGTCCTGAAGCTCTGCCGGATGGCTGACGTTGAAAAATAGAGCTGTGGGATAACGTGGCAACAGCAGGATATCGAAACCGGGAATAAAGTGCTCGTAATTCTGGTTTGGCCGGGAAGCGTCAGATGCCAGGTAACGGATTCCGGCATCCTGGGCGGCCTGCAGGAAGGCATCATTTTTTCCTTCCGGATAGGGTGTTGAGGTTCCCCGATCAGTCAGCCCGGAGTGCATGCCGCTGATCAGCACCTTGCTGTTCTGTTCGAACTCCGGCAGATTCAGTTGCTGCCAGATCAGGCGGTTTTGTTCAATCTCGTATTTCGCCTGCTGGTAAGTGGTTCCTGCGCCCTTGTCCATATCGAGATGGGTGAGGGTGTGGCTGATGTAGCGGAAATCATTACCGGAGCTGTAGAGCGTCTTGTACAGTCCGTCATTGATATTTGTTCCGGCGCCATTGAATGCGAAATCAAGTTTTAACTGGCTGGCGGTGGAGTAATCTGCCCGCAGTTTGCCAAAGAATCGAATGGTATTTTCCGCGTCATGGGGAGACATCCGGTAGGTTCGATCCTGATCGGTGGTATTTGTGTCCGGATTCCACAGGGCATCGGGGAGGAACAGATCATCGACATGGAGATTGAGATACACCTGGCGGGCACCGATGAATACGCCCTTGCTGGCAAAGTTGAGAAACTCATAGGCCAGCAGGTGTGAGTGAATGTAGGATGGATCATTGGTGATTCCGGAAAAAAGCACTTCACGACCGTCGGGGTAGGTAAGTTTGGCGATCAGGATTTTTCCGCTGTGCTGTTCGGTTAACAGCGGCTGGATTTCAGGACCGGGGTTTGTCTTGCGCACATCAGCCCCGATTGCATGCCCTCTCAGTGGAAGCAAACTGTCCGTATTTATCTTTTCGAACAGCTCCGTACCGCCCGCTGGTGCCTGCCAGCGTCCGGCGAAGGAGATGGTAAAGGACTCCACGTTTTCCAGTCCATAGTCAATACCAAGCGCCGGGTTTGCTACGGGAAATCCGGAAACGATGGATTCCCGAACGGAAAATTTTCTTTCATAGTCATGCAGAATACGCCACTCTTCAGCACTGAAACCTGATTTGCTGGCGGTATCCGGATCCCACAGATTGGCCTCAGTGAGAATAATTGCGTTGAAATAGCCGTGGTTTCCGGATGAGAGCTTGTGCGCGGCAAGTTGTTCAGTGCGGGAGTTGAGAATTTTATAGGGAACTCCCATCCGTTCATGCAGCTCTTTCATCAGAGCCAGCGCGGGATCCTGCTCGGTTGTACCTGCGGAAATTATCAACGTTTGCAGATTGAGGCGAGGACCCGCATAGGGCACAGGTGTGGATGGTTCCCCCGAGCCGGTGGCTTTTTCAGTATCCGTACTATCTGTTTGACATCCGGAAAGCCATGCAATAATCAGAATCACTGCCAAGGTGGATTTGGTGGTAAAGTGTGGACTCATACGGTTTACATGGATATTGGCTGCAGTGGGTAACTGCTCAGCAAGTAGTCAACAGGTTGTGTAACTGCCCGGCTTGCTTCTGAAACGCGCCAGATCAAGGCGGGAAATGTGAGTGTACATGAGTAAATGACCATTTCCCAACGCAGAAATGGTACTTTTCAGGAGCAAGCCGGACGATTACTGCAGTGGTTTATAATGAACGGACGTATTTCAGGGGCAAGCTGAGCAGTTACAATTGAACCAATCATTCGGGTTATACGAAAACATCATGATATTTTCCAGAATTCACGCCTTGCTGTTGCTATGTTCGCTGATGTTTGCCTGCAGCTCAACTCCTCCACTGGGCGATCCCGAAATGCCTTACCCCCCTCCACATGAACCGAAGGTTGGCGACGTCTTGCATGTTCCTACCGGCATTTTTGTGACTCAGGAGCAGATGCTTGCCGCTGCGACCGATGCAAAGATCATCTACGTGGGAGAGACGCACGACAATTTGGCATCGCACCGGCTGGAGCTGGCTTTGCTCAAGACGCTTGCCGAGCGCTATCCCGGCCAGGTGGCTTTGGGTATGGAGATGATGACGCACGAGCAACAAACGGTGTTGGACCGCTGGGTTGCGGGCGAACTGTCTGAAAGAGAATTGCTGGAAAAGACCCGCTGGTATGAGATCTGGCGTATGGATTTTGATTATTACAAGGAGTTGTTTTTGCTCTGCCGGGACAAAAAAATCCCCATTATTGGCCTCAATGCGACCAAAGCCGAGGTAAATGCAGTGGCAAGCGGAGATTTTTCCAAACTTGACGAGGAGAGGCGCAAGCAGATTCCGCCGCTGGATATGACCGATCCTTACCAGCGCGCAATGACGAAGAGTGTTTTTGGTGGTCACAGTCATGGCAGTGGTGACAAGGAGCGCTTCCTGCGGGTGCAGACACTGTGGGATGAGATGATGGCCGCCAGTGTAGCCCGTTATCTTGCCAGCCCGCAGGGTAACGGCAAGCATATGCTGGTAATTGCCGGTGGTCATCATGTGAGCTATGGTTTTGGTATTCCACGCCGCGTATTTCGCAGGCTGCCTGTGTCATACGTTCTGATAGGTAATGAAGACATTGAGTTTCCCGATGGGAAAAAAGAGAAGGTCATGGATGTGACACTGCCGGATATGCCCATGCCGGCATTTGACTACGTGCAGTACACCAGATATGAAAGCCTGGACAAAAAACGGGCCAGGCTGGGAGTGTTGCTGGACGAGAATGCGAAAGGGGTTGAAATCAAGGCAGTCCTTCCATCATCTGCCGCCGCCCGGGTGGGTTTGCAGAAGGGGGACATTTTGCAAGCCATTGATGGCGAAACAGTGAGCAAAAGTTTTGATGTGATATATGCCATCAAGCAGAAGCAGCCAGGGGATGAAGTTGAGCTGTTGATAGAGCGCGAGGGAGAGAGCAAACAGTTGAAGGTGCATTTTGACGAAAAAAACAGTGATTGATATTTTAGATCTGGCAACAATATATGCTGCATCCAGGGCTTCAGGCAGGTGCCGGAGCAAAGCGCAGTGGGCTTGGCAAGGGTAGTTCAGTTTCCTTATCAGGATCGCTCCAGTGCATCCATGCACTCGCGACACTTGGACACCCCTGTCCAGCGCACTGGAACGCAGAACCGGTGCCTGCCTGAAGCCCCTGACCCTATGATATTCAACGACAGGCCGTGGCTGAATACGACATATATTGTTGTCGGGTTAATGGTAGTACCCGGAAAAACCATGGAGAAATTACAGAAAAAGATTCGCTGATTCACCGGCAGGGTTCGGCGCGGAAATTGCGTGTTGTGACGGCAATGCGGGATTGGGTAAAATTATGTACGCTAAAACAAATGGATAGAGCATCATAGAAATTGAGAATCATTTAGATCGGCGACTGTTTTTGTGGATGGGCGGATTGTTGCAAAAAGGGGGGAAACATAAATGAAACCATATGGTTACGCTGAAAAGGGGGTCGCGCGAGCGCAGGTCGTTGGTTTGAAAGGAAAAATTGACTATTTGGAGATGACTTGTTATGTTGGTAAGCACCAACTTACAGAGATCGGCGAAAACCGCGTTTTTTCGCCTAGCGGATCAAGGGGTTGTTGGGGTACTGTTGGAACCTGACCGGACTTTTGAACGGGATTGAAACCGTATCAGAGGACAGAAGGCGGAAAAAAAGCATTCGGTTAAATAAGAGCAGGGAAGAAAGGGTGGCTTTGAATCCCAAGTTACTACACATCAGCGCAAGAACCGCGATCTACTCGATCTGCGATCTACTCGATCTGTATGAGGGGTTCAAGCAACTCTCGATGGAACCCGACAGACTTATTGCCTGCTTCGAGCATTATCTGGTGTTGGAGGGAAGGCCGATCTCACGAGCCTTTGCCGAAGCCGGGCTGGAGCAGTGGTGACGAAGTGCGGGGTTGATTCTCAGAAGGCCACCGGGCCTGGATACGAACGGAGTAGTCCGTTTATTCCCGGGATTCCGCATTTGTGTCCTGCCAGACGGCAGGCGGCAGAGAGCGTCTGTTCGAGTTCCTGGTTTCTTAGCAGTCCGTCGATAATGCCAGCATTGAATACATCACCCGCGCCTGTTGTATCAATTACCTTTGCTGGTGGATAAGCGCGGCTGGCAAAAACAGAACCGTTTGCGTCCATGGCTGAGGCGCCCTGTGTCCCCCATGCGCAAACCAGAATGGCATGAGGCGCCTGTTTCCGGATGAAGTGCAGAAAATCTGTTCCGTTATCAAACCCCTGGCGAGCTGCATAATCTTTTGAGAACAGCAGCACATTTGCCAGCCGGAACAGTGTTTCGATGCCGGGACGCACCTTCTCCACCTCCAGGGAGCGGGGCAGAGACAAATTTTTTGCTGCGCATTTTTCCAGCATTTTTCGGGTTTCCTCTATGTTGCGTCCCTCAAAATGCACCCAGTCATACGGGGCAAGATCAATCATGTTGAAATTCGGGAAATCGAACTCCGGAAGATTCCGGTAATGGACAATAGTACGGGAGCCATTACGTTGGTTCAGGGTTATATAAGAGGCAGGGGCCTTGCCACCGGTAATGTGCCGGCAGTAGCGGTAATCAATGTTGTGGCACTTCAGATCGTCAATGATATATTGTGTATCGGGCTCGTTCGCCAGTACTCCGGCCCAACTGCAACAGTGTCCCTGCTGGGACAGAACAGCCAGTGTATTGGTGACATTGCCGCCCCGCCTCTGTTGTTGCCTGACTGCTCGCACCTCACTGTCTTCAGCAGGATAGCCATCAACGGTATTGATGATATCCAGGGTTGCAATGCCAATGCCGAGAATATTCATTTGCGAAAATAGCGTCACTGCCCAGACGGGTTCCGAATGCGACATACCTGAAACAAAACTGTTTCATTGTCATGCCATTCTATCTGTTATCCTTGTTTCAGGAGAGCGGATTATGAATTATACAGTGCAGCGCCGTGAGCGGGAGCGCCGCAGCCGGCTTCGGCCCTTTAGTATGTATGCCATATGTGGTCGGCGGCGGAGACCGCGTCGCGCAGGTGATGCCATGTTTGTGGAACACGGGGTGGATATTTATCCATCGGGGCTGCTGTTTGTCACCTTGGCCATTCTTCTGCTTTGTGCTCTGGATGCGCATAATACCCTGGTAATTCTGAGCCTTGGCGGTATTGAGATGAATCCGTTCATGGACTTACTGATCCAGACCGATTTGTATCTGTTTGTGGGGATCAAATTCATTTTGACCGGCGTGGGTGCTGTGCTGTTTGTTGGTTACCATCATCTGTATTTGTGGAAGCTTGTCAAGGTTCGCTATATACTCTATTCAGTGCTGGTGCTATATCTGTTACTAATCGGATATCAATGGGTGTTGCTGGCAGGGTAAAAAATTCATCTCTATATTCGTATCAATAAAATTCGCCTGTCCGCGATGCAATAATATCGTCAGAGCAGCGAGTTAGCGACATGCAGGAAATCCCCCTCAATCTTTATCGCGCGGATCAGGTGCAGAAGCTGGATCGTATTGCGATTGAGCAGTTTCATATTCCCGGTTTTGAACTGATGAATCGGGCGGGCTATGCCGCTTTTGATGCGCTGCGCTCCCGCTGGCCGGATGCCCGCCGGATAGCCGTGTTGTGCGGTACGGGCAATAATGGGGGAGATGGTTTTGTGCTGGCCCGCTGTGCGTGCGAGGCGGGTATGGATGTCTCTGCATATCAGGCAGGCAGTGCTGACAGGCTGTCAGCTGATGCATTACATGCAAAACAGCTGGCCGAACAGCTGGGAGTTGTTTCGGAGCCCTGGCATCGGCAAAAACTGGACTCTTTTGATGTGGTGGTGGATGCGCTGTTGGGTACCGGCCTGAAGGGCGAAGTAAAAGAGCGCTGGGCGGTGGCTATTGAGGCGATCAATGGCAGCGGAAAACCGGTTCTGGCGCTGGATATTCCTTCCGGGCTTGATGCGGATACCGGCTCACCATTGGGGGTGGCGGTGCGGGCGCAGGTAACGGTCACTTTTATCGGGCTCAAGCAGGGGTTGTTTACCGGTGAGGGGCCCGGCTATTGCGGTGAAGTGCGGTTAGAGCGACTGGAGCTTCCCGAGTCGGCTTATCTCTCTGTCCGTCCAGCTGCTGTGTTGGTGACCGACCGGCGGAAATTCAAGCCACGCTGTCGCAATGCCCACAAGGGAGATTTTGGCCATGTGCTGATAGTAGGCGGTGACTACGGCATGAGCGGCGCGGCGCGGTTGGCGGGGGAGGCTGCGCTGCGCGTTGGCGCCGGACTGGTAAGCATCGCTACCCGGCGGTCCCACTCTGGTGTGCTGAATCTGCCTCGTCCGGAGTTGATGTGTCACGGGGTGGAGGAGGCTGACGAGCTACATCCATTGCTGGAGCGCGCCACTGTAGTCGTCATCGGCCCCGGCCTGGGCAAACGGAGATGGGGGGAGACAATGTTGAAGGCTGTGCTTGGCAGTGGATTGCCGCTGGTTGTGGATGCTGATGCTCTTAACCTGCTGGCAAGCACACCCCATGCGCGAAATGACTGGGTTCTCACTCCTCATCCCGGTGAGGCAGCGCGCTTGTTGCAGACAACGTCAGCAAAAATTCAGGCGGATCGTTTTACCAGTATCAAGACACTCCAGAAGCAATTTGGTGGCGTTTGTGTATTGAAGGGTGCAGGAACACTGATTCTTGCGCAAGACGGATGTCCGAAGTTGTGTGGCGCCGGAAATCCCGGGATGGCCTGCGGCGGCATGGGGGATGTGCTGAGCGGAGTGATCGGTTCCCTGCTGGCGCAAAAATTTACGCTGCCGGATGCGGCAAGGGAGGGGGTGCTGATTCATGCGCTGGCAGCGGATCGGGCTGCTGTGGCAGGGGAGCGGGGTTTGCTGCCCAGCGATCTGATGCCCCATCTGCGCAAACTGGTCAATTGATGAACACAGCTTTTTACATTGAAGACGAAGCGGCGATGCTGGTTTTCGGAGCACAGCTGGCTACAGTGCTTCTTCCGGGGAGTGTAGTTTTTCTGCATGGAGAACTGGGGGTGGGAAAAACGACGCTGGTTCGTGGTTTTTTACGGACTCTGGGATTTGACCGTGCGGTGAAGAGTCCAACCTATACCTTGGTTGAATCCTATTCGTCAGGTGGTCATAAGGTTTTCCATTTTGATCTGTACCGGCTTGCTGAACCGGATGAACTTGAGTATATGGGAATTCGTGATTATTTCGACAGTAGCGCCATCTGTTTTATTGAGTGGCCGGAGCGGGGTTCCGGTCTGCTTCCTTCCCCGGTCCTGGAAATCACTTTTTTTCATCAGGAGCGTGGCCGTGTCGTACAGTTGTCAGCTGCTGATCCATCATTGGCGGGGAAGATAGCGGAACAGTTGCAGGGAAACTCTAATTAAACCGAACTTCTTTCAATAAAAAATCCATTTTATATATATTTTATAATTTGCTATTCCTCTCCCTTCCGGTGCTTGAGTTTTCCGGATTCTGCTCAACCAGTTACTATCTCCCGGTTCTTTTTCTCTCTTGGTTTTTTGTCGCCTCAAGGCAACAGTAACGATTTCAAAAACAACGGCCTTTGATTTGTATTATTCGTTATCAACTTGAAATTCAAAAGTATTTTTCGCATGCCTTTCCAGGCAGCATGGATATTGCTTGGTTTTTAAAAACCTGTTCGGCATGTTGTTGATAGAAAAATTCTTAAAAATATCTCAATCGGGCTGGCTTCCAGCCAGCCGGTTGGTTATGACAATAGAAAAAATTTACAAAAATGGCACTCGGTTTTTTATGTTTCGATCTGAATAAACCGATAGTATTGGCGGATAACCAGAAAAACAGTAATTTATCGATGGTATTGATCCTTAAGCGCACTATCTCTGTGCGGAAAATGATTATTTGCCAGCTATAACCCGAATTTTCTGTTTTTATCCGTTGTGTTTCAGGAGCATGCCAGGCAGCTACACCATTGCTTTCTTGGGTGCTGAATATCTATAAACAATTTGCCTGTTCAGATCTTTCTTTGTTCGAAGAGCGTGACCTGGAAAGCAGCTTCGGAGTTTATGTGTTACCCGGAAACTCAAGAGCAATATGGGGTTTGAGTAGCTGGTAGAAAATCAATAAACGGGGACAGCAGTATGATTGACAAAATAGTTGCCGGGACAATATTGCTTTTGACAACAGCAGGCTGTGTTACGGCTTGGGCCAGTGCTCCGCCGCCACCTGTAAACCAGAATCTTGGTATCCCTGATGGTGTGTTTAACAGCATGACGATGGATATTTGCGGTAGTTGTCATTTTAATCCTGATACCGCCTCCGCGCCCGTCAAGCAGGGATATCTTCCGGATCGGCACCATCTGCGTATCGATACTCCGATTGGGGAGTATTCGGCTTCTCCTTTTCCGGAAAAATCTCCGGACGGAACTCATAAATGTACAACCTGTCATGCCGTGGACTGGGTTGAGGAGCCCTCCAGACCATTGGGGGGGTATTTCAGGTTTGCCCTTGATCCGACAGGGGCGGAATTCCGGAATTGTCTTAGCTGTCATCAACAGAAAGTCGGGGTGGCATCGGTTCATCATCTTACGGCCAAGGCGCAGGCGGCTCAGTGCAACGCTTGTCATGGCAGTTTGATCAATGACCCCAATGGCGAGTTGTGGGTATTGAGGGTCATTCCGTCCATGAGCCCGAATCCGGGTTTTGGTGATGGTAATATTGGTGATACCGGTCACCGCGAAGGGGGGTGCCGTTATTGTCATAACGGGGGGACAGATGATGTTTCGGGCCGCGTTGTTCCAGGTCCGAATGCGAATATGCTTACCCATCATGGAACCGGGCTGGGCCAGCCAAACAGTGGAACAGTACATACCTGCAGCTTGTGTCATGATGCCATACCGCCAAATCACACCTTGCAGGGATGTGTCAGATGTCATGCTCCTACCTCGCTACACAGCATTCAGGCTGATTCCGATGGTGACGGTGTGGCAGGAACCTATGAAGAGCAACCGTTTTTTGGGCACATCGGTACCTCCAAGGACTGTATGGGCTGCCATATGGGGGGGAGTGCGGCGCCTGCTTCGGTCATGAGCGCGGCCGCGGCGGACAGTGCCCCGTTGTTCGGACCGCTTCTTCCTGAAATAGAGCGGATAAATACGACAAAAATAATTGAGGGTGAGCCTTCTGTTCTGTTGTTTACCGGTGCAGGATATCTGGCAGCCAGGGCAGACAACGACATAATGACCAAGGTTGTCTTTACTCCGAAGGACAATGGCACTCCTCCACTGGAAATAGCGCCCGAAAATGTCACGTTTACAACCATGGAAGTACAGATTCCACCAACGCTGTCACCAGGGAGCTACAGTGTCAGTGCCGTAAACGGAACCATGTCCAGCATTCCGGTCAATCTGGTGGTAACACCTGCTGTAAGGATCAGTTCTGTCAGTTGTGACAGCGGTACTGTCACCATCAACGGGGTCGGTTTCAGCAGCTATCTTGATGTGGTTGATTCGGGAACCCGGGTAATCGATATGGAGGATTCGGAGCAGTGTTCCATCGAGTCATGGACAGATACCAAAATAGTTGCCGGTTGCGGTTCTGCTGTGGATGATTCGATCAGGGTTGATAGCGTTTTCGGCAGTGTAACTGCTGCGGTGGAAGGGTGTAAATCATCCGGCCGGCCCCGCTGGTGGGAGGTCTGGAGCTGGTGGTCAGCATGGAGTTGGTCGCGAAGATAGACCATGACCGGAACAACGACCGGGAAGCCGGCCTCTGGTCAAGCCGAACCGGAAAAAATCAGCGGGAGTCCCGGGCGGTCTGTTCCATCTGCTCCAGACTGGTGTGGCGGACATCCTTGCCCTTTACCAGGTAGATGATGTACTCACAGATATTACGGGCATGGTCGCCAATGCGCTCGAGGGAGCGGGCAGCCCACATGACGTTGAGGAAACGGCTTATCGAGCGCGGATCTTCCATCATGAAGGTTATCAGTTGGCGGGATATGGCCTCGTATTCGCGGTCGGTTTTCAGATCCTCTTTTACCACGCGAATTGCCTGCTCCACATCCAGCCGCGCGAAGGCGTCGAGGGAGTCATGAACCATCTTGCGGGAGTGCTCGCCAAGGTGCGCCAGGGCGCTGAACTTGTCATTGCCCCCCTGATCCGCCAGTTGCACTGCGAGGTGGCCTATTTTCTCCGCCTCATCGCCAATCCGCTCCAGATCGGTAATCGTCTTGATGATGGCAACGATCAGGCGCAGGTCGATAGCGGTGGGTTGGCGTAGCGCCAGGATGCGGTTGCACTCTTCATCTATGGTAACCTCCAGGGCGTTGACCTTGTAATCGTTTGTGATGACCTGTTCACCCAAGCGGACATCATTTTCCGTGAGTGCCGTCAGCGCATTCGCAAGCTGCTGTTCCACGAGGCCGCCCATGGCAAGAACATTATTGCGTACCTCTTCGAGGTCGGCATCGAATTGCTGTGAAATGTGGTGGGGAAGCGGGGTGTCGTTCATAGTGATTATTTCTATCCGTATCGGCCAGTGATGTAGTCTTCGGTCTGTTTCTGTTGCGGGTTGGTAAACAGGGTGTTGGTGTTTGCCATCTCAATCAGCTCACCCAGCAGCATGAATGCGCAGTAGTCGGAGACCCGTGCTGCCTGCTGCATGTTGTGAGTAACGATGATAATAGTGTAGCGGGATTTGAGCTCATATATCAGCTCCTCCAGCTTGAGGGTGGAGATGGGATCCAGTGCCGAGGCGGGCTCATCCAGCAGAAGCACCTCTGGCTCGATGGCGATGGCGCGAGCGATGACCAGGCGCTGTTGTTGTCCACCGGACAGTCCCAGCGCGTTGTCTTCCAGCCGATCCTTGACCTCGTCCCACAACGCAGCGCCCTTGAGTGACTTCTCCACCACCTCGGCCAGGCGGCGGCGATCATTCATGCCCTGAATACGGAGTCCATAGGCAACATTTTCAAAAATGGATTTTGGAAACGGATTGGGCTTCTGGAATACCATTCCCACCTGGCGGCGAAGGTTCGCAACGTTGACCGCCTTGTCATAGATATTCTGCCCGTGAAGCAGGATTTCACCTTCAATTTTGATATCGTCGATCAGATCGTTCATCCGGTTGAAGCAGCGCAGCAGTGTGGATTTTCCGCAGCCACTGGGTCCAATGAAGGCGGTTACACGGTTTTGCGGAATAACCATGTTTATGTTTTTCAATGCCTTGCTGTTTCCGTAATAGAAATCCAGGTTTCTGACCTGCAGGGAAACGGTTTCGTCATCCAGAGACGCGGTTGGCGTGGAATTTTCCTGCAAGGCGCTGACATTGACTGCCGGAATGTTGGTGGTATTTTCGTGCATAAGATTTATCAGGACTCCAGTGAGCGGTATTTTTCACGTAAGCGATTACGAATGCTGATTGCTGCCAGATTCAGAACAATGATAACCACTACCAGCAGCAGGGCGGTTGCATACACCAATGGCCGTGCTGCCTCTACATTGGGGCTTTGAAATCCTACATCGTAGATATGGAAACCCAGATGCATGAATTTCCGATCCAGGTGCAGGTACGGGGCATTGCCATCCAGTGGCAGGGATGGAGCCAGCTTGACCACTCCGACCAGCATAAGTGGTGCAACCTCGCCGGCGGCTCGGGCAACGGCCAGAATCAGACCAGTCATCATTGCCGGGCTGGCCATGGGCAACACGGTACGCCACAGGGTTTCAGCTTTGGTGGCGCCCAGCGCCAGACTCCCTTCGCGGATGGAACGGGGCACCCGTGCCAGCCCTTCTTCGGTTGCCACAATAACCACCGGCAAAGTGAGCAGGGCCAGGGTAATGGAGGACCACAGAATTCCCGGCGTACCGAAAGTCGGTGTTGGTTGCGCTTCGGGATAGAACAGCGCATCAATATTGCCACCCAGAAAATAGACGAAAAAGCCGAGGCCGAACACCCCATATACGATGGAGGGTACACCGGCCAGATTGTTTACCGCTATGCGGATCAGACGCACTACAAATCCCTGCTTCGCATATTCGCGAAGATAGACCGCTGCCACAACGCCGGCCGGGGTAACCAGTACGGACATCAGCAATACCATCATTACGGTTCCGAAGATGGCGGGGAATATGCCTCCTTCAGTGTTGGCTTCGCGGGGCTCGTCGCTGACGAACTCCCATAATTTGCTGAAGTAGTGGCTGATTTTCCCGCCAACACCCATGGCGTTTGGAAAATAGAATCGTACGACTTTTGACAGAGGTACCTCGATAATCCTTCCGTCCATGATCTCGGCGCTGAAGCTGTCACGATTGAACTGTGGAAACAGCTCATTGCGTTGCCTCTGCAGTGCTTCATACTCAATTTGCAATTCGGCGCGTTGGGCTGTGATGGCGGCCCGCTTGGCCGGATCGTCGTTGTTGTCCAGTTCCAGTCTGCGCTCTTCAAGCCGCAGCTGTTCCAGCTTGTAGTTGATTGCGCCGATGAGATCCTTTTCGATATGTTTGATCCTGCCATGCAGCTCCAGAGCGCGCTTCAGCCGTTTACGCAGCTCTGTGACTGCGGCTTCGCCTTCGGCAACTACCTGGCCATTCTCCTTGACCTCTTTCAGATAGCCATACAGATTTCCCCACTCCCGACGCTCTACGACCATCAGCTCGGGGGGATGCTCGATGTTGGTCAAAAAATCCGGCAGCACAAGACGGAAATCCATGCCAAGCGCATCACGGTTACCGGTCTTTATCAGGTAGCGCGTATAGGAATATTCATTGCCGGGCAGCTCAATTCCACTCTCCCTGAGCCGGGCGGCGGGAACCTCTTCGGTATCCTGTATTTCTCCAATCAGGCGGTAGTTGTTGCCAGCAAGATCCTGGTATTCTGCCTGCAGAACATCCTTGGGCCAGAAAAAAACCAGGCCGCGGGCAGTGATAAGCCCAAGCAGGGTTACTACCAGCAGAATGCTGATGCTGACAGCCGCGGCGGAAAGCCAGACCCAGGGTGAACCGCTTCTGAACCATTTGATCATCATAATGAGCTGTATTTTTTACGCAGCCGCTGGCGAACCACTTCCGCCAGCGTGTTGAAGATAAAGGTCAATACAAACAGCACCAGTGCGGCCAGAAACAGAACCCGGTAATGGGTGCTGGCCACCTCCGCTTCCGGCATTTCTACGGCAATATTGGCTGACAATGTACGCATTCCCTGGAAGATGCTGAAGTCCATAATTGGGGTGTTGCCGGTGGCCATCAATACGATCATGGTTTCGCCAACGGCGCGGCCAAGGCCAATCATTACTGCGGCGAAGATTCCAGGGCTGGCGGTCAGCAGTATGACGCGCGTCAGTGTCTGCCAGGGCGTAGCTCCCAGGGCAAGGGAGCCGCGGATCAAATGCTTGGGTACACCGAACAGGGCATCCTCGGCCATGGAAAAAATAGTGGGGATTACGGCGAAGCCCATGGCGATCCCTACCACCAGCGAGTTGCGCTGGTCGAAGGAGATTCCCATCTCATGGGTAAGCCACTGGACCATGTTGCCGTCAAACAGCAGGTTTTCCAGAGCCGGGCTAATTGCAAACGAGAACCAGCCCAGAAACAGCACAACCGGAAGCAGAAGAGCGGCCTCCCAGCTGTCGGGAACCTTGTGCCGGATGGCATCGGGGATCAGGTGTGTCCAGACAAAGGCAAACAGCAGGATTCCCACCGGCATGATAACCAGCAGTGCAAATGTCCCGGGAAGGTGGGTTTCCAGAACCGGAGCCAGCCACAGACCTGCAAGAAAACCGATGATCACGGTAGGCAGCGCCTCCATGATTTCGATAGTTGGTTTTACAATCCGGCGCATGCGTGGCGCCATGAACTGGGCGGTAAATATTGCTCCCAGAACAGCCAGGGGAAGGGCGACCAGCATGGCGTAAAAGGCAGCTTTCAGTGTGCCAAAGGTAATGGGCGTCAAACTGAGTTTGGGTTCGAAGATGTCACTTGCCGAGGATGATTGCCAGATATATTCCGGTTCGCTGTAGCTTTCGTACCAGACCTTCCCCCAAAGTGAGGAGAAGGAGATCTCTGGATGTTCATTCTCGATACGCAGGAAATGGATATGCCCGTTACTGTCTTCACCCAGCAGTGCATTGGCGCGCGGGGCGATGGCCAGCTGGTTCAGGCTGTTTTTCCCAACTTCTTCCACCATCAGGGTACGGTGGGCGGTTGCGTGATAAACACCCAGCTTTCCCGAACTGTCTGCGGCAAGAAATCCCTTGCGATTGAATTCGGGTGTCAGGATGGTGATCGGTGCTTCCTGGGCTTCAAAATCGCGGATGCGGGTAAAGACAAATTTTCCGGATTCATCCCGCACCGGAAACCACTGTGAGATACGCCCGTCGGAATTACCGATCATGAGGGAGATCCCGCCGGCCAGCAGTTTCATGGCGGTAATTTTGGCCCCTTCAGTTACTGATGGCAGGCGTTGATCAAGGTCGGGTTGTTCTTTATCCGACAGATTGAAAATGCTGAGAGCACCATCCTTGTTGGCGGTATAGAGATGTTGTTGATCTTCGTCGATCAAGAGGTACCGGGTATTCTCCGGGAATCCCTCAAGTTCGGTGCCGGTGCGTACCAGCGTTTCCTCGTCTTCGTCCAGAAAGGACTCTTCGGTAGCAAAATGGGTGAACAGCAGGCGGTTATCCTCTGTCACGGCGCCAAAGCTGGTCTGTTCCTCGTTGCTCTGTATGGCCAGCAGGCGAAGCGGACGGCTGGCGGTATCGATGACAAGTGGATCATCTCCAAGTGGATAGTCGAGGCGCGGAGTGATTACCCGTTTGTTGTTGGAGAAGGTGACGCGGTAAACATGACGCACCAGGATGGCGGATCCATCGGACAGCCCAAAGGCCACGATTGCAGTATGCGGTGCTCCGCTGGCAAAGCTGGTAATCGTGGTGTCCGGGGGCAAGGGGATGGAGTGTTCCGATATCACCGCTCCGCTATGGGTAAAAAAGAATTGCACAAGGCCCGAGTGGGTGAAACGCACTCCGATTTCTGCCTGCTCCTCCATCGCCAGATGCAGAGTCCGGTCACCGATGCCGGGTGGTGTCAGCTGGTAACTGGCAACCTCTTCAATACTGGCCGGTTTGAACAGTGGAACGACTACGAACAGCAGATAGAAGAAGATCAGCACCACTGCCATGATGACACCGATACCCCCGATGGTAATGGCATAGCGGGCCACAATATCTTTCAGTATTCGTGTTCGCTGGCGAAGCAGCGTTTCGGTAAGTGATGCCGCAGCGGATTTGTTGCCGGGAGTAGCCATACGGGATTCGGTTCGTTTTGCTTTCTTTGGTTGCGCGAATATTACCTTATCGGAGTGAATATTTCATCGCTCTGTTGTCATTCGCAATATACCGGCAAACAGAACAGCCCCGCGTTCTGCGGGGCTGGAAACACCGGTTTTTTCAAGTGCCGGATCAATTAAGTTTAGCCAGCTCTTTTTCTGCTATTTTTGCGGGGATCGGAATATAGCCATCTTTTACGACAACCTCCTGTCCGATACGGGATACCACCATTTTGATAAACTCCCTGACCAGCGGATCAACAGGTTTGTTGGGATGCTTGTTTATGTAAACATAGAGATACCGGGAGAGCGGATAGTCGCCACGAGTAGCGTTTTCCGCGGTGGCCGCCACGAATTCGCCGCCCTCTTTTTTGGCAAGCGCAACACCTTTTACCCCGGAGGTTTTGTAGCCAATGCCGGAGTAGCCGATACCGTTGATAGAGGCGGTAACCGATTGTACGACCGAGGCGGAACCAGGCTGTTCATTCACGGTGTTCTTGAAATCGCCTTTGCACAGCGCCTTTTTCTTGAAATATCCGTAGGTGCCGGATACCGAGTTGCGGCCATAGAGCTGGATACTGCGGTTTTCCCATGAGCCGGTGAGTCCCAGCTGTCCCCATTTGGTAATATCCTCCTTGTAACCGCATTTGCGGGTAGAGGAGAAGATGGCGTCGAGTTGGGGAATGGTCAGTTTCTCAAGCGGATTATCCTTGTTGACATAAACGGCCAGCGCATCAATGGCGACCCGGATCGGAGTCGGCTTGTAGCCATGGCGCTTTTCAAATGCCTCGATCTCCTTGCTTTTCATTCTGCGGCTCATCGGGCCGAGGTTGGATGTTCCTTCGGTGAGCGCAGGCGGCGAAGTGGAGGAACCCGCAGCCTGAATCTGAATATTGACATTGGGATAGAATCGTTTGAACTCTTCGGCCCATAGCGTCATCAGGTTGGCTAGGGTATCCGAGCCCACGCTGGATATATTCCCGGAAATCCCGCTTGCAGCAGAGTATTTATGCAGTTCGGGATCCAGCTCAACGGCAGCCGTGGCGTGACCACTGATGATGGCACTTGCCATGCCTGTGGCGAAAATCAGTTTCCGAAAAGAGTTTCTCATCATGGTTGATACTCCTGTGGTTAATTACGTAATCCACTGTACGCTATGAGCATGAACAGCATATTACAGAAATATTACCGTTTTGTGACAGCGCTTGCGTATTTGCCACAAGAGGTTAATGATAGGCGCCCTGGAGTGGAAAACCCGCAGGTAAAATCCCGAGCATGAGCAAAAAACTGGTGAAGTCTACCGCCGTTGTCAGCGGGATGACCATGATCTCGCGTCTGCTCGGTTTTGTGCGGGATATGGTTATCGCGCGGGTGTTTGGTGCGGGTATGGGCACCGATGCCTTCTTCGTGGCGTTCAAGATCCCCAATTTTCTGCGCCGGCTGTTTGCCGAAGGTGCTTTTTCCCAGGCCTTTGTGCCGGTGCTGTCGGAATACAAATCCAACCGGGAACATGAGGAGGTCCGGCAGCTGACCCGCAAGGTGGCCGGGACGCTGGGCGGGATCCTGTTTCTGGTCACCCTGATCGGGGTGATTGCCGCGCCGCTGCTTATTATGGTGTTTGCTCCCGGATTTATCGGCGAGCAGGAGAAGTTTGATCTGGCCTCCGGCATGTTGCGTGTCACCTTTCCCTATCTGCTGTTTATTTCCCTGACCGCTTTGGCTGGCGGGGTGCTCAACAGCTACGGCCGTTTCGGCGTGCCTGCATTTACACCGGTACTGCTCAATATCTCCATGATCAGCGTTGCCATCTGGCTGGCGCCCCATATGGAGCAGCCGGTAACGGCGCTGGCCTGGGGTGTGTTTATCGCCGGGGTGGCGCAACTGCTGTTTCAACTGCCGTTTCTGGCTCGTTTGCGACTGCTCGGATGGCCGCGCTGGGATTGGCATGACAGTGGTGTAAAACGCATTATCCAGCTGATGCTGCCGGCAATTTTCGGTTCGTCGGTGGCACAGATAAATCTGCTGTTTGATACTTTGCTGGCTTCGCTGCTGGTTACCGGGAGCGTCTCCTGGCTCTATTATTCTGATCGCCTGGTGGAGTTTCCGCTGGGAGTGTTTGGTATTGCCCTGGCGACAGTAATCCTGCCTAGCCTCTCCCGGCAGCATGCCATGCAGTCGCCGGAGAAGTTTTCCCGGACGCTGGACTGGGCGCTGCGCTGGGTGCTGTTGCTCGGAACTCCCTGCAGTGTCGGACTTTTTATTCTGGCCGGGCCGATGCTGACCACCCTGTTTCACTACGGCCAGTTTACTGCTGTTGATGTGCAGATGGCTTCGCTGAGTCTGATGGCCTACTCGCTGGGGCTGCTCGGGTTTATCCTGGTCAAGGTGCTGGCGCCGGGTTACTACGCCCGGCAGGATACCCGCACCCCGGTGCGTATCGGGATAATCGCCATGCTCGCCAATATGGTGCTGAACGTACTGTTTGTTGCGCCCATGGTCTGGCTGGATATTCCCGGCCCGCATACCGGGCTGGCTCTGGCTACCGCCTGTTCAGCCTTTCTCAATGCCGGATTGCTGCTGCGGGGGTTGCGCAGGGAGGGGGTGTTTCAGGCTCAGCCGGGATGGGGCCGGCTGCTGCTACAGGTACTGCTGGCCAATCTGGTGCTGGCAGTAATAGTCAGCTACGGTGCCAGTGTTATGGCAGAGTGGCTGGCGTGGGGCTGGATGGAGCGGGTGGGCCGATTGGCGTTTTGCATTGGAGCTGGTGCAGTGGGCTATGGCGCGGTATTGTGGCTGTCAGGGATTCGGCCGGCCCAGTCGTTGGGACGTGGTACGGGATAGCCGTTATACTCTGGCTTTTTTTGGCATACTGTCATGGAACTCATTCGGGATCTCTACAATCTGCACCCACACCACGAAGGCTGCGTACTGACTATCGGTAATTTCGATGGTGTGCATCTGGGCCATCAAGCGGTTATCGGGCAGCTGGCGGAAAAGGCGGGGGAGTTGCATCTTCCGTCGGTGCTGATGAGCTTTGAACCCTATCCCCAGGAGTTTTTCACTCCAGCGGCGGCAGTGCCCCGGTTGACCCGTTTTCGCGAAAAAATGCTGGCGCTGCGCCGCTATGCCGTGGATCGGGCGCTCTGTTTGCGTTTCAATGAGCGACTGGCTGATATGTCAGCGAGGGACTTCATTACGGAGCTGTTGGTGGGCAGGCTGGGAGTGCGCTATCTGGTGGTGGGTGACGATTTCCGTTTTGGCTGGCAGCGGGAGGGGGATTTCGAACTGCTGCGGGAGGCCGGAGAAAAACATGGCTTCCAGGTGGCCAGGATGCATACGGTAGAGCTGGATGGAGAGCGTATCAGCAGTACCCGCATCCGCGCTGCACTGGGGCAGGGCAAGCTGGCGCTGGCGGAACAGATGCTGGGCCGCCCCTATCGGATGTGTGGCCGCGTGGCCCACGGTGACAAGCGGGGGCGGGATCTGGGTTTCCCCACCGCCAACATCAAATTGCACCGCATGGCCAGCCCGGTGAATGGCGTGTTCGCGGTAGAGCTGTTCGGGGTAACGGGGGAACCGGTACCCGGGGTAGCCAATGTCGGGATCCGCCCCACGGTGAGCGGAACCGAGGCGCGGCTGGAGGTACATCTGTTCGATTTCTCGCAGGATATCTATGGAGCCCATGTCCATGTGGATTTTCTTCACAAAATTCGGGAAGAACAGCGCTTCGACTCATTACAGGAACTGGTGAAACAGATAGAATTGGATGTCAGGGATGCCCGTGCCTTTTTCGCAGGGATCCGCAACTCTTGAAATATATTAAGGACAGTTAACCGTGGCTGACTACAAACATACCCTGAATCTTCCGCAGACCGATTTCCCCATGCGTGGCAATCTGCCGCGGCGGGAGCCGGAAATGCTCAAGCGCTGGCAGGAGATGGATCTGTACGGCAGAATGCGCCAGGCTGGAGAGGGGCGCGAGCGCTTCGTCCTGCATGACGGCCCCCCCTACGCCAATGGCGAGATCCACATCGGCCATGCGGTCAACAAGGTACTCAAGGACATCATCGTCAAAGCCCGCACCCTGGCCGGCTTCGATGCCCCCTACATCCCCGGCTGGGACTGCCACGGCCTGCCCATCGAGCTGAACGTGGAGAAGAAGATCGGCAAGCCGGGGCGCAGGGTGGATGCCGCCGGTTTCCGCAAGGCGTGCCGCGACTACGCCATGCGGCAGGTGGAGGGGCAGCGGGAGGATTTCCGGCGGCTCGGGGTGTTCGGCGACTGGGACAACCCCTATCTGACCATGGATTTCCGCTACGAGGCGGACATCATCCGCGCCCTGGGGCAGATCATCGCCAACGGCCATCTGCACAAAGGGGCCAAGCCGGTGCACTGGTGTACCGACTGCGGTTCTGCGCTGGCCGAGGCGGAGGTGGAGTACGAAGACAGGGACTCTCCCGCCATCGACGTGCGCTTCGAGCTGCTGGACGAGGAGGCGCTGCTGGCCCGCTGCGACCATGTGGAGGGCCACGAGGGGGAGGGGCCGATCTCGCTGGTGATCTGGACCACCACCCCCTGGACCCTGCCGGCCAACCAGGCGGTGGCGGTCAATCCGGAGGTGGTCTATGGCCTGATCCAGTGCGCTGGCGTGGGTGAACATGGCACCGAGCGGCTGTTGATCGCCGAACCGCTGCTGAAACAGGTCACCGATCGCTGGCTGCTGGGTGACTACCGGGTGATCGGCACCTGCCTGGGGGCCGAGCTGGAGGGGCTGAAACTGGCCCACCCCTTCTATGAGCGGGAGGTGCCGGTGGTGCTGAGCGACCACGTCACCCTGGATGCCGGTACCGGCATGGTGCACATCGCTCCCGGCCACGGCCAGGATGACTATGTGGTAGGCAGCCGTTACCACCTCAAGGTGGAGAACCCGGTGGACGCCAACGGGGTGTTTCTGCCGGATACCGAACTGTTTGCCGGCGAATTCGTGCTCAAGGCCAACGATCGCATCGTCGAGCTGCTGCGGGCGGGCGGCAAGCTGGTTCACGAGGAGGAGATCACCCACAGCTATCCCCACTGCTGGCGCCACAAGACACCGATCATCTTTCGCGCCACGCCGCAGTGGTTCATCAGCATGGAGCAGAACGGTCTGCGCGAGGCGGCGCTGCGGGCTATCAGGCAGACCCGCTGGATGCCGGAGTGGGGCGAGGCGCGCATCGACGGGATGGTACGCAACCGTCCCGACTGGTGCATCTCGCGCCAGCGCACCT
This sequence comes from Chromatiales bacterium, assembly GCA_026982395.1. Taxonomy (GTDB): domain Bacteria; phylum Pseudomonadota; class Gammaproteobacteria; order Thiohalospirales; family Thiohalospiraceae; genus DRMK01. The sequence goes on along the minus strand of JALSHD010000020.1, from coordinate 6,349 downwards.
GGGGCGTGCCCATCGCCCTGTTCGTTCACAGACAGAGCGGCGAGCTGCACCCCGACACCGGGCGGCTCATCGAAGAGGTGGCGCAGCGGGTGGAGCAGCGCGGGATCGACGCCTGGTTCGAGCTGGATCCCGCTGAGCTGCTGGGCGACGAGGCGGAACAGTACGACAAGGTGACCGACACCCTGGATGTCTGGTTCGACTCCGGCGTCTCCCACTATGCGGTTCTGGAGCGGCGGGAAGGATTGACCGAATTTCCGGCGGCGGATCTCTATCTGGAGGGGTCCGATCAGCATCGCGGCTGGTTCCAGTCATCACTGCTCACCTCGGTGGCGATGCGCGGGCTTCCCCCGTACAGATCGGTGCTGACCCATGGCTTTACTGTGGATTCCCGGGGCCAGAAGATGTCCAAGTCGAAAGGCAACGTGGTTGCGCCGCAGAAGGTGGTGAACAGCCTGGGGGCCGACATTCTGCGTCTCTGGGTGGCCGCCACCGACTACAGCGGCGAGATGACCGTCTCCGACGAGATCCTGAAACGCACCAGCGACGCCTACCGCCGTATCCGTAATACTGCCCGTTTCCTGCTGGCCAATCTGAACGGTTTCGATCCCGCCCTGCATCTGCTGGCGCCCGGCAACATGCTGGCGCTGGACCGCTGGCTGCTGGCACGAACCCGGCAGCTGCAGGAGGAGATTGGCGCCGCCTATGACAGCTACGAGTTTCACCGCATCTACCAGAAGATACACAATTTCTGTTCGGTGGACCTGGGCAGTTTTTATCTGGATGTGATCAAGGATCGGCAGTACACCACCCGGGAGAACAGCATCGCCCGCCGCTCCGCGCAGAGTGCCATGTATCACGTTGCCGAGGCCATGACCCGCTGGCTGGCGCCCATCCTGAGCTTTACTGCTGAAGAGATCTGGGGCCATATCCCCGGAGAGCGCAGCGAATCGGTGTTTCTGGAGACCTGGTACCAGCTGCCGCCACTGCCACAGGATGAGCCGATGGATCTCTCCTTCTGGCAGCAGGTAATGGCTGTGCGTGATGCAGTCTCCAGAGAGCTGGAGCGGTTGCGGGTAGCCGGCGGTATCGGTTCCTCCCTGGATGCCGAGGTGGATCTCCACTGCGGCAGAGAGCTGTATGATCTGCTGGCGCGCCTGGAAGACGAACTGCACTTTGTTCTGATCACCTCTGCTGCACGTATCCATCGTCTGGAAATTCCACCGGAAGATGCCATTCACTTTACCCTGCCCTCCGGAGATGAGCTGTGGATTGCCGCTGCTCCCTCCATACATGCCAAATGTGTCCGCTGCTGGCATCATCGGGAGGATGTGGGTCGTTACCCGGACCACCCTGAACTATGTGGACGTTGCGTCGAAAATGTTGCCGGTGAAGGCGAACGGCGGGAGTTCGCCTGATGCTGAAATGGTTATGGCTGTCGCTGCTGGTGCTTGTTCTCGATCAGCTGACCAAGAACATGGCAACCCACTATCTGGAGTTGCACGATCCAGTTGCCGTGTTCCCGGGCTTCAATTTGATGTTGGCCTACAACACCGGAGCGGCATTCAGTTTGCTACATGATGCCGGCGGCTGGCAGCGCTGGTTTTTTACCATTCTTGCCTCGGTGGTGAGTGTTGGAATCGTCTGGTGGATGTGGCGGCTGGAGTCATCTGAAAGATGGCTTGCCATAGCGCTGGCGCTGATCCTGGGCGGGGCGGTGGGTAATTTATGGGATCGGATTTTACTGGGCCATGTGGTAGATTTTGTGCAGCTGTATTACCAGCGCTGGACTTATCCTGCATTCAATGTTGCGGACTCGGCGATTACGGCCGGCGCTGTCATGTTGATCATCGACAGCCTGTTTTTCAAACGGGAGAGTCGAACGGAATCCTGATGTGGTTCCTGTTAATTGCTCCATGCAGTCGTGCGCGCCGAGCTTCCTTGCTCTCGTGGAATATTACATGTGCCCTGAAACAGTCTCTTGGTGAAGCCATCGATTTTCCCGCTCTGCAGTTTTCGCTGAACCAGCTCGTCACGGCTCCAGGCTATAGATAAAGATGCCGTTGTCGGGATACTGATCCACCGCATTCTCTCCGCCGGGGAACATGTGATTGCCACCCTCGAACAGCAGGTTCAGTCTTTCATTTCCAGCTAGCAGTTCCCGCGGGATGGCGATCTCGACAAATCCTCCAGATATCGCCGCCTGCCCGGTGCCCACCAGTTCCCAGGACCAACTGCCTCCGGAGCCGGTATAACGCCATAGGTTGTCGTTCTCCAGCATGTACTCTGCTCCGGCGCGGCCGAAACCGGTGGTGGCATCGTTGTCGGTGTCAATGAATATGTGCCATGCCCACCAGCGGTCGAGATAGATCTCTCCCTGGTTTTGGTAGGCAAAATAGATGCTGTCGGAGTCGTGGGCGACCCACCCCTCCAGCCAGTCGAGCCGGTTGCCGGTGCCGGAAATATCGTCCGGATCCGCACCAAAGGAGTCCAGTAGCTGCCAGTCGTCGCGACTGCCATCCAGGGTGATGATCGCTCCGGGATTGGAGAACAGCTCCTCCTCCATCGGAGTTGGCCGGTAGCTGATGTATCCATTTTCCGGGTAGCGATCATTCTCCCTCTCACCAGCGAAGGGGGGGTTGATGCCGTGAAAGACAATATACAGGGTCTCGGGTTTGCCAAGCCATGCCAGCGGCAGGGAGATCTCGGCGAAATCGCCATTCACCACTGACGGTGCGCTCCCCACATACTCCCAGGACCAGCTCCAGCCGTCGCCGGTGTAGCGCCACAGGCTGTCACCCTCCAGCATGTACTCCGCCCCTGCTCCGGTACTGCGGTAGCCGGTGGCGGAATTCCGGTCGAGGTCGAAATAGAGTTTCCACCCCCACCATCTGCCGAGGTCGATAGCGCCGTCGTTGCGGTAGGCGATATAGAGGTTGGCTGCGTCGTGGGTCATCCAGATCTGGCGCCAGTCGACGGGGCTGCCGGGGGCGATCACATCGTCGGGATCGGTGGCGAGCAGCAGGGTGTCATCCCAGTCGTCGGCGTTTCCATCCAGTTCGATACGCGGTGGCGGGGCGGAAGTGCCGCCACCACCGACCGTTCCATCCAGATCCACCTGGAACATCTTGACGCCGTTGTATTCCCGGCCGCTGCTCTCGTCGTAGACCTGGCTGAAAGCGATCTGCCAGTGATGTTGCGGATCCGCGCTGTCGCGGGCGATCACCCGGTAGTAGTATTCTCCCGCCGACAGATCCCAGCGGAAACTGTAGTAGGGGGTGTCGAGGCCGAACACGCTGTGCCGTACAGAACCGTCCCGGAAATCGGGTTCGGTGGCGATCTCCAGATCGTAGCTGACACCATCTCCCTGCAGATCCACCGACTCCTGCCAGCCGAACCGGATGGTACCACTCTCCAGTTCGGGGTCGAACAGCCAGAAGGGCATGGGATCCTCCTGGTGCCGGAGGAAATCCTCGTAGTTCTGCTCCACCTTGTCGGCGATAGAGGCGTACACCTGCTCATACTCCTGGAGGATCTCCGCATCAGTGTACTTCGTACTGGGCAGATAGTAGAGGTCCGGGGGGCGGCTGATCAGCGGATAGACCAGGCCATGATAGCTGTCGAGCAGTTGCTCAATACGGGTGCGGTCCAGATAGCCCTCCCTGATCTCTTCCACGGCGCGATTGAGCAGCTCCAGGTTGCCGGGCTGTTCCAGAAAACGGCGGTGGAGCAACACATCCCACCACAAACCTACCGAACGCTTCCAGCGGGGAACAACGTATCCCACCCTCTGGTAGTCAGGCTGGTCGAAGAACCCCCAGGCGCCATCGTAGTCCCAGGGAAGGAAGTAGAAGCGGTTGCTGTCTGGCGGATTATAGAGATAGAAATTCTGGTTGATGGTGTCCCTGTTACCCATCAGGATGTTCACCGCCAACCAGGTCAGGTAGTTGTTCTGGTTGAAGTAGATGTCAAACACATCGGAGCCGAAGTCGTTGTTAACATCTCCCAGTGCGTTCAGCATCCCGACCAAGCTGGAGTGCTCTTTGCCCCTCTTGATCTCCAGTACGGACTCGAACAGATCCATATCCAGCGGTTTGCCCTGCTCATCGAGAGAGAGGGCGGGAGCCATATAGAACAGGAAATTTTCCGCCTTGTAAACGGCCGAATCCTTGTCCCATCCGCGATTCACGAGATACTCCTTGCCAACATGCTCCACGTGCGTGTACAGCCCCAGGTCTTCATCATCGATGAACAGATTGACGAACTGGGTATTGAGGCTGGGGAGATGGGGGATGTCGCGCATCAAATCGAAACTCAGCATGTTGCGGATCCGCGTGAGATCCCACGGATGCTTGTTGAGCTGCAACCGGCGCTCTCCCCGCCACAACAGCTTTTTGCTGTCCAGCTTTATCCGGTAGGATTTCTGCACTGCCAGACGGGAGGTATTGCCCCTCATCCGCAACTCTGCATTGGACTGCTGACCATCATCAGGGAAATCATCGGTCTGGAAATGCACCCTGATGCGCGGTTTGAAATCATCGCCCGGATCAATGTCGCTGTTTACATCCTCCAGAGTACAGCCGGAATACTCACCCGGGGCACAGACACCAGGCTGAACCTCGGTACGAACCTGCACTTCAAGCAGATTCGGAGGTCCCGGATAGAAAATCCCTGCCGGCTCCACCAGATCGCCGGGGCCCGGAACAAAGACTGAATTCTCCACCGCAACGGCGGCATGCGCCAGAGCGGCCCCGACACCCCCGGCCAACAGCCGGACAACTGTTTTGAACAGGTACATTATGTTTCCCCCAACAGACCACGATTCGGTATCCCGGCAACTCGCTGTGCAACCGTTTTTCGGGTAGCTACCCCAGTTTTTCTTATATTGAAAATTTCTTGAATACCACAATCAAGGCTAGACTAGACCATTGACCGGGGCATGTCTATAGCGCCGCGGAGGCGCAAAATATGACGTTTGTTTTGCGGGATGCGGTCAACACCGTTTCAGTCTCCGGATTTTTGTTGCTTTCGTACTGCCCGCCGGGCCTGGATTATGCGACGGTTATCGGTTACCAGTCCGCCGAAGGCTCCCCACCAGCCGGCGAAGATGAGCAGCAGCGGGCGGCTGTCGGCTACCAGGGCATCGAGAAAGGAGGGTGAGGCCGTCATGTCAGCAATGAACGGCAGCACCGCGAAGATGAACAGTCCACCGAGCAGCCCGGCAAGCAGACCGTGCAGTGTTCCGGCATCCCTCGCCTTGAGGCCGGTGAGAAGCCCGGGAACTATCCAAAGCGCGGTTAATGTGATCATCTGCGGTGCGGTAACCCCTTCGATGCCGGCGAACCAGGCCGCCGCCAATACCAGCGTGGCAAGCAGAACAACCAGAACAGCTCCACGCAGAATTGCCGGAATATTCATACAAAAACCTCGAGTTCGGAAGTGAACGGCGATACAGTTGGAGTACTCTTCCTGCCGCCGGAAGAGGGGCACAGGTTACCGGGATAGAGACGACCGATCAATTTCGTTCTCAGCCGTAACCCGAAACCACCGCTCTTTAGCTGGCGGGGTATCCCTCAACCCCGGTGTTTACAGTCCCTGGCAGGGGATTCGAAGCCGCCGGTTTTAGTCAGTGCTTATTTACTTATCAATTTGGGCATGTGCTTTCTCGACTTTTTTCCGAATGAAGCGAACAGCGAGAATCAGAGCTCCGGCGACCAAAGGGATTGCGAATCCGACCACCAGTTCCGGTTTGACCGGCATACCGCCCACCTTGGCTGCCTTGGCCAGATAACCAATCAGACTGACACTGTAGTAAGTGATGGCCGCAACCGACAGTCCTTCCACCGTCTCCTGCAGACGGAGCTGCAGTTTTGCGCGCCGATCCATCGACTCCAGCAGCGACTGGTTCTGTTTCTCAAGAGTCACATCCACGCGGGTACGCAGCAGCTGTGCCGCCTGGGCGATCCGTTTCGACTGGGCTTCCTGGCGACCGCTCACCGAGTTGCAGGTATTCATTGCCGGTACCAGCCGACGGTCCATGAACTCGCGAAAGGTCTGCAACCCGGGAATACGAACCTCGCGCAGATCCTCGATGCGTTTGTTGACCAGTTCATAATAGGCCTGCGCCGCATCCAGCCGGAAGTGACTCGAAGAGATACTGTTCTCAACCTCTATCGCCAGCGCCGTCAGCTCTTCCAGCAGCGCTGCCTCATCACCACTGGTTGACATTGCAGTGGTGATATCCAGCAGGCGCCGATCCCACTTATCCAGTTCTGGCAGCATGTTGCGCGCCATCGGAAAGGCCAACAGCGCCATCATGCGATAGACCTCGATCTCAAACAGACGTTGCAGC